>CAXTLD010000025.1:0-42247 GCA_964245045.1 uncultured Acidobacteriaceae bacterium | reverse complement strand
CGGTCAGGGCCCCACTTGCTGCACCCGGCGTGCTCGGCGGAGTAATGTCATCGGGGCTGCGATGCGTGTCGGGGTGGGCGAGGTCTTCGAGGGTGGAGTGCGCGAAAACGGACTCGCCGATGGGTTCGCCTTCGGTGAGTAGGATGGGGAGATCGTCGGACGTGGAAGCCGGCGCAGCTTCCGTGTAAGTCTCCGGCGCCGGTGCCGTCTTGGTCATTCATGCTCCTGCGCAGGTTCGCCTGCGTCTTTGAACTTGCTTCGTGCTTGCTTCAAGGCTTCAGTGACTTGGTGGCGGGCGGTGCCGCCGAGGACGTCGTGACAGTCGAGCGTCGCTTCCGGTGTAAGCGCCACGAAGATATCGGATTCAAATGCGGGCGAGAGGTTGCGTAGCTCGTCAAGCGTGAGGTCGTTGAGCTCGCGGCGGGTCTCCAAGCCGAGCCGGACGGCGTTGCCGACGATCTCATGGGCGAGGCGGAATGGGACGCCTTTGTTCGAGAGATAGGTGGCGGCGGCCATCGCGTTGAGGTAGCCGTGTGTGGCGGCGTGGGCGAGTTGTGGGGCGCGGAACTTGAGGGAGCGGGTAAAGTTCGGGAGGACGCTCAGGAGGCCGGAGAGAGTGTCGGCGACGTCGAAGGTCTGCTCCTGGCCTTCCTGGAGGTCCTTGTTGTAGGCGAGCGGGAGGCCTTTGATTAAGGTGCTCAAGGCGGTGGAGGAACCGAGCAAGCGCGCCGCTTTGCCCCTGGCGAGCTCGGTGAGGTCGGGGTTCTTCTTTTGCGGCATGGCGGAGCTGCCGGTCGAGAACGCTTCGGGAAGGTCGACGAAGTTGAACTCTTGGGTGGCGTAGAGGGTGAGTTCCTCGGCGAAGCGGCTGATGTGGAGCCCGAGCGTGGAGGCGGCCTGGGCGAAATCGAGGAGGAAGTCGCGGTCGGAGGTGGCGTCCATGCTGTTGGCCGTGGGCGCGGTGAAGCCGAGGGCGTCGGAGGCGATCTGGCGGTTGAGGGCAAGCGTGGCGCCGGCGATTGCGCCTGAGCCGAGTGGGCAAAAGTTGAGGCGTTCGCGCGCGGCCTGGAAGCGGCTGAGGTCGCGCTCCAGCATGCTGACGTAGGCGAGCAGCCAGTGCGCGAGGAGGACGGGTTCGGCGCGCTGCAGGTGCGTGTAGCCGGGCATGAGGGTGTTTGGGTGGGCCTCGGCAAGGTCGAAAAGAGCAGCGAGCCATGAGCGAATGCCGAGCAGCGAGTGATCGATGGCATCGCGCACGAAGAGGCGCATGTTGGTGGCGATCTGCTCGTTGCGGCTGCGGCCCGTGTGCAGCTTGAGGGCGAGGGTACCGATCTTTTTGGTGAGTTCGAGCTCGACGAAGTGGTGGATGTCCTCGGCTTGTGGGGCGCTCGCCACCAGCGCAGCACCGATCTGCTTGTTGCTGGTCTCGTAGTCGAGCGTCATCCCGTTCTGGCCTTCTGCGCCGCTGGTGGCCGAGATGCGGTGGGCCCAGTTTTCGGTTCTTTGTGCGACGCGGTCGAGGCCGGCGAGGGTTTGCTCCAGCTCATCATCGGTGAGGATGTTGGCGGCGGCGATGGCGCGAGCGTGGGCCCTGGAGGCGGCGACCTCGTGGGGAAGCAGGCGCCAGTCGAAAGGGAAGCTGCGCTGCCACTGCTCGAAGGTGCGGTTAAGGGGCTCGCGGAAGCGGCCTGACCACATTTTGTTGGGTTGATCTTGATTCGTAGTCATCTCGTTTTGCAGTCTTCCCGAAGGTGGTTATGAAGGCTCCGAGTCACGGAGCCAGATGAGAGTAGGGTCACGTTGCGAAAAGTCTCGGTATATCCGCCCTCCATGCAGAGGACGACGTCATCTGGAGAAGTCCAACTAACTTTCGTGTCTTCCAGATACTCACCGTTGAGTATCTCTTCACGTTGGGTCTTAGACCCCATTTGGAGATTTGCGTAGACAGAAGAGAAGTCGTCGTCTATTGCCCCTTTCCCATGCATGGTCTCCACGGTGTAGTACACGCCGTCATAGGGGGAGTTGTAACGGACGATAGTTTTGGGTCCGGAGCAGCCAACCGCACAGTACAGTAGTGGCGCAAGCGCGAAGCATAGCCCAAAGTTTCGCTTACATTGCTTTGAGATGTGTTTGAGAGACTCGCGGAAGGAGCCTGACCTTGTCCTGTTGGGTTGATTTTTGGGCATGCGCTTTTGGTTCCTATCTGTGTGCGTGGAGTTTTCAAACTGCAAGCAGCGACTCGTCGAACCAGACATCTTGAACAGTCTGAGCGAGTAGGAAGCGGTACCCCGCTGGTAAGCCGAGAAACTCTAAGACTTCGGGCAGCATGTGTTCGAGGTGTGACGTGTGCACTGGCTTGAAAAAGTCTGAAGCTGCGGAAAAATCGCCACACCAGATGTACCAACCCGTCGTGTCGGCCGTTATGGGATGGCGGAGCCCGTGTATAGGGCGCCTGCTTAACGTGTCGAGCGCCACTCCCGAGTTCATCCAGGCTGGAGCGGGTGTAAAAGGCGCAGCATGCTCCGCGCTTTTACTCCGTTGCTTGTCGTCGATGGTCACCAGGCTTACCTCGGCGGCTAAAGCCGCGCTGAACTTGTGTTTGCGGCACGGCTGAAGCCGTGCCCCTTCTTTGTGGCTTACGCCTGCAGTGGTGTGGCGGTCCGGGCAAAGTAAGGAATCCTTCGACTTCGCTGCGCTCCGCTACGGACGACGGGTTATAAGGAGAGCGCGGTCGAGTTGGATGTGATCGCGCTGAATTAGTCTTTGGTGCCATTGAGCTGCGGCATTTCTGTGCCGTGACTAAGGGTAAGCAGCCCGGTTTGGGCGTAGGTTTGGAGTTTGGCGCGGGTGTCGGTGATGTCGAGGTTGCGCATGGTGAGTTGGCCTATGCGGTCTCGAGGGCTGAAGGTGGATTCTGTTTTTTCCATCGAGAGGCGTTCGGGGGCGAAGGTAAGATTGGGGCTTTCGGTCGAGAGGATCGAATAGTCGTTGCCGCGACGGAGTTCGAGCGTGACGGAGCCGGTGACGGGTTTGGCGACCCAGCGTCCGGCGGCCTCGCGGAGCATGATGGCCTGGGGGTCGAACCAGCGGCCCTGGTAGAGCAGGCGGCCGAGTTTGCGGCCGTTGTCGCGGTACTGCTCGAGGGTGTCCTCGTTGTGAATGCCGGTGAGCAGGCGCTCGTAGGCGATGAAGAGCAGCGCAAGGCCGGGAGCCTCGTAGATGCCGCGAGACTTGGCTTCGATGATGCGGTTTTCGATCTGGTCGCTCATGCCGAGACCGTGGCGACCGCCGATGGTGTTGGCTTCGAGCATAAGTTGGACGAGGTCGGGGAACTCCTGCCCGTTGAGGGCTACCGGCATGCCCTCTGAGAAGCCGACGGTGACTTCTTCGGGCTTGATGGCGACGTCCTCACGCCAGAACGCCGTGCCCATGATGGGTTCCACGATCTTCATCGAGGTCGAGAGGTGTTCGAGGTCCTTGGCTTCGTGCGTGGCGCCGAGGAGGTTGGAGTCAGTGGAGTAAGCCTTCTCCTGCGACATCTTGTAAGCGAAGCCAGACGCTCGAAGGAAGGCGGACATCTCGGCGCGGCCGCCGAGCTCGCTGATGAAGGCCTGGTCGAGCCAGGGCTTGTAGACCTTGAGCGAGGGGTTGACGAGGAGGCCGTAGCGGTAGAAGCGCTCGATGTCGTTGCCCTTGAAGGTGGAGCCGTCGCCCCAGATATTCACGTCGTCCTCGCGCATGGCGGTGACCAGCATGGTGCCGGTAACGGCGCGGCCGAGCGGCGTGGTGTTGAAGTAGGTGACGCCGGCCGTGGAGATGTGAAACGCGCCGGACTGCAGCGCGGCGACCCCCTCGCGCACGAGCGGCAGCCGCGCGTCGATGAGGCGGGCCTGAGCGGCGCCGTACTCGAGGGCCTTGCGCGGGATGGCCTCGTAATCGGTCTCGTCGGGTTGGCCGAGGTTGGCGGTATAGGCGTAGGGGATCGCGCCCTTTTGCTTCATCCAGTGGAGGGCGGCGGAGGTGTCGAGGCCGCCGGAGAAGGCTATGCCTACGCGTTGGTTGAGGGGGAGGGATTCGAGGATGGTGGACATTGGTGCTCAGTTCTTAGTGGTAAGTGCTCAGTCATGTGGGATTGTTGGATGTGGGCGGCCTACGACCTTCAGCCGGAGATTACGTTGATCGAACGTTTCCGAACCCAACCGGAGCGACAGTCGGATAGATTGTTGATGGGCAGCCCTGTGGAAGCGGCTGCCACACAAGGCTTTCCCGGCGCGCTGTAGTAGACGTGATACCAGTACCTGGTCTCATCACAAGTAAAGACTGCTTTGCCGCTTTCTAATGAATCAAGCCTTTGACCCGATGGCATGTACGTGGAACGGACCTCGAGCTTCTGGTTTTCCCTTAGACCCACCACTTTGGCGAAGTTGCACTTTGCTACACGTGGCGGTGCGGCTTCTGCTGTTTGCAGGCCAGAGAGGATAAGCAGAAAGGCAGAACTCAACATGCAATCTTGGCTTCTCGAAGCGAGATGCAAGTCTTTACGCCGCACTTCGCTTTGATCAAGATGACGGACATGAGTGGCGCTCCGGACAAAACGCAGATTCCCTTCGGGAATGACAACAAGGACGACGGTGGCTGCAGGTCAGGGTCTTAGCGGCGACCGCGGCTATTGATCTTGTTCCGGCTATTCGGGATGCGTTTTGCGCCGCCGAGGAGCATGAGCGTGATGGCTTTCTGCGCGTGGAGGCGGTTCTCGGCTTGGTCGAAGACAATGGACTGGGGGCCGTCGAGGATCTGGTCGGTGACTTCGGCGCCGCGGTGGGCGGGGAGGCAGTGCATGAACACGGCTGAGGGTTGGGCTTTGGACATGAGCTCTTCGTTGACCTGGAAGGGCTTGAAAATGGGCGCGCGGCGGGCGGCTTCATGCTCCTGGCCCATGCTGGTGCAGACGTCGGTGTAGATCGCATCGGCCTCTTCGGCGGCCTTCTGCGGGTCCTGGGTCAGGGTGAGGGAGCCGCCGGTGGACTCGGCGATCTCGATGGCCTTGTGGATGATGTCGAGCTTGGGCTGGAAGCCCTTGGGCGTGGCGACGGTGACGTGTACGCCCAGCAGCGCGCCGGCCAGCATGAGCGAGTGGCAGACGTTGTTGCCGTCGCCGACGTAGGCGAACTTCAGGCCTTCGAGCGAGCCGAAGCGCTCTTCGAGGGTCATGAAATCGGCAATGGCCTGGCAGGGGTGTTCGAGGTCCGAGAGCGCGTTGATGACGGGAACTTTGGCGTTGGCGGCCATCTCGGTTATTGTCTCGTGCGCGTAGGTGCGGAGGACGATGATCTGCATCCAGCGCTCGAGGTTGCGCGCCACGTCGGGGATCGATTCGCGTTCACCGAGGGGCTCTTTGGTTTGGTCGACAAAGATGCCGTTGCCGCCGACCTCGTTCATGCCGGCCTGAAAGGTGAGGCGGGTGCGGAGCGACGCCTTCTCGAAGATGAGCACCATCTGCTTGGCGTCGAGGGCGTGGCGGAAGTCTTCGGGGTTGGACTTCACGGCGTGCGCGAGCTCCAGCACGGCGGCGAGCTCGTTAACCGAAAGGTCCGCAATGGAAGTGAGGTCGCGGCCGACCAGGCCTTTGGCGACCTGGGTGAAGGCGGTGTCGGACTGGATGCCGAGCGAGGCGGCTTTGGGCCCGGTGTGGCCGTTGGGGCGGGGGTTCATGATCAGGGTCTTGCTATCCATGGACGGTCTCTTCGGGCGCGGGGGCGCCGGTGGCTGGGGGTTGGGGCAGGTGGTGCTCCGCGGCCTCGGCGAGCAGACCATCGAGGGCTGCCACGGCCTGATCGACGTGCGCGGCGGTGATCAGGAAGGGTGGAAGGAAGCGAAGCACGGTTTCGTGGGTGCGGTTGATGAGGATGCGACGCTTCAGCATACCGGACAGGACGGCCTTGGCGAGGTCGGCGGAGGTGAGCTCGAGGCCGACCATGAGGCCCAGGCCGCGAACGTCGTGGATCAGGTCCGGATGGTTGGCTTGCAGGGCGCGGAGCCGGCTGTGGAAGTACGCGCCGAGCTCGGCCGCATGGGCGAGCAGGTTTTCGCGGCGAAGCGTGTCGATGACGGCGATGGCGGCAGCGCAGGCCAGCGGGTTGCCGCCGAAGGTGGTGCCGTGCATGCCGGGCTTGATGGCGCGGGCGGCGGCTTCAGTGCAGAGCATGGCGCCGATGGGGACGCCGTTGGCGAGCGGCTTGGCGAGGGTGGTTACGTCGGGCTGGATCCCGAGCTGCTGGTAGGCCATCCAGTTGCCAGTGCGGCCCATGCCGGACTGGATCTCGTCCAGGATGAGCAGCGCGCCGGTTTGGTCGCAGAGGCGGCGGGCTTCGGCGAGGAACTCGGGGGAGACGAGGTTGATGCCGCCCTCGCCTTGCAGCACCTCAAAGGCGATCGCGCAAAAATCTTGTGGATTTCGGCTAAAGGTTTCGCGCAACTTGCCGATGTTACTGAAAGGGATGAACTCTACGCCCGGGAGAAGGGGGTTGAAGGGCTCGCGGTAGGCGGACTTGTGGGTGGTGGAGACCGAGCCCATGGTGCGGCCGTGAAAGCTGTGTTCAAGGCAAAGGATCTTGGTGCCGAGAGGCTTGCCCTCGGCACCAAGCAGGGCGGCGTGCGCGCGGGCGAGCTTCAGCGCGGCCTCCCAGGCCTCGGTTCCGGAGTTGCAAAGAAAGGCGCGGTCGAGGCCGGTGATCTCCGTAAGCCGCAGAGCTAGATCGGCGGTGTGTTGATGGAAAAAAAGATTGGAGGTGTGAAGAAGCGTGTGGGCCTGTTGCGTGATCGCCGCGGTGACCGCAGGGTGATTGTAGCCAAGGGCGCAGACGCCGATGCCTGAGAGGAGGTCTAGGTACTCGTTGCCGGATTCGTCGTAGAGGTGTACGTCTTCACCACGGGTGAAGACGATGGGATTGCGCTCGTAGGTTGGCAGGAGCAGTTTGGCTTCGGCGGTTTGAAGCCGAGCGAGGGTTGAGGTGGGCTCAGGCATTTGTGGCGCTCCGGGCGAAGTACAAAGTTTCTTCAACTACGGGCGGCGTGCTCCGCTCAGCATGACAAGGGTTTGTGGCGGGCCGGGCAGAACGCAGATTCCCTTCGGGAATGACAACCAGAGAAGCAAAGATGCTCATGCGACCATGACCTCCGTGCCTTCGTCGACGCGGCTGCTGAGGAGGTCGGGGAGTAGGTTGGCGGCGGTGGCGGGGAGGATGCGCACGCGTTTCACTCCGTGTTGCAGTGCTTCGCGGCAGGCGTTGAGCTTGGGAAGCATGCCGCCGGTGACGACCTGGTCGCGCTCGAGCTGCTGAATGGCGGGCAACGAGAGCCAGCGCAGAACCTGACCGTCAGCGCCCTTGACGCCAGGGACGTCAGTGAGGAAGACAAGCGTGTCGGCGTGCGTAGCCACGGCGGCGGCGGCGGCCATCTCGTCGGCGTTGATGTTGTAGTACTCGCCGTCCATGCCGAGGGCAATGGAGCTGATGACGGGCACGGCGTCCATGGTCCAGATGGCGTCGAGCCACTTGGGGTCGGTCGCGGCGATCTCGCCGACGAACCCGAGGTCGCCGACGCTTGGGTCGGTGCGCTTTTTGCGGGCGCGGAAGACGTGGCCATCGCCGCCGGTTAAGCCGACGGCGGACTGGTTGAGGTGCTGCAGCGCGGCCACGAGCTTTTTGTTCACGCGGCCGCCCAGGACCATGAGCGCGGTGTCCCGGGTCTCGGCATCGGTGACGCGGAGGCCGGCGACGAACTCGCTTTGCTTGCCCATCTGGGCGAGAACGCGGGTGAGCTGGACGCCGCCGCCGTGCACGACGGCGACCTGGTGCCCGTCCGCGGCGAGGTCCGTGATCGCGCGGGCGCACTGGGCGAGGAGCTTGGGGTCTTCAAGGGCGGCGCCGCCAAGTTTTACGACGAACTTCATAAGGAGGGCTCCGGGGAGGTGGCGGCTAGGAGGCGAAAGGCCTCACGCAAAGGGCGCGAAGGAAAAACGCAAAGGACGCGAAAACAACCGTGGCTCATAACAGGCCCTCGGCTTGCGGCCAGCCGGCCATGAGGTTCATGTTCTCGACGGCTTGAGAGGCTGCGCCCTTCAATAAATTGTCGAGGCAGCTGATGATGACGAGGCGTTTGCCGTCAGGGGCGAGTTGAAAACCGAGGTCGCAGAACGGCGTACGGACAACGTGCTTGATCTGCGGCAGCATGGGGGTTGGGCGGACGCGGACGGTGGGGCTGCCCGCGTAGAACTCATCGAACAGGGCCTGGACATGGTCCGGCGTGGCGGGCTGGCTTAGGCGCACGTACACGGTGGATAGGATGCCGCGCGGGATGGGGAGCAGATGGGGGGTGAACTGGATCTGATCGGGGGTGAGGTGAAGTTGTTCGACCAGTTCGCCAGTATGCCGGTGACCGAAGACGGCGTAGGCGGAAAGGTTGTCGGCCGCATGCATGAAGTGCGTCGTGGAGGTGGGCGTTTT
Source organism: uncultured Acidobacteriaceae bacterium (assembly GCA_964245045.1). Lineage (GTDB taxonomy): Bacteria > Acidobacteriota > Terriglobia > Terriglobales > Acidobacteriaceae > Granulicella. Next base: position 33,743 of record CAXTLD010000025.1, on the reverse strand, counting down.
GCCTGCGCCGGAGACGCCGGACTTGCTGTCGGCGATGATGCCGCAGTCGAGGTCGGCAAGGTGCGCGCGGAGGATGGGCGCGAGCGCGAGGAGGACGCTGGTGGCGTAGCAACCGGGGTTGGCCACGAGTTTGGCGCGGGCGATGGCCGCGCCGTTGAGCTCGGGGGAGCCGTAGACGGCCTCGTGTTGCGTCGCCTCGGCGATGGCCGCGGCGGGTGTGTCGAAGCGGTAAACGGCGCGGTTGGCCTCCTGCTGCAGCCGCCACGCACCGGAAAGGTCGACAACGCGAAGACCGCGGGCCAGCGCCTCGGGGACCAGGGTTCGGGATTGCTCGTGCGGGGTGGCGAGAATAAGGAGCTCGATCCGTTCGCGCTCCAGGTCGCGCCAGCTCCAGGGCTCGACGCGGGCCTCGTCGGCGTGACGGAGGCCCGACAGCTGAGGGTGGAGGTCCGTCAGGCGAGGCGCGGGGCCGTCGCCGTCCAAACGCCCCAGAAACACGGGCGGCGTTACAGCGAAGCGAGGATGCCGGAGGAGGATACGCGCGAGCTCCGCGCCGGAGTAGCCGCTGACGCCGACGACGGCCGTACGCAAGGTTTTCGGCAGCGCGGGGCTCTTGGCCGGGTTGGGAAAGGAGCTAGGCAAGGAGGGGCTCCAGGCGACGGCGGAGGGCGTTGGCGGCGGCCGAGTCGGGACAGATGATCAGCACGGTGTTATCGCCAGCTATGGTGCCAAGGCTTTCAGGCCACTCCTCGTCATCGATGCCGGCGGCGACGGGGCCGGCGGCGCCCTTGGCGGTGAGCAGGACGAGCAGATTCTGCGCTTGGCGCACCTCCAGGCCGAAGGTGCCGAGCAGATCCGCGACCGCAGGTAGGGCGTCGTCGAAGTCGTTGTTGTCCGTGTCGTGGTCGGGGAGGGCGTAGCCGGTCGGGCCCTTGAGGAGTTTGAGCTCGCGGATGTCGCGCGAAAGCGTGGCTTGGGTCGCGTGGATGCCGCGGCCGGCGAGCTTGCGGCGCAGGTCGTCCTGATTCACGACCGAGGTGGTCACCAGGAGCTCCCGGATGGCGCTGTGCCGCTGTGCCTTGACCTGCTGGGTCCCTGGTATTGCATAAACATCCACACAATATGTATAAATATACATAGTTGAGATGTCAACTGTAGGTCGCGGCAGACCTGAAGTCCGAGGTGTCAGTAAGTACAGGCGCGCTTCTCGTAGCGCTTGGCAGATAACCGGGGGGACGTTGGCCCGGGGACGCATTTGCCGTTGGAACCCACGTTTCGGAAGCCCGAAGACCCAAGGCGTGCATGCCATGAACGACGAAGAACGAAACGCTTTTGCTTGACAGAAAAGCGAAGTATATTGAGCCATGGACCACATTTCCTCAAGAGCCCGAAAGGGTAAGGTGCACCCGTTTGTGCCCGTTGTTGCTGAGGCGGCGCCTGCGTCGTTGCTGGATCCGCGGTTTGAGTTTGACTCCTGCGGTGTGGGTTTTGTGGCGGCGACGAAGACCAACGGCCATGGGCCCATCCTTGGCTATGCGCTGACGGCGCTGGCGCGGCTGGCCCATCGTGGGGCTGTGGCGGCCGATGGCGCCTCGAGTGACGGCGTCGGCGTGATGACGGGGGTGCCGCGGGAGTTTCTGTTGGCGTCGACCGGCATCCGTCTGGGCGAGGGGGAGCCGCTCGGCGTGGGCATGGTGTTTGCGCCCGAGGGCGAAGCCGGGGTGTGGGACGTGCTGGAGACTTGCCTCCAGGCACAGGGCTGTCGCGTGCTGGGCTGGCGCGAGGTGCCACTAAACGTGGCGGTCCTGGGCGAGATTGCTCGTTCGACGATGCCGGCGATCCGGCAGGTGCTGGTGAGCGCGGGCCCGAACGCCGAAGACTTCGAGAAACGTCTGTACCTGGCGCGCAAGGGGTTTGAGCGCGCCGTGGTCGCGGGCGAGGCGAACGGGTATGTGTGTTCGTTGTCGGCGCGGACGTTGGTCTACAAGGCCATGTGTTTGGGGCGGCTTTTGCCTGAGTTTTACCCGGACCTGCAGCGCCCGGAGTACCTGACGCCCTTTGCGGTCTTTCATCAGCGCTATGCGACCAACACGCTGCCGGCGTGGCACCGTGCGCAGCCGGGGCGGCGGTTGGCGCACAACGGCGAGATCAACACCGTCTGGGGCAATCGGGTGCGCATGGAGGCGGCGGATGCCTCACTGCCCGACGAGGCCAAGCCGGTGCTGACCAAGGACGGAACGGACTCAACCAGCCTGGACGAGACGGCGGAGCTGCTGAGTCACTACGGGCGCACGCTGGCCGAGTCGGTCCGGATGCTGCTGCCGCCGGCCTTTGTGAATCGGTTGTCGCCCTTTCTGCGGTACCACGCCGATGTGGCGCAGCCGTGGGATGGACCGGCGGCGCTGGCCTTTGCCGATGGGTTGATCGTGGGTGCGGCCCTGGACCGTAACGGCCTCCGCCCGTCGCGCTACGCCGTAACGGACGATGGGTTGGTGGTGGCCGGGTCGGAGGCGGGGCTGGTCGACCTCGACCCGGAGCGCGTCGTCGAGAGCGGACGGCTGGGGCCGGGGCAGATGTTGGTGGTCGACATCGAGCAGGGCCGGCTGTTTCACAACGAGGAGCTGCTGGACCTGTTCGACGCCGGGGCGACCTATGCGACGCTGCTGGAAGACCAGCCGCTGGTGCCGCTGGAAGCTGGCGAGGCTGCGAGCGAAGTTGCGGACAATGCGGCGCTAGCCGAGCAGCAGCGCGGTTTCGGCTACACCAAAGAAGACCTCAACATGATCCTGAAGCCGATGGCGACCAGCGGCAAGGATGCGGTGTGGTCCATGGGCGACGACACGCCATTGGCGATGCTGGCGCGGTCGCCGCGGCCGCTGTACCACTTCTTTCGGCAGCGGTTTGCGCAGGTGACCAACCCGGCCATCGATCCGTTGCGCGAGGCCGTGGTGTTTTCGCTGCACACGCGCCTGGGCCCGTGGCCGCACCTGTTGGACACGCATGCGCCCTTGCCGGGCATCTCGTTGCGTTCGGTGTTTTTGTCGTTGGGGCAGGTACGGGCGCTGCGGGCCGGAGCCTACCCGCACGCAGCGGAACTCCCCATGCAGGAGCTGCCGTGCCTGTTCGGGGCGGACGAGACGTTGGATGCGGGCCTGGACGCCGTGTGCGCGGCTGCCGTCGCCGAGGTGCGCGGCGGAACGCGGTTGCTGCTCATGACCGACCGCGGCGCCTCGGGGGCGCGTCTGCCCATCCCTATGGCCATGGCCGTCGGCGCGGTCAACCAGGCGCTCACCGAGGCCGGTCTGCGGATTGGGTGCGGGCTGATGGTGGAGGCGGGCGATTGCCGCGACCTCCATCACGCGGCCGTGCTGATCGGGTATGGCGCCGGGGCGGTGTGCCCGTGGCTGGCGCTGGAGACAGCGGTCAGCCTCCAGCCGGAAGGCACCGACGGAGAACACATGATGCTGAAGGCGCTTGAGGCCGGGTTGGCGAAGGTGATGTCCAAGATGGGCATCTCGGTGGTGGACAGCTACCGCAGCGCGCACCTGTTCGACATTCTGGGGCTGCACGAATCAGTGGTGACAAAGTGCTTCGCCGGGACGCCGGCACCGTTGTCCGGCATCGGATTCGCGGAGATCGAGCGGCGGTTGCGCGAGAGCTGGGGCGCGCCGGGGGCCACGACCGCGGACCTGCCGGACTTTGGCTGGGTCCGGTTTCGCAAGGCGGATGGGGCCGAGCCGCACCTATGGCAGCCGCCCACGGTCAAGGCGTTGCAGACCGTCGTGGGAAGCGCCAGAAACGTCCCCGCGACCGCTGACATCACCGCGCAGTTCGCCATTTACTCGCAGGGCGTGGATGTGCATGAGGCCGTGCGGGTGCGAGACCTGCTGGAGATTCGGCCTGCCGGGGCGGAGTTGGCGCTGGACGAGGTAGAGCCGGCGGAACTGTTGTGCCATCGCTTCTGTTCCAGCGCCATGAGCCTCGGTTCGCTAAGCCCGGAAGCGCACTCCACCGTAACCGCAGCGATGAACATGATCGGCGGCCGGTCCAACACCGGCGAGGGCGGGGAAGACCCGGCCGTCTACCGCTCCCAGAGTGCGGTGTCCGGGCTGCCGGACGCTCCGGAGGGAGCCGGTGGCCTTGGTGCGCAGCAGCTTGGTGATAGCGAGGTGGAAGCCAACGCAAGTGGGGGCCGAACGGCGGTTCTGACGGCGCCGGCGGTCCATGTGAATTTGAACAACAAGATCAAGCAGGTGGCCTCCGGCCGCTTCGGCGTCACGGCGGAGTACCTGGCGCATGCCGAAGAGATCGAGATCAAAGTCGCGCAGGGCGCGAAGCCTGGCGAGGGCGGGCAGCTACCGGGGCACAAGGTGTCGGGGCTCATCGCGCGGCTGCGGCACGCGCAGCCGGGCGTGTCGTTGATCAGCCCGCCGCCACACCACGATATCTACTCGATCGAGGACCTGGCGCAGCTGATCTATGACCTGAAGCGCGTGAACCCGCGCGCCGCGGTGGGCGTCAAGCTGGTCTCCAGCTTCGGCGTCGGAACCGTGGCGGCCGGCGTGGCCAAAGCGTATGCGGACTATGTGGTGATCGCGGGCAACACCGGCGGCACGGGCGCGGCGGCGCTGTCGAGCATCAAGTATGCGGGCTCGCCATGGGAGCTTGGCCTGGCGGAGGCACAGCAGGCGTTGCGCGCCAACCACATGCGCGACCGCGTGCGGCTGCGGGCCGACGGCGGCCTGGCTACGGCGCGCGACGTGCTGGTGGCGGCCCTGTTGGGGGCCGACGAGTTCGCCTTCGGCACGGCGGTGCTGGTGGCCATCGGCTGCGACATGGCGCGGCAGTGCCATCTGAACACCTGTCCCACCGGCATCGCGACGCAGCGACCGGAGCTGCGGGCGCGCTTTCGCGGCAAGCCGGAGCACATCGTCACCTTCTTCCGGGAGCTCAGCGGCGACCTGCAACGGCTGCTTGCGAAGTTCGGCCTGCCGTCGCTCGAAGCGGCAATCGGGCGCGTGGATCTGCTCGAGCAGGTGCGCTTCGACGGCGGTCTCAACTTATCGCCCATGCTTGCCGACGTAGGCGAGGGCGCCAGGCACTGGATGGGCGGACGCAACGACCGGCCCGGCGAGGACGAGCGTCTGGATGCGCCCTGGACCACCGACGCGCTGGCGGCGGCGCGCGCCGGCGAGCCGTACCGGGTGCAGTCGACCATCTCCAACGCCCATCGCGCGGTAGGGGCGGAGTTGTCCGGAGCGCTGGCCGTGGCGCGGGTCAAGGGCGAGGTGTCGCAGGTGGACGTGACCTTCGCGCTCGACGGCGTAGCCGGGCAGTCGTTCGGCGCGTTTCTTGGCGAGGGCGTCACGCTCACGCTGCAAGGGCAGGCGAACGACTTTGTGGGCAAAGGCTTGAGTGGCGGCAGGATCGTTCTGCAGCCGGTGGGCCGGGCAGCGCACCGGAGTCACGATCACGTCATTCTGGGCAACGTGGCGCTGTATGGCGCGACCTCCGGCAGCCTGTTTGCCGCAGGCCGAGCGGGCGAGCGGTTCGCGGTGCGCAACTCGGGCGCGGTCACCGTCGTGGAGGGCATCGGCGACCACGGCTGCGAGTACATGACCGGCGGCACGGCGGTGATCCTGGGCGGCATCGGCGTCAACTTCGGCGCGGGCATGACCGGTGGCACGGCGTGGGTCCTGGACGAGGACGGCGACGTGCTGGGGCAGCAGCGCTTCCATGCGGAATTTCTTGACGGCCGGCCGTTTGCGCTGTGTTCGGCCGAGGAGCAAGACGGCCTGCGCGCGCTGCTGGAAGAACACGTCCGGCTGACCGGCAGTGAGCTGACGGCCGGGCTACTGGCGAATTGGGCGAACGCGGCCCAGGCGTTTGCGTTGTTCTTGCCCAAGCCGCAGGCGTGAGCGAGGACACAGCGCACGGCCGTCGCCGCTGATCTCTCAGCGTTGCGGAAGCAGCCCGAGCTGTTTGGCAATCAGGCTATCCAGAACTCGCTTGGGTAGGTGCATGGGAACGGTCCAGTTCTTGAACTTGCCGCGCAAGACGGGGTACACCACCTTGGGCTTGCGAGCGGTCAATGCCGTGTACACGGCTTCACCGATGCGCTCAGGCGGCAGGCCTTTTCGACCCTCGGCGACGAAGGCCTTCCGAAAGCGATCGAGGCTGGTGCCGAAGTCCGTGTCGCGATACTGGGCGTAATCCTCGGCTTCCGCCTTGTCCAGGATTGGGGTGTTCACGTAGCCGGGCTCGATCAGGATAACGTCGATGCCGTAAAGCATCAGTTCCCGGCGAAGCGACTCGGACATGCCTTCCAGGCCGTGTTTGGAAGCCGCATACGCGCCCAGAAACGGCGCGCCCAGCCGCCCGCCGACGGAGCTGATGTTGACGATGCGGCCGGGCGCTCCCTCACGCGTCCGATCCGTGCCTAGCAGAGGCGCGAAGGCCTGCGTGACGCGCAAGGGCGACACGAGATTGATCTCGACCTGGTGGCGAAACTCGTCGAGCGGCATGTGCAACAGCGGGCCCACGACGGAGATGCCGGCGTTGTTGACCAGGGCGGCAAGGTTTGCGTTGCCGAGCGCTGCACGCACCTGCTGCGCGGCGCGCGTCACGTCCGCCTCGTCGCTGACGTCCATCAGCAACGGGGTGAACGCGGAGCCGAACTCGGTCTGCAAACGGTCCGCGTCGGCCTGCTTGCGCACGGTGCCGAAGACGTTGAAACCTTGCTTGAGGAGCACGCCTGCGATGCCCCAGCCAATGCCTGTTGAGACTCCGGTGACGACGACTGCCTTTGCCATTTTTGATCCCCTTGCTGAAGATGTACGGGGTACGTCTTAATGATGTACACCGTACGCGAACTGGGAAGCAAGGTCAAGGTGTACAGTGTTCCTGTATGCCTTACCCTTCCAAAACGGACCGAGAACGCATTCTCGCCACGGCGATGGAGCAGGTAGCGCGCGAGGGCGTGGAGAAGCTGGCAATCCGCAGTGTGGCCGGTGCGTTGGGTCTGGCACCGACGGCACTATACCGCTATTTCGCAAATCTGGCGGCGCTGGAGGCGGCGTTGGCAGAAGAGAGTCGCCGCCTTCTGCTTGCCGTGCTACAGAAAGCGGCTGGGAAGAAGGAGCCGGAGGCGGCGATCCGCAGCATCGCGCGGGCATACGTGCGGTTTGCGCGCGAGCAGCCCCAGGTGTTCGCCCTTACGCTGATGCCCTCTGCCGCGGAGACGGAAGGGGAGGGCGTCCACGTGGAGTCGTGGCGGTTTGTGCTGGGGCACGTAAGCCGCCTCTACGGGGAGCAGCGAGCGCCGGAGGCGGGTGTGGCGCTGTGGGCGTTTCTGCACGGAATGACCGCACTGGAGGCGGCCAAGGTCTTTGGCGAACGCAAACCGCTCAGCAGCTTTGAGTTCGGATTGCGGATGTGGATCGATGCGGCTTCCGGCTAAGGATGGCCCTGATAGGTGAGCGCGAATCGGCCTCGGCGCTCCGCGCAGATGTAGCATGGGATTGAGCGCGAAGAGACAAAGGGAGAGTGCATGGCGAGGCCGTTGATCGTGACGGGTGCGGCGGGATTTATCGGGCGCAACGTGGTGGCGGAGTTGAACCGGCGTGGCGTGGACGAGCTGATCCTTGTCGACGAGCTGGGCAAAGACGAGAAGTGGAAAAATCTTGTCGGTCTGCGCTATGAGGACCTTGTGTCGCCGGAAGAGTTCCTGGGGCTGCTCGAGGATGGTGCCTTCGCGGAAGCTACCGCGTGCATCCACCTGGGCGCGTGTAGCGCGACCACGGAGCGCGACGCAGACTACCTAGTGCGCAACAACTACCAGTACACCCGCGTGCTGTGCAACTGGGCGCTCGCGAACGGGGTGCGCTTCGTGTACGCATCCAGCGCGGCCACCTACGGCGACGGCGCCCACGGCTACGACGACAACGACGCCGCCACACCGACGCTCCAGCCGCTGAATATGTACGGCTACTCCAAGCACATGTTCGACTTGTGGGCGCTCAAGCACGGGCTCTTCGACAAGGGCGAGGGCGGCAACATCGTCGGCCTGAAATACTTCAACGTGTACGGCCCCTTTGAGGACCACAAGGGCGACATGCGCAGCGTCGTCTCGAAGTGCTACGGGCAGATCCGCGATACAGGCAAGGTGCAGCTCTTCAAGAGCTACCGGCCTGAATACAAAGACGGCGAGCAGATGCGCGACTTCATCTACGTCAAGGACGCCGTCGACGTGACCCTCCATTTCGCGTTGCAGGAGCCCGAAGCTCCCGGCGGTCTGCTGAACTGCGGAACAGGCCAGGCGCGCACGTGGGTCGATCTGGTGACGCCGGTGTTTGAGGCAATGGGCAAGCCCGTCAACATAGAGTTCATCGAAATGCCCGAAGCGCTGAAGGGCAAGTATCAGTACTTCACCGAGAGCAAGGTCGAGAAGCTGCGCGCCGCGGGGTATGGGACGCCGTTTACCTCCATGGAGGACGGCGTGCGGGCGTATGTGACGGAGTATTACCTGCCGCGGGAAGGGTGAGGGTGGTTGCCTCCGCCTTCATGCCTGACATGTTGCGGCAAGTGGACGGGAGCGCCTCGCGCACGACTAAGCTGCAACTCGTCTCGTTTAATCGGTCCTTAGCGCCAGCCGCTTGCCAGACTCAGGGTATTCTCGCGACAACCGTCAGGAGAGTAGGAATAACTTAGGCCTATCCTTCGCCATACACGTCCCTGAGAGCCGCGGTATGTTCGGGTGTGATGCTGTCCCGGATTGAACGCAGATACGTCAGAAACTCCGTTTGGCTATTCAGGGAGTAGACCCGCTCCACCTCTGGAGGTCGCAGAGTTTTCGGTATCTTCAACAAGAGCGCTCGGCAGTAATTGTCCATAAGCATTGCATCGCAGTATGGCAGCAGATGAGCTACCGTCTCAATGTCTGTGGTCATCCCCTCATCAGGTGGCTCTTTCTGACCGGTAGCAGCGTTCATCGCTATTGCTGCATACAGCATTGCTTGGAGCTTTACGAATGGCGCGTCCGCGATCCGGTTGGCCTGCCCGAAGCTCTTTTCGAGCGCGTCGATCTGTTCAGGCATCCGTTCGCCACCGCCTCTTGGGAAGCGCATGATGTGCTTTAAAACTGCAGTGAGAGCCTCTGCCGGGGACGGAAGCACTCTCCCTAAGTCTTCTAAAGACGGCTGGACACCGGGTCGATAGCCAAATAGGGCTTCCAGTCGTTCGCGTCTGCTTTTCATGATCGCCGCGCCGAGATGTCCCTGATAGCCCATCCGCTCCAGGTCGTACCAATACTGGAACGTGCGGGTTTCCTTACTCCATACGTCCTGAAACAGATGAGCGACATGAGCATGCATGTAGGCCCGTGCCGCCTTGATTTCATCCGGGATGATGAATGGGTTGTCTTGGAAGGTAAAGTAATAGCGCTTGCTCCATTCGTTCGGGTCCCGGGAAAGGACATCCTGGGCGTCGAAGTCGAACACCGGTTGTCGCCCTTCTGACCAAGCCAAGGCGAGTTCCCCAATCTGGTCCGAGCAGATCGATTCAAACGACTTGAACGTGATGCCGTTCGACAGATTCTCATATGTCTTCTTAAGCTCGGCATTGAACGGGGATATGCCTGACTCGGAAACGTGCGACGCCGAGTCGGGGCAAACAATTAGTTGAAGCCGTCGCAGCTGCATCAGCAGGTCACGAAGTTCCTGCCAAAATGGATTCGTCTTCAGGACGCCTTTACGGTCAAGTTCCGGGTTTTCCAGTTTCATCAGGTTGCTGACGACGTACTGATCTAAATAGATGATCTTCTTGCGCAGTTTTGGCAGCGCGAAATGATTAACTGTATGCAAGCAGTCCCGGCACCGTCTTGAGTAGCTGTTGCCGCTGATTGTGAGAACGCCGAAGGTTTCGTGCCCGCACTTTGGACAGGTCTTATATGGCGACAAAATGAAGTTTCTGGCGTCCAACGCCGGCTGTGTCATGTGGGGATACTCTGGACACCAGCATAGACTTGTGTATGGGATGAAGCTGAAGACAGCTACCGTAGTAAGAGGCGCAGCATCTGTCGGTCCTAGTAAAAGCGTTGTTGCGTTGGGCGGCGCAGACATGCTTTCGTGCGCGGTATGCTTAAGCACGCATGGCTGAGTTGACGGTCATCTATCCCGGCACGTTTGACCCGCTGACCAACGGGCACCTGGACCTGATTGCGCGCGGTGCCAAAATCGCCGATGTCTTGGTCATCGCGGTGCTTCGGACCTCCACCAAGGCGGGCGCGCTGTTCAGTGCAGAGGAGCGTGAGGCCATGCTTTGCGAGGCGACCACGGCGTGGCCCAACGTAAGCGTCGCCATATTCGATGGGCTGCTGGTGGAGTTTGCGCGGTCGCGAGGAGCGGGGGCCGTATTGCGCGGCATTCGCGCCGTGTCGGATTACGAGTATGAGCTGCAGATGGCGCTAATGAATCGCAAGCTCGCCCCAGATATTGAGACGCTGTTTTTGATTCCTGCCGAGGCGTACACGTTTGTGAGCTCGCGTCTGGTGAAGGGTGTGGCGAAGCTGGGTGGGGATGTGAGCGCGCTGGTGCCGCCGCAGGTGAACGAGCGGCTTATTCAGAAGGCACAAGCCCGGCAGATTGAGGGCCTGGACAATCCGGTAGCGGCGGCGGAGTGAGTCTCGGGCGGCACTTGCCTTTAGACTGTTGGGTATGAGTACAGCCCTAGCCGCCAAAGTCTTGAGTGACCGCATCAACCGCATCGAAGTCTCGGCCACGATGGCCATCACGGCTGAAGCTCTGAAGATGAAGGCTGCGGGGATTGATTTGGCCGACTTTGGCGCAGGCGAGCCGCACTTCCCCACGCCGCAGCACATCAAGGACGCGGCCATCCGCGCGATCGAAAACAACTTCACGCGCTACACGGCGGTGGCCGGCGTGCCGCAGGTGCGGCAAGCGATCGTGGACAGGCACCGCGAGGACTTCGGTTCCGACTATGCGGCCGACGAGTGTGTGTTCACCACCGGCGGCAAGCTCGCCATCTTCAACGCCGTGGAAGTGTTGATCGATCATGGCGACGAGGTCATCGTGCCCGTGCCGTACTGGGTCAGCTATAAGGACATCGTGCAGTATGCGGGCGGGGTGCCCGTCTTTGTGGAGACCCAAGAGGCGGACGACTTTCGTCTGACGGCGGAGGCAATCGAGCGCGCAATCACGGACCGCACCAAGGCCATCATCCTGAACACGCCGTCGAACCCGTCCGGCGCGGTGTTGCCGCGCGAGGACGTGGAGGCCATTGTGCGCCTGGCGCATGGACGCGGCATCTTTGTGCTGCTGGATGAGTGTTACGTGTACCTGACGTTTCAGGGCGAGCCGTTCTCCGCGGGGGCTTTGAGCGAGTGCAAAGAGCACATGGTGCTTCTTGGGTCGCTGTCCAAGACCTATGCGATGACGGGTTGGCGCGCAGGCTTTGCGCTGGGACCAAAGGCGATCATCGCCGCGATGAGCAAGTTGCAATCGCAATCGACCTCCAACACGGCGAGCATGGTGCAGCAGGCCTCGATCGCCGCACTGACGGCGTCGCAGGATTGTGTGCGCACCATGCGCGAGGACTATGTTCGCCTGCGCGACCGTGTGCTCGAAGGCTTCAAGACGATCCCCGGGTTAACGTGCACGGTGCCGCAAGGCGCGTTTTACGTGTACCCCAATGTGAGCGCGTTTCTGGGCAAGCGTGGCATCGAAACCGCGTCGGCGCTGGCGTCCAAACTGCTCTCGGAAGCGCACGTGGTCACGGTGCCGGGCGAGGCGTTTGGGACAGCGGCGCATCTGCGCTTGTCCTACGCGGTGAGCGGAGACGTGATCGACAAAGGCGTGGAGCGTTTGCGCATGTATCTCGGCAATCTGCGCTAGATCGGGGCAGTCGCTGCTTCAAGTTGGGACAGTTTCGGGATCGTGATTACTAAGGTGCCCTTGTTTTCCTCCCATAGCAGGCTAGGATAGAGCCATGTCAGGGGACTTGACCCAAACCAAACCGCCCTTTGCGGCGATCGTGCTTGCGGGCGGCAGTGGGACGCGTTTTTGGCCGCGGAGCCGGCGTGCGCGGGCCAAGCAGGTGCTGCAGCTGGATGGACAAGGCACGATGATCCAGGGAACAGTAGCGCGTTTTGGCGAACGTGTGCGCCCCGAAGATGTCTGGGTCATCACCAATCGTCTGCTGGAAAGCATCATCGCCGAACAGCTGCCGTCTGTGCGTGCGGATCGTCTTCTGTTGGAACCCGAGGCGCGCAACACTGCGCCCGCGTGTGCGCTGGTGGCCTTTCTGCTGGAGCGCCGTGCGCCGGAGACGATCCTGGGCGTGTTTCCGTCGGACCATACCATCGGTGACGCGGCCCGTTTCCGCCTGGTGCTGGAAGCCGGGGCGCAACTGGCGGCAAGCGGGCCAAAGATGGTTGTGCTCGGCGTCCCACCCACGCGCCCGGAGACCGGCTACGGCTACATCGAGCTGGGTGCGGCTTCGGTGCCGGTGCGCGTCGGGCAGGAGTGCATCTCCGTGCGGCGGGTGCGCCGATTTACGGAGAAGCCTGACAGCCAGCGAGCACGGGCTTTTGTGCGTTCGGGGAACTACGCGTGGAATAGCGGAATTTTTCTTTGGAGTGCCGGAACGCTGGCGAGCGCGGTCCGCGAGCACAAACCGGACATGGCCGCGCTGCTGGCAAGCATCGCGGAGGCCTGGGGAACGCCGAGCTTTGAGCAACGCTTCGCCGAGCTCTACCCGCAGTGCGAATCGATCTCGATCGACTACGCGGTACTGGAGCCGCGTTCGGCCAAGGGCGAAGCACAGTCGCAGTTGTACTGCCTGCCGGCGGACTTTGCCTGGAACGACCTTGGGTCCTGGGCTGCGCTGTACGAGCACATGGCGGACGTAAACGAGCCCGGCAGTGTGAATGTGATCGAGGCGCCGCAGGGGGTGGAGATCGGCTCCAGCGGATGCTACGTGTATGCGCCCAAGAAGGCGGTGGCACTGGTGGGCGTTAAAGATCTGGTTATCGTGGAGACAGAAGACGCGCTGCTGGTCACCACGCGCGAAGGATCACAGGATGTGGGGCGAGTCGTAGCGGAGCTGCGCAAGGCCGGACGGGAAGATCTGACGTGATTGATAGCCAAGCAGCGCAGGGAAGCGAGCCGCCAATGGTTGTGAAGTTTGGAACGGACGGTTGGCGCGGCATCATCGCCGATGATTTTACGTACGACAACGTACGTGTGGCCGCGCGGGCCATTGCACGGTATGTGCTGACGCAGGAAAACCCCGAACGAGGCGTGTGCATCGGCTACGACACCCGCTTCGGTTCGCGAAGCTTCGCTCGTGTGGTCGCGGCGGTGATGGCCGAAGCTGGGGTAGCTGTGGCTTTGGCCAACAAGGTGACACCCACGCCGGAGCTCTCCTTTGCCGTCCGGCACCGCGGCGCGGTGGGCGGGGTCATGATCACCTCCAGCCACAACCCCGCGGAGTGGAACGGGGTTAAATACAAGGCCGGATATGGTGGGTCGGGCAGACCGGCGATTATCGCAAAGATCGAAGAAGAGCTGGGCAGATCTTTGCCGAAGGCAGCCGTGCTGGCCCACATCGAAGAGGTTGACTTTACGCCGCCGTACCTCGAAGCTATCGAGGGGTTTGTCGATCTCGAAAAAATCAAAGCGTCTGGCTTCAGGTTTCTTCTCGATCCTATGTACGGGGCGGGGCAGGGGTATATTGCCGGCATCTTTGAACGCGCAGCCATTCCCTATGTGGCGATCCGGAGTGAGGTGAATCCGGCGTTTCCGGGCATCAACCCGGAGCCCATTCTGCCACACATCGCGCTCACGCAACGCCGGGTTGTCGAAGAGCATTGCGACGCGGGGCTGGTGACGGATGGGGATGCGGACCGGATCGGGGCCGTGGACGAGCACGGCAACGTGGTGGATGCGCACAAAATCTTCGCGATCCTGCTGCAATGGCTGTTGACCCGCAAAGGTTGGCCGGGCGACGTGACTCGCGCGTTCAACACCACCAAGATGCTGGACCGCATCGCGGCTCGGCACGGACGCCGGCTGCATGAGCACGGCATCGGTTTCAAGTATGTATGCGACCTCATGCTGGAAGAAGACATCCTGATCGGCGGCGAGGAGTCGGGCGGCGTGGGGCTAAGCCGCCATTTGCCGGAGCGGGATGGGCTGCTGAACAGCCTGCTGCTGGCGCAGGTGATGGCCGATGAGGGCAAGACCCTGGGGCAGCTTGTGGCCGCGCTTCAAGCCGAGTATGGGGAACACCAGTATGGCCGCATCGACATGCACATCACGGAGGCACAGAAGCAGTCGGCTCTCCTACGCGTGGGCAGCGGACTCAGGGAGTTTGCAGGGCGAAAGATCCTGCGGACAGAATCGCTCGACGGGGTAAAGTTTTTCCTGGAAGAGCCGATATGTACAGAGAAGCCCAACGCAGCGGAGACCTGGTTGCTGTTGCGGGCAAGCGGCACCGAACCGTTGCTGCGGGTGTACTGCGAAAGCTGTAGCGTGGAAAGTGTAACGGACATACTTGAGGCTGCGCGGAGTTTTGTGTTGGCCGGCGAAGAAGGTTGAGGGCGTGTGTCGGTAGACGAGGTGCAAGGGATCGACGTGCAGGGAATCCTGTTCGATATGGACGGCGTGCTGGTCAGTTCGATCGGCAGCGTGACCCGCTGTTGGCGGCGATGGGCGGCCCACTACGGCGTGCCCGACGCGGACAGCTACGAGGTGCCGCACGGTGTGCGCGCGGTCGAGATTATGCGGCGTTTGGTTCCGGGCATCGACACGGTCGAGGGCTTACGACGGATTGAGGACATGGAGCTTGAAGACGTAGCGGACCTGAAGGTGCTGCCCGGCGCGCGTGAGCTTTTGCAGGCTCTTCCGCCAACGTCATGGGCCATCGTTACGTCGGCCACCAGGCGCCTTCTTGTGGGCAGGCTCGCGGCAGCCGGGCTGCCCGTGCCGCCGATGCTGATCAGCGCCGACATGGTGGAGCGCGGGAAGCCCGACCCAGAACCATACCGCCGAGGCGCGGAGTTGATCCGTGCTCTGCCTGAAGATTGTCTCGTCGTGGAAGACGCGCCAAGCGGCGTCCGTTCCGGTGTGGCGGCTGGATGCATAGTGCTCGGCGTGGAGGGAACGCACCCCAGGGAGGAGCTGCTTGCGGCCGGGGCGCGGCGGGTCGTGCGCTCGCTTCAGGATGTGCACGCAACGGCGATGGGACAGCGGTTGCAACTGAGTTTTGCTTCATAGCGAACCGGCGCGGTTCGAGCTGGCGCTCGCTCAAACCGGGAGCGGGAATAAGAGGTGGTCACAAGGACGGGTTGCGACTGCGCAGAATCGCCTCCACATGCCGCAGATCCTCCTCGGTGTCGACGCCTGTGGTGGCTTCTGTAATCTCGCTCACGTGAAGAGAAATCCCGTTTTCGAGCAGCCGTAGTTGCTCAAGTTTTTCTATTTGCTCCAGGGGACTCGGCTGGAGGGCAGCAAAATGGTTGAGGGCCTCGCGGCGATAGGCATACAGACCGACGTGCCTCCAGTAGGGAATGGATCCGGCGCGGTCGCGATCAAAGGGAATCGCGGCACGGGAGAAGTAGAGGGCGCGGCCGTCCAGGGCCGTCACTACCTTGACGATATGCGGGTTGGCGATCTCGACCTGGTCGCAAGCGACCTTCAGCGTTGAAACGTCTATCGAGGGGTTGCAGAATGGTGCGAGCAGGGCATCGAGATGGCCTGGGGTGATAAGGGGTTCGTCGCCTTGGATGTTCACGTAGAGATCGGCCGGCACAACTTGTGCGACGGCATGGAGGCGGTCCGTGCCACTGGGCAGCGTGGGCGCGGTCATACGGTAGGGCCAGTGGTTCTCTTCACAGAGCGCGGCCACCTCGTCTGAGTCGACGGCAATGACGACCTCATCGAGCTGAGGGCAGGCCGCCGCCGCCTCGTATGTCCACGCAAGCAGCGGCTTGCCGGCGATCTCGCGAAGCATCTTGCGCGGCAAGCGCTGCGATTGGAGGCGCGCCGGAATGACCCCAAGAACGCGGGGACGAAGTGGCGATGCGGGCGGGCTAGCGTGCATGGGTGTCGATGTCCTTGGGAGTGAGTTGCCTGGGTTTGCGTTGGTAAGCGCGCACGGCGGCGACTACCGCTCCAATCAGAATCATTGCTAACACCACGGCTAAGATATCGAGCAGCGTGACTACGGAACGGAGTCGACACACGAGCAGCGAGTCTGTGGGTGAGCAGGCGTGTCCCACCATCGCGGCGTTTGCCACAGATGGTGTGGATAGAAAGATCGCCACGAGGAAACGCAACCGGAAGGCGAACGCGTAGGGCGGGGCGGCAGTTTGGCGCTGTTTTAACACTGGCAGTGAGCGCGCATGATTGACCTCAAGGTGAGTCGAATTTATGATGAGGTCTGGCCAAAGGCAATCCTCTTGTCGTTTGGCGGATCAGGGTGGGAGCGAGGTGCATGCCCTCCGGAGAGCATCGTGGGTTTGCTCGGCATTCTGATCGGACCGGCGGTGTAGCTCAGATGGTTAGAGCGACGGACTCATAACCCGTAGGTCAGTGGTTCGATTCCACTCACCGCCACTAAAGTAACCTTTCGCCTTGTGTACGCCTCAGCGTATCATTGCTTCACTGGCGACGTCCAAGCAGTGATGACGTTGATCTCTGGAGTGAGCGGTCTGCGATGCCTAAAGGTCTAAAGCTTTCCCTGTTGTCGCTTTCGGTGTTGTTGGTCTTGGCCATCTTCCTCGGCGTGAACGCCCATAGCGTGAGCGCAGCGGCTAGTGAGCCACAGGACGGCGCGTATCGCCAGATGAACGTGTACAGCGAGGTACTGCAGCACATCCAGACGGACTACGTGGAAGACCCCAACATGCCAGCGGTGACTGCGGGCTCGTTGCGGGGACTGCTAGAGTCGCTCGATGCAGATTCGAGCTACCTGAGCCCGGCGGAGTATAAGGCCTACAAGGCGGATCAAGGGGGCAAGGCGCAGATTGGTCTCGAGGTCTCCAAGCGTGGAGGCTACGCAATGGTGGTTTCCGTGGTGCCGGGCAGCCCGGCCGATCGCGCCAACATCGACGAGGGCGACTTCATCCAGGCCATTGGAAATCAGGACACGCGCGACATGTCGACCGCCATGATTCGTCGTAGGCTGGAAGGTACGCCGGGGAGCGAGCTTGTGCTCGCTGTCGTGAACCCACGTCGCGGATCGGCGGTTCCTAAGAAGGCCACCCTGACGCGCGCGGTCGTCGCTGAGCCAGCCGTGACCGATACTGTCTACGAGAACGGAAGCATCGTGGACCTGCATCCTTTCGTTCTCGACCGCGCCCATGTGGACGGAATCGAGACAAAGCTAAAGTCGGCCATGAAAGGTGCCGATAAAAAGGTTGTGCTCGATCTTCGCGATGTATCTACGGGTGAGATGAGTGAGGGGGTACGCTTGGCCAACCTATTTGTACGGTCAGGAACCATCGCCACTTTGCAAGGGCAGACAGTGGCGAAGCAGACGTTTACGGCCGACGCAGGGAAGGCGATCGATCCGAGCGGACCGCTTGTGGTGTTGGTGAACCACGGCACCGCAGGTGCCGCTGAGCTGGTGGCCGCAGCCGTTGAGGACAATAAGCGGGGCGATGTCGTAGGGGAGAGGACCTTCGGCGAGGGAGCGCAGCAGAAGACCTTCGAGTTGGCAGACGGGGGAGCCCTGATTCTTTCTGTCGCTAAGTATGCCTCGCCGTCGGGCAAAGCGTATGAGGACGAAGGCATCGTGCCTACAGTGCCGGTCGCTTCCGCTCCGGAGGACGTGAGTGCCGCAGCTGACGATGCAACACAAGACCAGGCGAACGAGCGCAAATCGAACACGCAACCTGACGAACAGCTGAACAAGGCGCTCGAAATCCTGAAAGGCAAAGCGGCGTAAGCCGGGTAGGTACAGTGGAGCCGCATACAAAGGTGAAAAGCTGTGTCTAGCCTATTGGGACAGGAGCGCAAATCCAAGAGCGGGGTGGTGCTCCGGATCAAAACGGGCCCTCGGTCCCCGGTATGGGGCGCCATGTGGCGTTTCCCGTTTGGGGACGACCAGGCAGACTTCGAACGCGGCCTGACGCGCCGTGCGGCGTTTCTGCTGCTGCTCGGTACGTCCGCCGTGTTTGGCGCCATGGTGGGCCTGTTGCTGATGTACGCCACCAACCTCCCGCAGATGACGGAGTTGGAGCACTATCGGCCGAGCACGACGACAGAGCTTTACGACGTTCACGGCAAAATCTTTGGCTCGTTTGCGTCGGAGCGACGGGTGGTTGTGCCTTATAGCGACATCCCCGCCGTGTTGCGCGAAGCAGTCTTGTCGATTGAAGACAAAAACTTCTTCCAGAACGGTGGCGTGAACTTCGTCCGCGTCCTCGGGGCAGCCTATGAGGACTATCGTTCCCACGGAAAGGCGCAGGGCGCGTCGACGCTGACGATGCAGCTGGCAAGAAATCTGTTCCTGTCATCGGAAAAGACCTACGGGCGCAAGTTGCAGGAGATGTTCTTAACCCTGCAGATCGAGCGACATTTCACAAAGGACCAGATCTTCGGGCTGTACGCCAATCAAATCTACCTTGGCCGTGGAACGTATGGCTTCGAGGCGGGTTCTGAGTACTATTTTTCCAAGCACTTGCGGCAACTGACGCTACCTGAAGCCGCTCTGCTGGCTGCTCTGCCAAAAGGGCCGGAGTATTACTCGCCCGTGCGATTTCCGGAGCGAGCTTGGCGTCGACGCAATCTGGTGATCGAGGAGATGGTGCGCGACGGTAAGATCAGCCGGGCGACGGCGGAGAGTGCCGAAGCCACACCGTTGGTCCTGCATCTGCAGACTCCGCCCAACACAGAAGCGCCGTATTTCGTGGAGGAGGTACGGCGACAACTGGAGCACGAGTATGGCGTGGACCAGGTTCACGGCGCAGGGCTAAAGGTCTACACCACCCTGGACCTCGGTATGCAGCATGCGGCGGAGAAGGCGACGCAGGACGGGCTCGCAAGCTACGAGCGGCGACATGGGTGGAAAGGACGTCTCCCTACACTGGCCAACACTGCGTATGATCCGGCGACGTACAAGCACCCGGACTGGAGCAACGCGGTGATGGATGGGAACTACGTCCATGCACTGGTCATGCAAGTCGCGCCGATCAAGATGGTTGTGCGCATCGGTCAACTCCGTTGCACCATGACACCCCCGGACTGGGCCTGGACGCAAAAGTTCAAGGCGACGGACTTGGTGAGTCCGGGCGATGTTGTGTACGTTCATGTGCTGGGCGGCGCCGAAACCGGCCAGTTGCATTTGACGCTGGAGCAGGACTCCGGTGCGCAATCGTCCTTGATGGCGGTCGACAACGCAACGGGCGAGGTGCTGTCGATGATTGGCGGGCGCGACTTCGCGCTTTCGCAGTTCAATCGTGCTACGCAGTCACTTCGCCAGGTAGGTTCTTCGTTCAAAATTTACGACTACACCGCGGCCTTCGAGGCTGGGGCGAAGCCGTACGACGCCATCTCGGATGCAGCGACGACCTTCTACACCGCGAGCGGACCCTATTCGCCGCACGATTACGAGGCTGGGTACGCAGGCACGATGACGATGATCGATGCCTTCGCGCAATCGAGAAACATCCCGGCACTGCGCATCGCTGACCGGGTAGGGATCAAGAATGTGATTGAGGTAGCTCGTCGCTTCGGTGTAACGAGCCCCATGCCGAATTTTCTTCCTGTGGCGATCGGCGCCGCAGACCTCACGCTGGCGGAGCAGGTCGCCTCCTACTCGGTATTTCCGAACGATGGCATTCGTGTGACGCCCCACTACATCCGGCGTGTCACTGAGGCGGACGGCACACCCGTAGAGGTGAAGGCCTCGCCGGTTCGCGAGGTGATCTCGGTTGAGATCGCAAGAAAGATGATGCTGCTTTTGGAGGCGGTAACGCAGCATGGAACGGCGGCCTCGGCGGGCGCTGAGCTGCATCACGCTCTTGGCGGGAAAACGGGCACGACGAATAACTACACGGATGCCTGGTTTCTCGGATTTTCGCCTTCGATCACTTGTGGAACGTGGGTCGGTTACGACACACGCCAATCCTTAGGGGAGAAAGAGACGGGAGCCCGCGCCGCATTGCCAATTTGGACGGAGTTCATGAAGGTGGCGCTGGCGGACCGTGCAAACGAGCAGTTTTTGCGGGCAAATGCGCCGAAGCGACAGTTCCAGGTAGCTGAAAGTTCCTTGAGCGGGGCGGCAAAGCCGGATGCAGGGCAGGAAGATGACAGTGATGTGGACAAGAGCGCCCTGGCCGGGCCAGCTGTGACGCTGCCGCCCGACAATGTGCCCACCCCGTCCACTTCGCCTAGCGCTGTACCGGCACCAGTGCCGGTGGCACCACAGCTGCTGAACCCGTCGGCCGTGCCGGGACCCGCCGCGCCGCGAAGGTTGCCCCCTGTGCCGTTGGCGGGAGCGCCACGAACAGTTCGCTCGGAGCCGACCCCAGCTCCCCAGTAGGTCGCCAGAGCGGTTGCACGAACGTCTCGGGCCGGTCACGCTATCATAGGGGTGATCGCCTTGGACGTGTACGGCGGGACACCGGAGTGGGAGCGCAATCTTGAGGCCGGAAAACTAGCCGGTGCGGAGATTGAAAGGCTGTGGCGAAGGCGATGGCAGAAAGTGAAGCGGTCCTTATTGGCAGCTTAACTGCTGGCATTGCGGTAAAAAAGGAAAAAGGCTCGGGAGCCGTAATCTCCTAAGCCTTTGTTTCAATAGTTTAGTGGTTGCGGGGGTAGGATTTGAACCTACGACCTTTGGGTTATGAGCCCAACGAGCTACCGGGCTGCTCCACCCCGCATTCCTAAGATAACAAGGGCGTCACTTTGGGTCAAGAGTAGAAAAGCCGTGAGCGGGATTGGAGCGATCTCGAGTATAGGGCCCAGACGGAGATGCGGCCGAGCTGAATGTCTTTGCTGACTATCAGGTTGGAAGCCTTTTGGGCGAGGCGTTCGCGCATCATACGGACCGGAACTTTCTGTCTGGATACGCGTCTGAACCAGATGTTGGGAGCGTCGCGGCTGGTGTAAACCGGGCAGCTCCAACGTGGTGTGACAGGAGCAGCAATGAACGAGCGCAAGTTGGGAACACGTGCCGGACGCGTGAGTGCAAGAGCGGTGCTGGCGGTAGTATGCGGTGCCTCGGCGGCGGCGCAGACTGTGTCTGCTGTGCCGGATGCGCAGATTGAGGCCAACGTGCTGAAGGCCTTGGCGGCGGCTCCGGAACTGTCCACGCAGGATGTGCAGTCTTCGACGGTGTACGGCGTAGTGACGCTAAGCGGAACGGTGCAGACCGAGGCCTTGCGGACCCGCGCGGAGAACCTGGCGGCCCGAGCCGGCGGGGTGAAGAAAGTGGTCGACGAGTTGACGCTGGGAACGCCCACGGCGGCTTCGGCCACCACAGGCGAAGCGCAGGGATCGACTGACGGGAATGGGCAGCTGGTGCAGCAGGCGGACGGCTCGTACGCGCCCCAGCAGCCGGCTTCGCCATATGCGGGACCGCCTTCCGCGGG
This sequence comes from uncultured Acidobacteriaceae bacterium, assembly GCA_964245045.1. Classification (GTDB taxonomy): domain Bacteria; phylum Acidobacteriota; class Terriglobia; order Terriglobales; family Acidobacteriaceae; genus Granulicella. Next base: position 12,127 of record CAXTLD010000025.1, on the reverse strand, counting down.
CCAGTCGGGCCGAGATGGCGGGCAGCCCTATGACGCAGGAAGTGCGGCCCCTGGGGGATACCCAACCCAGGCCAACGGTGGGCAGCCAGGATACGGTCAACCGACGTACGGCGGCCAGCCTGCACCGGGCTATGGCCAGCCGCAGCAGGGCTACCCGCAGCAGGGACAGTATGGGACTCAGCCGGCTTACCCGCAACAAGGGCAGCCGCAGCCGGGCTACTCGCAGCCGGGTTACCCACAGCAAGGCTATCCGCAGCAAGGACAATATGCGCCGCAGCCCGGCTATCCGCAGCAGGGATACAACCAGGGGCAGCCACCGCCGCCGCCATCCGGGTACGCGCCACAGGGCGGCCAGGAGGCCGGGTTGCCGGTGACGGTACCGGCGGGCGCTCTGCTCAGGGTAAGGATCAATCGCGGTTTAGATTCCAATCATATCCAGCCGGGTACCTCATTTGACGGGACGGTGCTGAGCGATGTGGCGGCAAACGGTGTGATCGCGATTCCACGCGGGGCGTCGGTACGGGGCGTGGTGGTGGATGCGAAGAGGGCGGGTGCGCTGAAGGGCGAGGGCGAGTTGGCGTTACAGATCAATAGCCTCTCGATGGGAGGCGCGAGCTACCTGCTGATCTCCGACATATGGGAACGGCAGGGGCACGACAAGAGCGTGCGGACGGTGAATAGCGCGCTCGGTCTTGGCGTACTGGGGGCCATCGTAGGCGGGGTTGCCGGCGGCGGTGCGGGGGCGGCGGTCGGTGCCGGCGTAGGCGCGGGCATCGGCGTAGCCGGGTCCGCGGCCTCGCAGGGCGGTAGTGTGATTGTGCCGCCTGAGGCTGTGCTGACCTTCCATTTGGCGCAACCGGCGTCTGTGGCGACGGTTTCCGAGCAGGAGATGCAGCGGCTTTCCTACGCTGCCGGGCCGGGAGGGCCGGGCGTCCAACCGGTTGTCCGGCGGCGGTACTACCCGGGGTACTACGCATCCCCGGCGCCGTATCCGAATCCGTACTAGGGTGTATCGACATCTGGATGAGCCACCGCCAGGGCGCAGCACTGGCGGTGGTGGCGTGTAAGGGGAATCAGGGTAGCTTTTAACTTCGCCGTCGAACGCATGGGGCGCGTTGCCGTGTGCGCAGGGCTCGCCAGACCGTGGGCAGTAGCGCCTTTTCCATACGTATCAAAATCCCCCACCGTAGGTTGGTTTGCGATCACCCTGCGCTGGCCGAAGCACCCCTGGAACGTGGGCGAACGTAACGCCGTATCACAAATCGGTGACACCTCCGCCTCGCACGCGAGAGAATGGGGCTTGATGGACACTGTGCTGATTGTCGAAGACGACCCCCGCATTCAACGGGCGCTGGAACGGCAGTTTGTCGCGGAAGGCTATGCGGTGCGTGTGGTCGCGGATGGCGTGGAGGCTTTGGAGGTGTTCAGGGTGGTCTCACCGTGCGCGGTGGTGCTGGATCTTATGCTGCCCGGCTTGTCCGGTCGCGAGGTGTGCAAACGACTGAAGGCCTCGGCGGCAGAGGTGCCGGTCATCATCCTGAGCGCGATCAGCGAGGTGGCGGATAAGGTGCTTTTGCTGGAGTTGGGCGCCGACGACTATGTCACCAAACCGTTCAGCCCGCGCGAGTTGCTGGCGCGCGTGCAAGCGGCGATCCGGCGCAATCGAAGGCTGCCGCCCTCGGTGCGCACCCAGTTCGGCACGGCCGTGGTGAACTTTGACTCCATGGAGGTCAGTCTGGACGGGTCGCCGGTGACCCTGACGGCGCATGAGTTCAAGTTGTTGAAGTACTTCATCGAGCACGCCGGACGCGTGATTTCGCGGGAACAGCTGCTCTCCGATGTTTGGGGCTATGACTACCACCTGACCACGCGCACCGTGGATAACCAGGTGCTGAAGCTGCGCCAAAAGCTGGAAAAAGATCCGGCGGAACCGGTGCACTTTCGCACGGTGCACGGCGTTGGCTACAAGTTTCTGGTGGCGGGGTGAGGACAAGCGCGGATGGCGTGCAAGGACGGCGGCCGTCCATGCGGCTGATCCTGCTCGCCGCGCTGCTTGGTTTGGCGTTCACGCTCACCGGCACGAGTCTACTGATCATCCGCTTCATCCTGCAGCGCCAGATCGCGGAGAGTTTGCGGTCCGACCTGAACAGCTCCGTGCGTACTTATGCCAACCTAGCTAAAGGCAAACGCGAGATGCTCTCTCGCAGCTCGGCCTTGTTGGCGGACCTGCCCAGCCTGAAGGCGCTAATGACCACCGGCGACCGTCGCACCATTCAGGACGGCGGCGTTCGGTTCTGGCAGATCAGCGGCAGCGATCTGTTCTTGCTCAAGCCAGCGAGCGGGCCCATTGTTGCGAGCTACAGCAACGGTGCGGCACTGCCGGCCGAGGCGCTGGAGCGCGCGACCAACACCTGCTTCGACAGGCTCGGGCAGGCGTGCGATGTGAGCATCGGCGGCAAGCTCTTCGAGATGGTCGCGCGTCCGCTTCTGTTTGGGCCGGAGGAACACGCGTCCGTGCTGGGCTATGTGGGCATCGCATATGCCATTGACGCGCCGCTAGCCCGCGAAGTTAGCGAGGCTGCCGATGCGAACGCTACGTTCTTGACCGGCGCCAACGTGGCGGCGTCCACGCTGCCGCCGACGGTCGCCGCGCAACTGAGCGCGGCTGCAGGCAAAGCGAAGCTAGGCGGCAGCGGGCGCCGTGAGGCGACGAGCTACGAGCTCAACCTCGGGGGCGCACGGTATCTGGCCACAAGCGTGCCGCTTGCTCTGGCGGGCGACGTCGGGCCTGGCGCGCTTGTGGTGATGAAGTCGTACGACCATGCCAGTGAATCGTTGCGACGGGTGAACCTTTGGATCAGCGCTGCGGGTGCGATGGCGCTGTTGCTGGCCACCGTTGTGGCGCTCCAGTTGTCGCGTGCGATGACGGAGCCGCTGGTGTTGCTGGTGCAGGGTGCTCGCGCGCTTGGACGCGGCGACTTCACCTATGGGCTGGGCCGGGGCGGCACGGCGGAGATCGGCGAATTGCGCACCAGCTTCGGCCACATGCGCGCCGAGGTGCAGAAGTACCAGCGCGAGCGGCTGGATGCCGAACGGCTCGCCACCATAGGCCGCATGGCGCACTCGATCTCGCACGATCTGCGCCATTACCTGTCGGCGATGTATGCCAATGCCGAGTTCCTGAGCTTGGAGCGAACCACCCAGCCGGAGCGCGAAGAGTTGATCGCCGAGGTGGGCGCGGCGGTCCACGGCATGACCGACCTGCTGGATTCGTTGCTGCTGTTTGGCCGTACCGGACGCACGGTGGCCATGCAGCCGGAGCCGCTGGACGCCATCGTGGGGGCAGCGTTACGGACGGTGCGGGCGCACCCGAGCAGCCGGGGTGTACGGATCGAGGCCGCTGCCGGACCGCCGGTGGAGGTGGTGGCAGACAGCTCCAAGCTGGGACGCGCGCTGTTCAACCTGCTGCTGAATGCCTGTGAGGCGGCCAAGGCGGCGCCGCGACCGGCGGTGGTGCACCTCCGCACGCACTGTGTCCAGAGCGCGGTGCAGGTCCTCATCGAGGACTCCGGCACGGGGGTGCCGCAGGCCATCCGCGAGACGCTGTTTCAGCCCTTTGTCAGCGCAGGGAAAGCCAGCGGCGTCGGGCTGGGGCTCACGCTGGCGCTGCACATCGCCCAGGAGCACGGAGGCACGGTGAGCGTAGAGACCAGCGATCTGGGCTGGACGAGGTTTCTGCTGAGCCTGCCCATTTCCGGTGCCGCAGCACAGCCAGCGCTTTTGAGCGCGGAAGGAGTGACGCACGGTGTTTCACTTTCATAAATTTTATAGAGCGGCAAGAGTGGCCAGAATCGGTCTTGCAGTGGCCATGCTATCGCTCATAGGCCGGCAAGGCTCCGCGCAGACGCCGGAGCCGGTGGCTCAGTCTGCCAGCAGTCGCGACGCGATGGAGGGGCGGCTGGAGCAGATGACCGCCTTGTTACGCGCGACGCAGCAGCGGATGGAGCAATCGCGGGCGGAGATGGAGGCACTGCGCGCGGAGCTCGCCGCAATGCGGCAGCAACTGGCCGCAACACAGAACGCGGCGCGAACGCAGGCGAGCGCACTCCCCGCAACGACTCAAGCGAGCGTGCCATTAAAAGCCGCCCTCGCGCCCCTGAAGGAGCAGGTGGAGGCGCAACAGGCCGAGATCCGGCAACACGAGCAGATCAAAGTGGAAACGGCCTCGAAGTATCCGCTGCGGGTGACCGGGCTTGTGCTGTTCAATGCGTTTGCGAATGCGGGGGTGGTGGACACGCTGGATCTGCCCTCGTTGGCGCTGCCGCGTCTTGCCGGGGAGAGCCATGGCAGCACCGGCGCTACCGTGCGTCAGACCATCTTGGGGCTGCAGGCGAACGGGCCGCATGTGCTGGGGGCGGCGACGACCGCTGACCTGAGCACCGACTTCTTCAGCAGTTCCACCTATAGCTTTTACAGCAGCTCCAACGGCACGCTGCGGCTGCGGCGCGCCGACGTGGGCTTGCTTTGGCCGAAGGACGCCGTGCACCTCGGCGTGGATGGACCGCTGATCTCACCCAACAACCCGACGAGTTACGCCACAGTCGGGCTGCCCGCGTTGGCGTGGTCCGGCAACCTGTGGACGTGGGCGCCGCAGCTGCGCTATGCGCACCGGGAAACGCTGGGCGAGGCGAGGTCACTGGAGTTGGAAGGCGGCCTCTGGGACGCGCCCAACACGGTGCTGAATGAGGTAACGCCGCTGCCCATTCCCAGTCCCGGCGAGTCGTCGCGCAAGCCGGCGGTGGAGGGCCGCGTGTCCTACCATCAGGGCTCCGGCAACACGTCCTTGGTCATGGGTGTGGGCGCGGCGTCCGGCACGGAGAACTACAGCGGAGCGCCCATTCACACCTGGGCCGTGACCGGCGACTGGCAGACGTCGCTGACGCGGCGCCTTGCGCTTAGCGGTGAGGTCTACCGCGGCGTGGGCCTGGGTGGCTTTGGCGGCGGCGCGTACAAGGACGCGGTCAGCGGAACCGGCCCAGCCACCGGGGCAGCACGCGTGCTGGGCCTGAACGCCGTGGGCGGTTGGACCCAACTCAAGATCCGTTTGGGACCCTCGACCGAGATCAACACCGCCTATGGGCAGGATGGCGGGTTCGCCGCCGATCTGCGCTCTTTGACACTTGCCCCCGACCCGCGCAGTGTAGCGGCGTACGCGCGCACGCAGATGGTCTTCGGCAACCTGATCTTTCGGCCCAAGAGCTATCTGATTTTGTCGCCGGAGTATCGCCGCATCCGCAGTTGGAACATCACCGGGTCGCCGGACGTGGCTAACGTCTTTACCGTGTCCGGGGGATACCAATTCTGATGCGATCGAGCTTGGGGCGAGGGTTTGCCGGTTGCTGTCTATCCTTGCGCCCACGTGATTTGCTGCGTGTGGCGGGAGCCTGCCTGCTGCTCGCTGGCACCCATGCCGGGCTGGCGCAACGGGCGACGGTGACGATCAACGTGCGCGCAAGGGGCGAAGGGAAGAGTGTCGCAGCTGCGCCGTTTTCCCATGCGGTAGTTTGGCTCACCCCGCTGGAGGGCACACCGACGGACACGCTCAGCCGCCCGCAGGGACCGTACCGATTGGTGCAGAAGAGCAAGCAGTTTACGCCACACCTGCTGGTGGTTCCACGGGGCAGTACGGTGGAGTTCCCCAACGAGGACCCGTTCTTTCACAACGTGTTTTCGCTCTTCAACGGCAAGCGTTTCGACCTTGGCCTGTACGAAGCCGGTAGTCGGCGGTCGGTGCAGTTCGATCGTGAAGGTGTGTCGTATATCTTCTGCAACATCCATCCGGAGATGGGCGCTGTCGTTGTGTCGCTCAGCACACCGCTCTATGCCATCTCCGGTAAACGTGGCGAGGCCGTGATCGCCAGTGTGCCGGAAGGCGAGTACCGCATGCATGTGTGGGCGGAGGACGTCCCGCCGGAAGCGCTGCAACAGGCCACGCGCGAGGTGCATGTGCACGGCGCGCCGCTGGAGATTGGCCCGCTGCTGTTACCCACGCCGACACACGCCAAGGTCGCGCACAAAAACAAGTTCGGCGATGACTACAACACGCACAGCGCGGACCCCTACTGAGCCGGCTTCGTAGCAAAATAAAGGACCCACGTCCTGAGGAAGGGACGTGGGCCAAAAGCGCAACATGCACATTTCGTGAATAGCGCATTTATCACCGTTACTGATCGTTGCCTTGCGGATTCGTCAGAGCCGTGATGCCGCCGAAGAGACCGTTGCTTTCGCCACCAGGACCGGCGCCGAAGAACAGCGTGTTTGCCGGGCCTGAGCTACCCGAAATGCCGAAGGAGAGCCCCCATAGGCCGCCGATGACGATGGGTGCATTGGTCTTATCCAGTAACTGGCCAAGGTAGTGTCCGGTGATCGGGTTGAAGACATCGATCGTGCCGCTGCCGAAGTTGCCCACAAGCAGGTCATGGCTGTACGCGCCAAAGTCGCCAGACGCGATGGCCAGACCCCACGGTGCATTCAGAAAAGCGCCGGTCTGGAAGACCTGCAAGAGCTTGCCCTCGGGCGACATGGACACCACAAAGCCGAGACCTGGGCCGTCGATCTCATCGTGTTTCGCCTTGTCCTGCTTGGCAAAGGCGACGTACAAGTTGCCGCCGAGGTTCTGGACATTGAACGGCGCGTAATTGTTGTAGCCCTCAAAGCGCAGGGCACGGGCGAAGCGCTGTTCCAACTGCGTGGCATGCTGGAAGCTGCCGTCGTAGATCGCGATCTGTCCCTTGCGGAAGTCGGCGACATACAGGTAATTCGCGGTTACGGACGATATCGTTTTGGTTCCCGCACCGACCTCTTCAACTGTCGCCTGGGCCATGGTCATGCCCTTGAACACGGACGCGCTGTGCTCGTTGACTTCCACGATCGCGGTGGTCGGCAGCACGCCGGGGTTCCAGCCGGAGATCGTTCCGTCCTCGGTGGCGAAGAGGAAGATGGCCGGCTTGCTGGGCGCTACGGCAAAGTCCTTTGTGCCGTTGAAGATGGTGCCGGTCGGGGTGCCCGTGGGGCTGAGGTTCAGGTCGCCGGAGGGAACCTTCACCACCAGCGGCGAGATCGCTCCAGTGACGCCGTTGTACAGCGTGCTGAGGCCCGTGCCGTTGTCGCTCACCCACCAGGCGCCGTTGGTTGCGCGCGAAAGACCCCATGCATTCACCAGGTTCGGATCGGTCACCGGCGCAACCCCGGCAACGTTGGAAACCAGGTTCGCCTGCGCGTATTGCGTGGGTGCCACGGTCGCTTGCTGCGCAAAGACGGCGGGGGCCAGGGCGGAGACTAGAAGAGCGCTGGAAAGAACGCGGTGCAACATAGAGGAAGCTCCTTCGGGGCCGATGAGCTCAGCCACGAGATCGATCCTAGGCAGCGGACGCGTTGCAGTTGTCAGCGTTTTGTCTTTCCCTCGTCATTACCTCAGCAAACAAGCGCGCTGCGTTCGATGGTGAGCTTGCCGAGGTTGCCGAGCAGGGTCAGCGTGAGGTCCTCGGAGCGCAGGAGCTCGTTGGCCACACGCGTGATGTCCCCGGCGCCGACACGATCGACCTCGCGTGTGATCTCGTCCGTGGTGAAAAAGCGGCCGTAAAACATCTGCTGACGTGCGAGCGAATTCATGCGCGAGCCGGACGATTCGAGGCCGAGCACCATATTGGTCTTCAGCTGTTCCTTTACGCGGCGGAGCTCTTCTTCTGCCACTGGCTCGTTCTTGAGTCGAGTGAGTTCGGCGAGTGTGAGCGAGAGCACCTGCTCGGTGTTTTCCGCAGCGCAGCCTGCATAGACCGCGAGCGAGCCGGTGTCGCGGAACGGACTTGTCTCCGAGTAGATGGAGTAGGCCAGGCCACGCTCTTCGCGCACGGACTGAAACAGGCGCGAGCTCATGCCGCCGCCCAGCACGGCGTTGAGCAGAAACAGCACGTAGCGGTCAGGATGCGCGGTGGGCAGGGACGGCAACGCGAGGCAAAACTGGACCTGCTCCAGGGATTTTTTGTTCCGCAACGTGATGTGTGGATGGACGGTGGGCGCGCCGCCGCGGGGCAGATCGGCGTTGGAGGTCGCGCTGAGCGAAGCGAAGTGCTGCTCAACCTCTGTGACGAAGGTGTCGTGATCGAGATTCCCGGCAGCAGTGAAGAGCATATTGCCGGGTGTGAAGCGGCGGGCGTACTCGGCGAGAACGATGCCTTGATCGAAGGTGGGAACGGTTTTGGCGGTGCCCAGGATGGGGCGGCCGAGCGCGTCGCCGGCCCAGAACTTCTGCGTGAAGAGCTCATGCACCAGGTAGTCCGGGTTGTCCTCGTCCATCTTGATCTCTTCGAGGATGACGCCCTGCTCGCGGACAATGTCGTCGGCGGTGAGGGTCGGGTGGAGGACGAGATCGGAAAGCAGATCAAGGGCGAGGGGCACGTTGGAGTCCAGGACCTTAATGCTGAAGCAGATGTTTTCCTTGGAGGTGTAGGCGTCCAGGTTGCCGCCGATAGCGTCGACCTCGCGGGCAAACTGCTGGGCGGACCGCGTCGTGGTGCCCTTGAAGACCATGTGCTCAAGAAAGTGGGAGATGCCGTTGGTCTCGGGCGTTTCGTCGCGCGAGCCGGACCGGAGCCAGACGCCCATGGATACCGAGCGGAGGTGCGGCATGCGCTCGGTGAGCACGAGCAAGCCGTTGGGGAGCGTGGTGGAGCGGATGTCGCGGGTGTGCGGGGTGGTAAAGGCGGAGGGCTCCGCAAGGACGACAGACATTTCCTTAGTATTTCACGGATATCGGGGTGTACACATGATTGTGGGAAAATGGTGTATGGGGAGGACGGGAGATGCGCACCAACATTGAGATCAATGAGGAGTTGATGCAGAAGGCGATGCATGCGAGTGGCGCGAAGACGAAGCGGGCTGCCGTGGAAGCAGCGTTGGAGTTGATGGTCCGATTAAAAGCCCAGGAAGCAGCAAGACAGCTTTGGGGAACGGTGGAGTGGGAGGGTGATCTTAAGCAGATGCGGGAGCGACGGACTTTCGACTGGAACTTCGACGAGCCATGACGATCGTCGACACGTCCGTATGGGTTGATTACTTCGCGAAACGGTTAACTACGGAAACGATGTGGCTGGCGAGTGCAATGGGCAGGACTGAGATCGGTGTTACCGACATGATTTTGTGCGAGATCCTACAAGGCATTCGAGATGACGCTACGCTGGGCCGTATTCGCAAGAGTCTGTCGGGCTTTCGCCTGGTCGAGAGTGGCGGCGAAGCGATCGCTGTAGCATCTGCATTGAACTACCGCAGCCTGCGAGCCAAGGGGTACACGGTGCGGACAACGGTGGACTGCATGATTGCCACGGTTTGCCTGGAGGGAGGGCATTCGCTGCTGCATCGGGACCGTGACTTCGACGCGTTCGAGCGACATCTGGGGTTGCAGGTGGTCCATCCCAGAGTGGTGTGACAGCAAGTGCAGATCGGCTCGCGGGCGACGGCGGCGGTCAGAGTGGGTAGAGATCGGGCTCTGTGTGGCTGAAGCGGGAGGGCATAGGGGTGAATCCAACAGCAAGGGACTAAGGTGATGACTGAGATAGACGCAACAGTGCGGACGGGGGTGGATGCGGATGCGGCGTTGCCCATGCCTGCGGGTGGCGCGCTGTTTGGGCTGACGCTAGGCGACTTGACGGAGCTGATGGCGGGCTTCGGGCAGAAGCCGTACCGTGCGCGGCAGGTCTTTGAGGCCTTGTATAAGCGGCGGGTGCGGTCGGTCGAGGACATCACGACGCTGTCGCAGGAGCTGCGCCACCGACTGATGGCAGAGAGCTGGTCGGTGGGGCAGCCGGAGATGGTGCAGACGGCGACGTCGGTGGATGGCACCGAGCGCTACCTGATGCGCATGAGCGATGGCGAGACCGTCGAGACCGTGTGGATGCCGGACGGCGATGGCAGTGAAGACGAGCCGGAGGATGTGGCGGCTGGGGCCGAGGTCGGGGCCGCCAAGACGCAGATTCCCTTCGGGAATGACAAACAAAGGGGAAAGCTCGGCGCGTTGGCGGAGGCCGGCTACCGGCGCGCCACGATCTGTGTGTCCAGCCAGGTAGGCTGCGCTGTGAACTGCCAGTTCTGCCTCACGGCGAAGCTGGGAATCCGGCGAAACCTGACTGCGGGAGAGATTGCCGGACAGGTGACCGCGGTGCTGAACCGGCACGGCATTCAGATTGGCAAGGACCGGATCAACCTCGTGTTCATGGGCATGGGCGAGCCGTTCTTGAACTACGACGCCTTCATGGCCGCGGTGCGGTTGCTGGTGGACGGGGTGGGCATTCCGGAGTCGCGGATGACCGTGTCCACGTCAGGGATCTTGCCCGGCATGGAACGGTTTGCGACGGAGCCCGTGCGTCCCAAGCTGGCCCTGTCGTTGAACGCAAGCAACGACGCGGTGCGTGAGGCGGTGATGCCGATCACGCGCAAGTGGAAGATCGCGCAGCTGCTGGAGGCTTGCCGCAACATCCCGCTCAGAAAGCGGGAGTGGGTCACCTTCGAATACGTGCTGCTGGGCGGGGTGAACGACCAGCCGGAGCATGCGCGTGAGGTGCTGGCGCTCCTTGCAGGCATGAACGCGAAGGTAAACCTGATTGTGTGGAATCCGGGGCCGGGCATCGCGTACACCCAGCCCGAACCGGACGCAGTGACGCGATTTCAGCGCCTGCTGATCGACGGTGGGATCGCCACCTACATCCGCCGCCCGCGCGGGCGGGATATCTATGCCGCGTGCGGGCAGCTGAAACGAACGGTTGCCGAGGAGCGCGGCGAGCTGGTCACCATCGGCGCAGCGTAAGCGGACGGGGCTAGCCGGCGGCTCGCTCGGCGTGTGCGTGTTCGCTGCTGAAGTCCGTGAGACCGACGACCGTGGCCTCCACAAACGTGTTCGCCTTAAATACCGCCGCAGCCTTGGTGCCTTCGAAGCCGAACAGCTTTGGGATGGCGTACGAGATCGGCGCGAAGCCGGTGTCCATGGTGCCGTGCTTGGCGAAAGGGATCAGCGGTTTCACCCCGAGCGGGTAGTCCGTGAGCAGCGACTCGACCAGGACCATGGAGCCTGTGAGCAGCGCGGCCAGAGCCGCGCGCGGATTCCGCTTGCGGCACACCACGGCCATGCTGAGGAAAAAAGCGGCGTGGCTGTAGTCGATGATGCCGTGCGTTCGCGCGTCAATCACTTTGGGTAGACGGGTTTCTAGTTGGTGCAGGGCTAGCGTGCCAAGTGGCATGAAACGGACTCCTTACAAGCTGGGGAGATCTACGCGCGACCCCTCTCGATAGCCGGTAGATGCGACCCCACAGACAAAGGGTTGCGCCTGCCTCACGGATGCCCGCGCCGCGCTTGTTTGCGGTCTCTAGGTAAGTGTGCTCTTCTGTGACCGCACCTGGCGGCACAAAGTTCAGGGTGGATCACGGAGAGAACGTATGCCGGAACCATACAACAACAAGCTGCTCAAGATGTTTGGCCCAGAGATCATCGACCGTTTGCATCTGCGTGGGGTGAAGTTCGAGGTCGGGCGTGAGATCGAGTTCCCGGGCAACGCCATCGACAATCTGTTCTTCATCGAGACGGGCATCGGCTCCATGACGACGACGTTTGAGGACGGTTCGCAGGTGGAGGTCGGCATGTTCGGGTGCGAGTCCGTCATGGGCGCCTCCGCCCTGATGGGCACACGGCGGAGCCTGAACCGGGTGTACATGCAGGCTGCGGGGCATGGCTACTCCACCTCAGTCGACAAGGCGTTGGTGGAGTTTAAACGCGGCGGTGCGTTTCACGACTTGGTGCTGCGCTACGTGCAGGCCCAGCTCACGCAAACGACCCAGTCGGCCGGGTGCAACGCCAAGCACGAGATCGGCCAGCGGTTGGCGCGCTGGTTGCTGCTTTGTTCGGACCGCATCGGCACCAAACAGATGCACCTGTCTCATGACTTTCTGGCCGATATGCTGGGCGTCACACGGTCCAGCGTGGCCTTGGCGGCTCACCAGCTGCGCGAGGAAGGTCTGATCGACTACCGGCGAGCGCAGATCACCATCACCGACCGCCAAGCGCTGGAGCGGCGAGCCTGCG
>CAXTLD010000024.1:0-42764 GCA_964245045.1 uncultured Acidobacteriaceae bacterium | reverse complement strand
CTCTGTCCCTTCCACGCCCACCACGGGAACGCCGCCGGCCAGCCTGCCCGCAGGCCCGGTCGTGAACCCGTCGCCCACCAACCCGCCGTCTACACCCACGCCGCCGCCCACCGGCCCACCGCAGCCGTGATGACCCGCGTGCAGCTCGGCCTGCACCGCAAACAGGTCAACACGGTGACCGGATGGTAAACTTAGGAGAGTTATGCTGCTTAAGACCCTGCTTCTGAATCCGCCCTCTTTTGAAAAGTTCGACGGCGGCGCGAGTTCGCGCTGGCCGGCCGTCCGCGAGATCGAATCCTACTGGTATCCGGTGTGGCTCACCTACCCGGCCGGCATGTTGGAAGGCTCGAAGCTGCTGGACGCGCCCCCACACCACGTCTCCGCCGAGGAGACTATCGAGACCGCCAAGAGCTTTGAGTTCCTGGTGCTCTTCACCTCCACGGTCGGCTGGACCGGCGATCACGGGCTCGCCCGCGCCATCAAGGAAGCCAATCCCTCCATCAAGATTGCCTTCGTCGGCCCGCCGGTGACCACCGACCCGGACCGCGCCCTCAACGAATGCGAGGCTATCGACTTCATCTGCCGCCGCGAGTTCGACTTCTCCGTCGTCGACTTCGCCAACGGTAAGCCATTGCCGGAGATCCTCGGCATCAGCTACAAAGACCCCGCGACGGGCGTCATTCAGCACAACGCCGACCGTCCGCAGGTCGACGACCTCGATGCGATGCCCTGGGCGACCAAGATCTACAAGCGCGACATGGACGTCACCAAGTACAACGTCCCGTTCCTGCTCCATCCCTTCATCTCGCTCTACTCCACCCGCGGCTGCCCCGCGCAGTGCACCTTCTGCCTGTGGCCGCAGACCCTCTCCGGTCATGCCTGGCGCAAGCGCTCCACCGACGACGTGGCCGCCGAACTGAAATGGGCCAAGGAAAACTTCCCGGAGGTCAAAGAGTTCTTCTTCGACGACGACACCTTCAACATCCAGAAGGCGCGCACCATCGAGCTCTGCGAAAAGCTCAAACCGCTTGGCATAACCTGGTCCTGCACCTCGCGCGTCACCACCAGCCGCGAAACGCTCAAGGCCATGAAGGACGCCGGCTGCCGCCTGCTCATCGTCGGCTTCGAGTCCGGTGACCCGCAGATCCTCAAAAATATTAAGAAGGGCGCCACCGTCGAGCACGCGCGCGAGTTCGTCAAGAACTGCCACGACCTTGGCCTCATCATCCACGCCGACTTCATCCTCGGCCTGCCCGGCGAGACCAAAGAGTCTATTGCCAACACGATCAAGTTCGCCAAGAGCCTTGATTGCGAGACCATCCAGGTCTCCATGGCGCACGCCTTTCCGGGCACCGAGTTCTACGACTACGCCGAACGCAACAACTTCATCACAAACGGCAACCAGATGAACGATGCCACCGGCCACCAGATGGCTCACATCGAGTACCCTGGCCTACCCGCCGACTACGTCATGGAGATGGTGCACAAGTTCTACGACGAGTACTACTTCCGCCCCAAGGCTGCCGCCCGCGTCGTTTGGAAGGCGATCGTGAACCGCGATGTGCCCCGCCTTTACGTCGAGGCCAAAAGCTTCCTGAAGATCCGCCGGGAGCGCAACGCCATGGTCCGCAAAACTCGCGCGGACAACGAACTCCGGCAACAGGAGTCCGTCAGCATGAACGCATAAGGCAGCTTAAATGACTGCGGGTGGGTGCAGAATCATCGCTGCACCCACCCGCAGTCATTTGCTCCCCCCATGACTACGGTGCTCGTACGTTTCATCTCCCTCGCACTCCTCTGCGTCTGCGCCTGCCTGGCCCAGGGGCAGACATGCCACTATGGTCAAGGTAGCGATGGCCTCAGTGCCGACCTGCGCGCCTTGCGGGCGGAAAAAACCTGCCGCGCGGTCTACGCGCTCTACCAGAAATGCGCATGGGGCTCGGGTGCGGACGCGGCACGCGCCGAGGTCGTCACCGATACCTGCAAGGCGAACTTCGATACGAAGCTGACACCACCGCAGCGGCTCACCTTCAACACCAAACTCCAACTCTGCACAGACGAATACGACGGCATGGACGGTACGATGTGGCTCTCGGAGTCTGCCTCTTGCACGGCGCAGGTGTACTTCGAGTTCGGTACCGATCTGGCCGAAGCCTCCAAGCCCGTGCCAAAGGCCAGCTTTGACTGCAGCCGCGCCCACACCGCAACGGAGCACACCGTTTGCAGCGACGAGAAGCTGGGCCACTACGATCTGCTCCTTTCGTACGCCTTCCAGGCATTCCTGAAACAAGTAAAAGGATCGAACCGCAACACTCTTGTTCAAGACCAACGCACCTGGAACGCACACACGCCGCAAGCCTGCGCGGTCGCGACCACCGGCGCCTCACCAGCCACACTGACTTGCCTCCGCAACCGATACCGTGATCGCATGCAGCAACTTGTGAACTGTGCTGATGGCGCGGAGGTCGCGTGTCTTCAGCGCCAAGCCTCACCCGTGTGACGAGGCGCAAAGTACACTGGGGAACGTGAAGCACCGCCTCAAGCCATCACAGTACCTCGTGCTCCTCGCGGTCACGCTCAGCGCGCCGGTCGGCGACGCGCTGCTGGCCCGCGGCATGCGGCAGGTGGGCACGGTCGACTTCGGGCATCTGGGCCTGCTTTGGCATGCGCTGTTCAACCCAACGGTCGACCTCGGCATCGTGCTGCTCATCGCGTTCTTCGCAAGCTACACCGCGGCCTTGAGTTGGGCCGACCTCAGCTTCGTCGCCCCGGCGACGTCGCTCAGCTATGTCATCGTGGCGCTCATGGGACACCTTCTCCTGGGCGAACATCTGCAGCGAAGCCGATGGCTCGGCATCGCGCTCATCATGTGCGCCGTCGCCTTCGTGGCCAACGGTCCCTCGCGCACAGAACATCCGCAACTCGACTTGATGGACGCAGACGCCACACCGTGACCCCAGGACCGCACACCATCACATCGCACGGCAGCTTCGCCGCCTGGTGCGCCATAGCCTTCGTCGCGGCCTTTGCGGTCATGGGCGAGGTGCTTCTCGCGGGCGGTCTTCAGCAACTCGGCGACCTCGATCTCATCCGCGCACGTAGCGGTCTGCCCGGCGCCATCCGCGCCGTTCTATCGAACGTCACCTTCGTCATCGGTGCGCTTTGCATGGCGCTGAACTTCTTCGCCATGCTCTTCGCGCTGAGCATCGCGCAGCTCTCGCTTGCCGGTCCGGCCATCGGCGCGCTCACCTACATCGGCAACGCCGTCGCGGCCAAGTTCTACCTGCACGAGCGCGTCGACAGCCGCCGCTGGCTGGCCACGCTCTTCGTCGCTCTCGGTGTCATCCTGCTCCGCTAACGTCCCCTCTAACTCGAACTCCGGAACTCAAAGTCACCGAACCAGGTCCCATCTCATAGCTCGATTCCTCGTAGCTCACACCTGAACATCAATCTTGTCGCGCGATAGCCTTCAAAGGCCCTGCCTTAAAACGAATACAACCAGAGGTTCCCCTCAAACGCTCGAAATCCAGACCGAAGGACCCTACTCACAAGAGCTTGCGAAGAACACGGGGGTATCCTCACCAGCCCGCACTACAGATTGTCTAACCGCGCCCCGCCGCCAACCACCGCATCCACCCCGTCCGCGGCAGATCCGGCGCGACAAACCGCCCCACCCCGCCCGTATCCCGCACAACAGCCTCCGCCGCCAACCGCCCACTCCGCACCGCGCCCTCCATCGTCGAAGGCCACCCCGTTCGCGTCCAATCTCCCGCTAGATACAGTCCCCCACCCACCGCATCCGCCGCCGGCCGCCATCGGTCCAGCCCGGGCAGCACAGAGAAGGTAGCCCGCGCCTCTTTCAGCACCCCCGACTTGAGGACCTTCGCCCCACGCACCCCAGGAAAAAACAAACTCAACTCCCGCAGCGACTCAGCAAGAATCTGCTCTCGCCCGCGCCGCAACTCCTCAAACGACCCGCTCACCGTCAGCTCCAGATACTGACCAACCCGCGCCGCCGCTTCCGGCACCCGCCGAATCCGCGTCTTGTTGAACATCCACTGGATGCGCGTATCCAGCAGCGCCGCATGGTCCAACTCCGTCACCTCCCGATCAAACCAAAGGTGCACGGTCGTGATCGGCGCATGCACAAATTGCACCAACCCCTCCCGCACCGCTTGCAAGCCGGGCGCCTCACCCTCAACCTCCGCAAGCAACCTCGCCGCCTGCTCAAACGGCCCCGCGAGCACCACCTTCGCCGCCCTCACAGCCGTGCCCTCGCCGAGCCAAACTCGCCAACCCTCATCCACACGCTCAACCCGCTCCACATTGGCGCGCAGCCGCAGTTCCCCACCTTGCTGCGCAAACAACTCCGTCAACGCCCCGTAGAACGTCGACAACGGCTGCGTCGGAATCCCCAATCGCCCGCCTTCAGAGTTCGCCAGAAACGACTCATGGAACACCTGCCCGGCGTACTTCGTGGAGCACCGCTCAAAGCTGTCATTCAGCGCGCCTGCAACCACGGGCTCCCAGAAGTGCCGGATCGCGCGCTCCGTCTGCCCCGTCCGAAGCAGCCACCGGCTAAACGGCTCCTCATCCGTGGCCGGATACCCCCGCAAAAACTCCAACAAGCCACGGGCTATGCAAGCCTTGTCGCGCACGCTCAACATCGAGACCCGCAGAAAACTCATCGTCGAGTGCGAGGGCGCGGGCAGTCCTTCAGGCCCGATCACACTTGCCCGCACAGCGCGCTCCTCGGTCGCGGGCTCCAAGAACGTGATCTCGTCATACCACCGGATATATCGGTCCACTCCGGCCGCCTCGCACAGGTCAATCAAATTCGTGCAGCAACCCAGCAGGACATGCTGCGAGTCGATTTCCTCCTCCAGCGCCGGATGCCGATACGAGTAAGCCCGACCACCCACATACGGTTTGCGTTCCAGCAACGTCACACGCGCGCCCGCACCGGAGAGCGCCACCGCCGCAGCCACGCTCACGCGCCCAGCCTCGCCATCCCAGACGCAATCAGCCCACGCCCCAGAATGCCCAACTTCTCCGAAACATGCACCGACACGCGCTCTCGCAGCACCGCCTCCGGGTCGCGCGCCACGCGCTCCAGAAGCCGCCGATAGATCGTCGCCAGCACCTCCATCGCCGGTTGCGCATCGGTATCCAGCAACGGGATCAACTCGTCCGCGGCGTTGTAGAACTCGCGGGCGCGTTCGATCTCCATCCGCAGCGCGGCGCCCATGGTTGCCGAGCAGGTTCCGCGACGCAACTCTTCGAGCAGTCCCGCCGGCGTCATCCCTGCCGCAGCCATGTCCTCAAGCGGTAGGTAGATTCGTCCACGCTCGGCGTCCTCCCGCAGATCGCGCAGGATGTTGGTCAGCTGCAGCGCCACGCCCGTGTGCTCGGCCAGCAGTTCAGCTCGCTTGTCGCTGTAGCCGAAAATACGAATGCACACCAGACCCACAATGGAGGCCACAAGGTAGCAGTAGCGGTACAGCGCCGCAAAGTTCTCGTACACCTGGAACTCCTGCTCGCCCGCGAACCCTTCCAGGCGCATGCGCAAGACGCCCTCCGGCGCCGCATCCAGGTCCATGGTCGTGCCCGCCACAAGCTGCTCCAACAGCGCGTCCGGTATGTCGAATCGTTGCTGCGTATCGTTCAGCGCCACAAACACCGGATCCGCTGTGCGTCCAGGGTTCGTGCGCGAGTCGCGCCATGCCGCCGTCCACGCCACCATCGCTTGGCGCCGCGCGTCCAGCGTCATCGATTCATCGTCGGCCAGGTCATCGGCCTTGCGCATAAACGCATACACCGCGCACATCGCGTCGGACTTGCCCTGCGGCAACACCCGAAACGCCCAGTAAAAGTTCTTCGCTTCGCGCTTGGCCACCGCGCGGCAGTGCGCATACGCCGCCGTCACCGAAGGTGTGATGTCCTGCGTCATACGCTGTGCTCACGCCGCGCTCTCGCAGCTCCAAACAGCGATCCGAGCTTGCCGGCCAACGCCTTCCCCAGCAAGCGCAGCTTCATGCGCTTGGTCACCACCGGACGCGCCTTCAACGTGTCATATCCCTGCGCCGCAACCGCATCGAGGATGGCCAGACCGCCCTTCACGAATAACGACAGCGTCGTCGCAAGATCATTTTGAACGTGTTCAGAAATCTGCGCGCCGCGCAACAGCCGCGCGCGCGCATCCTCCACCAGAAACTGCATCATCGCCGCAAAGTTTGCGTCGAACCGCCGCTCCGCGATCTGCGCATCGGTCACACCAAACCGCTGCATCACGTCCGCAGGCAGATACCGCCGCCCACGATCGACCCAGTCCGTCAGAACGTCCTGATAAAAATTTGCCAGCTGCAGCCCCGTACAAATCTCGTCCGATAACGCAAACAGCAACTCGTCCCGATACCCCGCAAGCATCAGCACCAACCGCCCAACCGGGTTCGCCGAGTACCGCGAATACTGCTCCAACGACTGCAACGACGCATGCCGTGGGTACACCTGATCCTCTTCAAACGCCGAGATCAGATCGTCGAACGGCTCACGCGGCAAACGACACGCAGCGATCGTCGGCTGCAACGCCACAAACACCGGATGCCGCGATCGCTCAGGCGTCGCGAAGCACTCGTGCAGCATGCCGCGCCACTCTGCGAGCAACTGCGTGGCCAGCGCGGTGTCGCCCACCTCATCGCCCAGATCATCGGACGTGCGGCAGAACGCATACACACTGTCGAAGTGTGGTCGCAGCGCCTTCGGCAAGAAGAACGTCGCCACATGAAAGTTCTCGTAGTGCGTCGCCGCCAGACGTCTGCACCACGCCTGCGCTTGTTCGGCGGTCGGCCGCTCCGCCGGTGTGCGGTACACCACCGGCGCGCCCGCCAGCGATCCACCCGCGGTCTCGGCCAACACGCTCACGCGAGCACCTCCGCCGCCTGCAACACCACCGCTGCCGTTGCCGCTTGGGCCGCCGCAAGCCCGTGCGGATACACCACCGTTTTGATCTCCGCACGGGTTCCCTCCGCGGGTCGCACCAGCATGCGCGCAAACAGCGCCGGCACCTCGTCCAGCGTGGCGCTGCCGGTCAAAAACGCGTCGCAAGCAAACCGCCCTGAACGCAGCAGATCAAACGCACGGCGCACTGTCGCGGGCGTGTGATGAAAGCTCGCCTTCAACGTCAGATCGCCGTAGTGCAGCAGGTTGGTGTCGAGCGCCACCGTCGTGCCCGCAGGCGGTCCGCCAAAGAAATTCACCACGCCGCCTTTGCGCGCCATCCTCGCGGCCCATTCCCAAGCCTCGGGCGTGGCCACGGCCTCAAACACCACATCGGCCCCGCGCGCCTCCGGCGTCAACGCCCGGGCCGCTGACACCACGTCCTCCACCTCACCCACACGCACCACCTGCGCCGCTCCCAGCGCACGCGCCGTCGTCACCTGGTCCAGCCGCTTCACCACCGCAATCACGTGCAAACCGGCTAAAGACGCCGCATGCACAAACAGCAGCCCAATTGGCCCCGCGCCCAGCACAATTGCCGTCTGCCCCGCCCGCGCCCCAGACTCTTCCATGCCCCGCACCACACACGCCAGCGGCTCCGTCAAGGCCGCATGCGCTAACGGCATGTCTTCGGGCACATGCAACGTATTCTTCTCGACGATCCGCGCAGGTACGCGCGCAAACTCCGCATACGCGCCGTTGTTGAACAGCAGATCCTCACACAGGTTTCCCTGGCCGTTGCCGCAAAAGAAACATCGATCGCACGGCGCCGAGTTCAACGGCAACACGCGGTCCCCCACCACAAATCCCGTTACGCCCGCGCTAACCTCCACCACCGTCCCGGCCAACTCATGCCCAAACAAACGATCCGGCGTCAGCATGCGCGCGTGGTACCCGCGCCGATACACCTTCAAGTCCGTCCCGCAGGTCAGCGCGGCCTCCACCTGCACCACCAACTCGCCCGGTCCTGCTACCGGCTTGAGCACGCGCTCCAGTCGCAGGTCTTCCTTGCCGTGCAACACCGCCCCCAGCATCGTCGTGGTGGTTCCGCTCACTCCCTTATTCTCGCATTTCACGATCGGCTCCGTCATGCGCCCCTTTTGCCCACGGCGCATCTGATAGCCTGACCATCACTCACCGCATGCATTCCGTCCGTCCATGAACTTCGCCAATCCAAGCGCCTTCGCCAAGAGCCTTGTGCGCTCCGTGCAGGACTACTCGACGCTCACCTTTCAGGCCATCGCTGCCCTGTTCTCGGCCCCGCACTACTACGCCGATACCTTCATCCAGCTCGACTCCATCGGCGTCGGCTCGGTCCCCATCGTCATCCTCGCCGGCTTCTTCACCGGCGCCGTACTCACGCTGCAATCCACCTCCACGCTGAAGGAGTTCGGGGCGGTTAACCTCACCGGCAAGCTCGTCTGCTTGTCCATGGTCAAAGAGCTCGGCCCCGTCCTCACCGGGCTCATGGTCTCCGGCCGCAACGCCTCCGGCATGGCCTCCGAGCTCGGCTCCATGAAGGTCTCCGAGCAGATTGACGCCATGCGCGCGCTCGGCACCGATCCTATCCGCAAATTGGTCACCCCGCGCGTCGTCGCCACCGTCAGCATGCTGTTCTTTCTCACCATGATCTCGGACACCATGGGCATCGCCGGCGGCGCGCTCGTCGCCGTCACGCTGCTGCGCCAATCCGGCACGGCGTTCTTTCACAACGCCATCTCCGCGCTCGTGGCCGGCGACGTCATCGAAGGCCTCACCAAGCCCATCTTCTCCGGCTTCCTGATCGCCACCATCGGCTGCTACTACGGGCTCTCCACCACCGGCGGAACCCGCGGCGTCGGCAAGGCGACCACGCAGGCCGTGGTCACCTCGTCCGTGCTTCTCATCATCGTCGACACCCTCGTCACCAAGCTCATGATCGGCATCTTCGGCCGCTGATATTTTGTCATCCCCGAAGGGGAGCTGCGTTTTACACTCGCCCAAAAAGCGTCATCTCGACCGAAGGCGAAGCCGCAGTGGAGAGACCCCTGTATCTTGCCCAGGACGCCACCCATGCCCCCACTCGACCCAGACACCCCCGTCGTCGCCTTCGAGAACGTCTCCATCACGTTTGACCGCGACCCCGTCCTCCAGGACATCAGCTTCACCGTCGCGCACGGCGAGACGCGCATTCTCCTCGGCCCGGCTGGCGGCGGCAAGAGCGTGCTCATCAAGCTCGCTAACGGCCTTCTCCAACCCGACACCGGCACCGTGCGCGTCTTCGGCAAAGACCTCGCCAAACTTACCGAGCGCGAGATGTTTGAGTTGCGCGCCCACATCGGCATGGTCTTCCAGGAGAGCGCGCTCTTCGACTCCCTCAACGTCGAAGACAACGTCGCCTATCGCCTCCGTGAGGAGCAAATCCCCGAACAGGAAACGCACCAGCGCGTGGTCGAAGCGCTGCGCTTCGTCGCGCTCGAACCGGCGATCGCCAAGTTCCCGTCCGAGCTCTCGGGCGGCATGCGCCGCCGCGTCTCCATCGCCCGCGCCATCCTCTCCGCCCCCGACCTGATCCTCTACGACTCCCCCACCGGCGGCCTCGACCCAATCACCTCCACCACCATCATCGAACTCGTGGTCAAACAGCGCGACGTCTCGGGCGCCACCGCCCTGCTCATCACCCACCGCCTCCAGGACGCCTTCACGCTCGCCACCCACCGCTTCAACCAAACCACCAACCACATGGAACCCATCCCCAACGAAGGCATCGACCCCGGCACCCGCTTCCTCGTCCTCAACGAAGGCCGCATCGTCTTCAACGGCACCACACAAGAACTCGTGCACACGACGGACCCGTGGTTGAAGGAATACCTCGCTTAGTGCTTAGTGCTCAGTGGCAAATTTGGTTATCCCTTCATCTTCGAAGGCGACTGCGTTTCCCCCACCCCGGGACACTCTTGAACGCAAAGCAAGAACCGCAGGGCTGCTGTGCTTGGTATCCTGTGTGGGAGGAACAGTCCATGATTCCTCAGGCCTGAACTGCATGGAGACGAGACATGATGATAGAAACGAAAAACCTTCACGCGTCCGTTCCGCAGGCTCTCCTAGCGCAAGCACAAGCGCTTGCAAACGCAGAGCAGATCACACTGGACGAGTTGGTTTGCGATGCCATGGAACGGCGACTCAGGGAGCGTGAGATGGACGCGGTTTTCGCATTCGGGAGGGCTCACGCCAAAGTAAGAGGCCTGAAGCCGAGCGATGTTGCGCAGTCCGTAGCTGAGGTCCGCTCCCACCGCAAGCCGGCCCGCTAGGTGTGTTCACAGTTGTTGCGGATACGAACATCTACGTCTCGGCGCTCTCGTTTGGCGGTCAACCTGAGCGCCTTTTAAGGCTGGCGGCATCGGGCGCTTTCCGGCTCGCCATCTCCAATGCCATCGTCACCGAGATCGCCAAAGTGTTGCGCAGCTCGAAAATTGAGTGGCCGGAACGCGAGATCGAGAGAGCGCAATATCAGATCGCTCGCTTCACGTACCAGGTCGAGACCGGCCAGGAACTGCACCTCATCACAGCGGAACCGTCCGACAACCGGATTATCGAGTGCGCGGCAGCAGCAAGAGCTGCTTACATCGTGAGCGGGGATAAGCACCTGCTTCGTTTCGCGCGTTTCGGGGACGCTCAAATCGTGAAGGCCGCAGACCTTCTACGCCGAATCGAAGTTCTCCGAAATCGCCTTAAGCACGGAGCGCAAGATCGACCCTTACCTCAACCGCTCCCCCACCATCCCTATCAACACCCGCGCATCGAACGGCGCCCGCACCTTGATGTCGTTATCGAAATATACATACACATCCCGAGGCCGGCACGCCGCCTCGACGCCACAAGCTCGCCGCCCCTCAGCAACGCCACCCGTCGCCCACGCCGCAATCCGCTCCGCCCAAACACGGAGCGCCTCACTCCCATATCCGCTCGCATAAAGTTCCTCGGACCCGTGCAGCCGGCAGTAGACAAAGTCCGCCGTTACGTCGAACAGCAACGGCCACGCGACCGTATCCGCCGCCACCAACCCCACATCATGCTCGCGTAACAGCTCCACAAACTCATCGCACGCGAAACTCTCATCGCGGATCTCTACACAGTGCCGCACCGGCGTCTCCACCGCAACGCCCGCCTTTACATCAACTGCCGCTCGTCCCACCAAGCGCTCGCCGTGCAGCCGTGCCAGCGACGCCATCGCTCCCTGCGTCCGCGGCAGCAACTCAAAGAACGCCTGAAATCGCTCCCGCGTATAGCGCAACCGCGGCGGGAACTGCCACAGCACCGGCCCCAGCTTGGCACCTAGTTCCAGCAGCCCGCTCGCACAAAAGTTCGCCAGCGCCTGTTCCACGTTGCGCAGCTTGTACATATGCGTAATCAACCGCGGCGCCTTCACCGAAAAGACAAAGTCGTCCGGCGCGTCCGCCGCCCACGTCCGAAAGCTCGAAGGGCGCTGTAGCGAGTAGAACGTGCCATTGATCTCCACACTCGGGAAGTTCTCCGCCGCAAACGCGAGCTCGCGACGCTGCGGCAGCCGCGGCGGGTAGAACACCCCGCGCCAGCCGGGGTACCGCCAGCCGGATATCCCAATGCGCACCGTCGCTTGCGTCACCCTGCCTCCACGCTAACCCAAAGACGATAGTCTACTGGCAGCCCATCATGCCGCTTTCACCATCCCCAGCCCGGCGCAACCCTGCCGCCGACCCCGACCCACAACTCGCCGAAGTCGCCGCCGGTGAGCCCTCGCTCCTCCGCAAGCTCTGGCCGCTTGCCGTGCTGCTCCTCGTGGCCGCGCTTGTCTGGATCTTTCGCAGCCGCATCGCCTTCGACCCCCGAGCCTTTGCCCGCCAGCTTCGCGGCGTTTCGTCCCTTTCTGTGCTCTGGGCGCTCCTGGCCATCTACGTCGGTTACGTTTTGCGCGCCACGCGATGGGCCATCCTGCTCGCCCACTCCACCGGAACCGCTCGCCGCGCCACCACCGCCCAGTTGCTCCCGTCGCAGCTCATCGGCTTTACCGCGGTCGCGCTGTTCGGCCGTGTTGCCGACCTCGCTCGTCCCTACCTCGTCGCTCGTCGCCTGCAAACACCCGTCGCTACGCAGCTCGCCGTGTACTCCATAGAGCGCGCCTTCGATCTCGCCGCGGCCGCCGTTCTCTTCTCCGTCACGCTCGCCTTTGCGCCGCGCAACATGCCGCATCACGAGGCCTTCACCCGCGCCGGTCTCATCTCCCTGGCCGCCACGCTCCTGCTCGCCGCCTTTGCCGCCACGGTGCGGTTCGCGGGCGATCGTCTGGCGCAGCTTGCCGCGGCGCTGGTGCGTCCACTCTCGCCCAACCTCGCCGGCACCGTCGCCGCGCGCCTGCTGGACTTTCGCGAGGGCTTTCGCACCATCAATTCGCTCGCGCAGTTCGTTGCCGCGTCTGCCGTCTCGCTGGTGATGTGGCTCGGCATCGCGCTCTGCTATCTCTTCTCCGCCCGCGCCTTCACCGCCTCGCCCATCCTCGGCTCCATGAGCTTCACGGGCATCATGCTTTTGCTCGCGACCAGTCTCGCGTCTTCCCTGCTGCAACTGCCCATCCTCGGCTGGTTCACGCAGATCGCCGTGCTCGCCGCAGCCTACCGCGGCATCTACGGCGTCCCCGTCGAGACAGCCTCCGCGTGTGGCGCGCTTACCCTGCTTACCACCTCGCTCAGCATCATCCCAGCCGGCCTTTTGGCCTCGCGCCTGCAGAGCGTAAGCCTGCGTGAAGCCGCTTCCCGCACCGCCGAGACACGCTCCTGAGCCGCAGTCTCCGCGTCGCGCTCCAAGCTCAAAACGTCAGCGCCACCTGCGAGTACGTTGGGTGTTGAAACGTTTCATGCAACGCCTCCTGCAACGGCGTCGCGCGCACGCCGAAGATGCCCGGCCAATCGATCACCTCAAAGATGTCCGGTGTGCGCAACGCCTCCAGTTGCCGCGTGGTGAACGCCGGGTTCTTGTCCCGAAGCGCGTTCATCCACAGCAGCGCCCAAAAGACGCGATACGGAATCTTCACAATGCGCGCCTTGGCTCTCGACGCCGCTTTGACCGCGCGCATCAGGTCAATGTAGTCCACGCGTTCCATCCCCGTGATGTTGTATGCGCCGGTCTCTTCAGTTACGAGCGCGCTCACGATCACATCGCAAAGATCACCCGCATACAGGGGCTGTCGCAAAAACCTGCCATCGCCCGGAATGGGAAACACCGGCATGCGCTGCATAAAGCGCGCCAGCCATCCAACGTGCTTGCGGTCAA
This sequence comes from uncultured Acidobacteriaceae bacterium, assembly GCA_964245045.1. Lineage (GTDB taxonomy): Bacteria > Acidobacteriota > Terriglobia > Terriglobales > Acidobacteriaceae > Granulicella. The sequence goes on along the minus strand of CAXTLD010000024.1, from coordinate 29,483 downwards.
ACCAGCCAAACATCAACGTCGGCCGCAATACCACCTGCTTGATCCCGCTGGCCGCAACCAGCGCCTCCTGCGCCTTCTTCGTCTCCGTGTAGTCGTCCACCACCATCGAGTTCACGACCGACGACGACAGGCTCACCACGTACGGCACCTTGTAGCGCAGCGCCGCTTCCAGCAGCCGCTCCGTTGCCGTGAGATTGTTGCGCACATACGCCTCGGGGGAGGTGCCACCAATCTGCGCATGCGCGATCACCAATCGCGTGCAGCCTTCGAGCGCCTGTTGCCAAGCGCCCCCTTCGGCAAGATCCGCCTGGACAATCTCGACGTCGGGATGCAGCCTGCGCAGAATGGCTACATTCGCCGCATGCTTGTCTAAAGCCACAATGGGCCCAAACCCTTTCGCCTTCAACCGCGGCAAGAGGTTCTGCCCCACAAGACCTGCCGCTCCGCTCACCACAGTCTTTCCGAGCATGTGCCTTCATCCTAGGGCGCGGTTCCGATCGCGTCCAGTGGCGCAGTACAATCACCGTGACATCCTCCAAAACGTTCGGCCTGCTCCCTCGGAAGCGAATGCACCGGAGTTTCACGCACGTCCGTTCCGCGATCCGCGATAGGCTGCATTCCTTCTCACCAGAGCAAGCATGAGAACCGACCAAGAGCCTTTTCCCGCCCCAGCGCCAAACACCGCACGCAGCGCTGAGCTGACGCTGCCGGCAGCGACGTTTGACCACCAGATCACTCTTGCAGCGGTCGTTCTTGTCCTCACCACATTCGCGTTCCTGCACCCGAAGGTCCTTTTCCGGCGAGAGTTCAACAGCTTGCCTGTCGATTCGTTTTACAAGGTGGCGATCTATCGCTTCCACCTTGTGCTGATCGGCGCCGCGCTGATCGCGTGGCTCCTGGAACCCGCCTGCAGCTTCGCCCTTCGCCGCTTCCGCAACGGCGTTCCTCCCCAGAGGCAGCGCACCCTCGGCACGGTCGCGATTGCCTTTGCTTGCGTTGCTTCCGCGGCCTTCGTGGTCGTGTTCGGTCGCTGGCAGTTCGGCGGTTTTGATTACAACATCATCGTCGACATCGGCTGGCGGCAGATCCTCGGGCAGCGACCCTACGTCGACTTCCTCACCGCTACGCCGCCCTTCTTCAACCTCGGCATCCTCGCCGCCTTTCGCCTCTTCGGCGTCTCCTGGAACGCGATGCTTTTCTTTACCGCCCTGTTTACTGCGGCGACGCTGGTTTGGCTTTTCTGCTTGTTTCGTCGTCTGGGCATGAGTCGCATCGCGGCCCTCGGCGTGACCTGCACCCTTGAAGTGATCACCATGCTTTCCTGCTGCTTTTGGTGGTACAACAACACAACGCTGCTGCTCGCGGCCATTTTCTTTCTTTCGTCGCAGCTGCTGCTTCGGGCTCCACACACCCACTTCGCGCAGGCCTCCTTCGTCGTCTCGCTGGCCTTGCTTGCCCTCGCCAAACCCAACATCGCCGGCGTCACGATCGTTGGTTGCCTAGCGCTGCTACTCTTCATCACCAAGCAGCGCGGTCGGGTGGCGCTGCTCGCATTCGTCGCGGCTGTGCTTGCGCTGCTCGTGCTTCATTTCACGCACACCTCACTGCAGGGCATGCTGTCCAGCTACCGCGGCGTGGCGAAAGAGCGCGGCCCGTTCTCCAGCTTCGGCTTTGACGAGTTCTCTCCGGGCGAGCAGGCCCTTAACGTGCTGTGGTACTTCATCCTTTGCCTGCCGCTGCTCAGCTGCATTCGCCCCATGCTCGCCGAGTTGCGCGCCCGTCGCTGGCAAGCCGCGGCCGGTTGGCTCTTCTTTCCACTTTCCGCGCTGGTCGCCGTGTACGGTCTTCGCGGGAATGGGGAACTTCGCGATGCGGAAGCCACCCTCTTGGTCAGCGCGCTCGGCCTGCTCGCCTTTGCGCTTCGGATCGAGCGGCTACAACTGCGCCGCTTCACGCTCGCCCTGCTCTGTGCCATGGCCGCCTCGAACCTATACACCGGGATGGCGCGCCACCGCGTCTACACCATCGGCGCGCACAACTTTTTCGAGTGGCAGGATCGCAACCACCTCATCGCCACTGGTCGCTTCCAGCACATGCGCGTCAGCCAGACCTTTGTTGAGGTCAACGACGAGGTGCAACAGGCCGTCCGCGCCAACCCCGGCCCTTTCTTCTTCGGCCCGCGCGTCGACTATAACTACATGCTGCTTGGGCTTCCTTCGCCCACGCACTTTCCCGCGTGGTGGCACCCCGGCACCGCCTTTGATCGATCACAAACCACCGAGATCATCGAGCACTGGAAGGCCCAGCGCTTCCCCACGCTCATCTATCTCAAAACCCGCAGCACCTACTACCCGCCCATGTTCCTAGACGCGATCCATAGCCAGTACATCCGCGACGATCGCTTTCCACGCATCACGGTCTACCACCTGAGACCATCGTCCTGAGAGGCCGCGCGAGCGCTTACACGAACACGTGCGCCTCGGCCTCAACGGCGTCCCGTACACCCATGCCCAGCCGCTCGGCCATCTGCTGACCCAGGCGCAGGCTCTCCGCAATCCCACGGTCCTCAGGGTAGTAGAAGCACGTGTCCGCCACCTGCAAACCTTCGATGGGCGTATGCACCGGCGGGAGCATCTCGGCGAAGTTCGGCACACACACCGGTTGCCCATGGCGCAACCGCGCCACCTTGGTCGCCCGAATGTCCGCGACCGTCAAGGCCGGATTCACACGCTGCAAGCACGCGAACGCCTCGTCCAAAAGCTGTTGGTCGGGCCAGCTGAATTTCGCTCGCGTCACCGGCATGTAGTACGGCACGTACACCACGGTATCGCCGCCCACCGGGCGCAAGTTCGAAAACTCGATGATGCCCGGGATCTCGAAGTCAGGCTCGGCCACATTCACCCAGAAGTGTGGAGAAACCGAGCGCCGCAATTTGAACAGCACACAGATACAGCCGATGTTCGGAATCGCGTCATAGCGCGCCTTCCAATCCGCCGGCAGGTCCGGAATGAGCGCACTCACCAACGGCGTCGGCACCGTCGAGATCACCTCATCGGCAGGGAAAAATCCCGCGTTTGTCTCGACGCCCATCACCCGGCCGTCGTCTGTACACACACGCCGCGCCGCCGTCGCCAGGTGTACGCGCCCGCCGTGCGCCTCCAGGTCTCGTATCAGCGCGTCGATCAGCGTCAGCGTCCCGCCTTCGATGTAGCCCAACTGCTCGTGCATCAGGTTCTTGCGCGAGCGCCCGATCCTTCGAATGCGCGTCCAGATCCATGTCGCTGAGATGGTGTCCGCATACTCATAAAACTTGAAGTCGAACAGCGGTTTCCACAAGCGCTCAAACACACCCTGCCCGCACCATCGCAGGATCCAGCTCTGAGCCGTTTCCGCTTCAATCGCATCCCATCGGTTCCGACGCACGCACACTAAGGCAAACAGCGCATAGCGCAGTTTCTGCCACGGATTTAATAGAGGAAAGCGCAGCAGCGCCAGCGGGTCGCCCCAGCCGTGCAGACGTCCACCGGTAAAAACGCCCATGGTGGTATCGTGCCAGCGCACGGCCTCGCTCATCCCAAGCTCCGCAAGCACCGCAAAGGTCGGCTCATCGGTCCTGCATACGAAGTGGTAGAACCGCTCCAGCGAAAGCCCGTCAAAGTCGAAGTGCCCAGCCATGCCGCCAGGGTCCGGCGCCGCCTCCAGCACATGGACCTCGTGCCCATTGCGCGCCGCGCGAAACGCCGCCGCCAGCCCCATGGCTCCTGCACCGAGTACCACCGTTCGCGCCATCGTGTAGCTCCACATCAGGCGATCCTACCTTCGGCTAGCCGACCGCTTATAGCTCAAAGAGAGTTACTTTAGATCATAGCAAACAGATGTACTACGCGATGTCGTCGTTGTGAGAGGGGCTGACCCGAAAAGGGCCGCTGCTAAGCAGCGACCCTCCCTTTCGATCGGAACCAGCACTTAGCCGTTCTGACCCTCCGCGCGTACCGTCCGGTAGCTCGCATTGCCCTTGGACCACACTAGCAGCAGAATATCGCCCTCGCCGCTGCCGTATACCTGCCCGACGAACTGCTTGGCCGAGTCCGTCGGCTTGCGGTTCACCTCCAGGATCACGTCCCCGGGCTGCAGGCCGGCGTCGTCGGCCGGGCTCGCCGGCCGCACCTGCTCGACGACTGCGCCTTGCACGCTCGCCGGAACTTGCAGCTGCTGCCGCGCGTCCGAGGTCAGGTCACCCACCGCAAGGCCCAGCTTGCCGTTGTTCTGGCCGTCCTTGCCCTCGTTGGCAGCCACCTGCGTGCTGTTTGCGTTGTACTCGCCTACGGTCACGTCCACCGTGGACGGCACCCCGTTGCGCAGCACACCTAGATGGATCTTCGACCCGGGCGCTACCTGGCTTACCTCCACCTGCAGCGAGCTGCTGTTGTCCACCTCCCGGCCATCGAAGGTGCGAATCACGTCGCCTTGCTTCAGCCCCGCACGTGCCGCCGGCGAGTCCGCGCTCACCTGCGCGACAATCGCACCCGCGGCATCCTTCAACCCGAAGAAGCGCGCGTTGTCCGGCGTCACATCGTTCATCGCAATGCCCACGTAGCCATGGTCCACATGACCGTGCGCGATGATTTGCTGCGTCACCGTGCGCGCAATCTGCGACGGAATCGCAAAGCCCGCGCCCTCGAACGAACCGGTGTTGGTGTAGATCATGTTGTTGATCCCGATCACCTCGCCGTGGGCGTTCACCAGCGGTCCGCCCGAGTTGCCCGGGTTGATCGCCGCGTCCGTTTGGATGAAGCCGCCCGGCCGATGCGCGTCCTTCGCAAACGGATCGGGGCGATTGATCGCGCTCACAATGCCGCGCGTCACGGAAAACTGCAGGTAGCCAAACGGGCTGCCAAACGCCAGCACCGTCTGCCCCGGCTCCAGCTTGCCCGAGTCACCCCAGCTGATGAACGGCAGATCGTGCGCGTTGACCTTCACCACCGCCAGGTCCGTCAGCTTGTCCACACCCACCACCTTGCCGTTCAGGATGCGGCGGTCGTGCAGCGTCACCTTGATGTCTCGGGCACCGTCCACCACATGGTTGTTGGTGACGATGTAGCCGTCCGCGGAGATGATCACACCGCTGCCGATGCCGTGTTGCAGTTGTCCCTGCCCCTGCTGCCGGCCGCCGCCCATACCGCCAAACGGCCCACCTTGGCCGAAGAACTGCCGGAACTGCGGCGGCAGGCTCCCAGGCATCCCCTGCGCCGATTCACCCTGCTCAGCCTCCTCGCCGGTGGGCGTGGAGGTGACCGCGATGTTCACCACCGCCGGCGTGACACGAGCCGCCAATGTTTCCATCGCCTGATCGAGCGACGTCAGGGCGGCCACGCTGCGGTCGTCCAGCGGCGAAGCTATGGTTGCCGCCGCATGAACGTTGGTGTGGTTGGCTAGGGCCACGGCTCCAAGCGCCACCGCCGCAGACAGGGTAGCAGGGGCAACATACCGCTTGACACCTTTGACTAATTGATTAGTTGTTTTGGACATGACAGGCCCCTCCTCAGGAGCCCCGTTGCTGGCGTGTTGGTTACAGTTGCGTTGTTACAGCTGGAAGATCAGCCAGCCGTCTTGCACAGCGACGGCCGCATACATCGGTTGAGAGACTTCAAACTCCGTGACCACCAGCCGCGCCGTCCCGCCCGGTAGCGACGTTGCTTCCGGTGTGTCGATCCGCCGCATCCTGGGCATGGCAGAGTCGACCGGCACGGGACCGCTGGACTCGCGCATCTTCCAAGCGGCCCGCACGGGCACTACCCTGACGGTGGCTCTCGGCCGAGCCACAGCCGACATACGACGCGCCCCTGAGCCTTCCGGACGTTGTACCCGCGCCGCTACCTGCTGCATGATCGCAGGCAAGGTGCACGCGCTGCGCCGCCGCGCCAGTCCGCTATGCAGGCTGGTTTCTGTCGCCAAAACCGGCAGCGCCACCGGACCAGGCATGCCCCAGTCCTTGCCAGGCGTCGCGGTAGCCGCTTGTGCAAGCTCCGGCGACCCGCCATCGAAGCGGATCCACTCCGGACTCCGCGCCAGCATGCCCGCAGCAAGGGGCACAGCGATCGCCAAACCACCAACGGCCAGCCGGAGAGACCCCGCGTTACTCGGGCGGTCCGGCCCGGCCAGGATGCGTCGCACACGCACCATCAACTCAGACTGCCTGGCCCGCGCTCCCAGCGCGCTCAGCGCTAGCGCCACATGCCGGCGTTGCAGAGAATCTTCGGCCAGCTTCACCAGGCACGCGGCGTAAGCCTTGCCGGCGTGCGTCGCCCGCAGCACACCGTCGTCACAGGCCAACTCACGCTCGCGGCTCAGCCGCCGATCCAGCCATAACAACGCCGGATGCAGCGGCAGCAGCACCAAAGCCACCTGCTGCCCCAGGTTCATCCAGTCGTCCCATCGCCGCAGGTGCTCCATCTCGTGCCGCACCACATGCTCCAGCTCCGCAGGCGACAGCGTCGCGAGTAAGCCTTGCGGCAACAGAACGCGAGGCCGGAAGAACCCAGCCACACTGGGCCGGTCCACCTCCGCCGAGACGCACAGCGCCGCCCGCCCACGCGACCCTCCCAACAGCAGCGCGAGCGCTCCTTGCGTCGCCACCGGAACCGCCCGCCCGGCCAGCCTCCAAAGCCGAAACCCGTTCAGCACCAGCTCGGTGCCACGCCAAGCCGACGAGGCCGCCCAGAGCGCCAGCAGGCCCGCGCTCCATTCCTGCCGTAGGTGCAGCGCGTGCGAGCCCCCCGTAACCGCATGCGGCGTCAGCAACGCCCACCCAGGCAGGAGCACCACCAGCAGCAGCACCGCCGTCCACACCCAGGTGCGACAGACCGGCGAAACCGCCCGGAGCCTGCGCAAGGCAAGCGCGACACAAACCGTCAGCACCGTTCCCTGCCAGACCGAAGCCACCAACACACCAGCAAGGAGCGGCAACGGGAGCGCCCCGTGAGCGGGAGCCAGCTGCACAAGCGTATGCATGTCAGAGCCCCTCCTTGCCCGCGGTGGACTCCGTCGGCTCAGGTTTGTCCGCCGGCGCCTCCGCAATGGCCTGCTTCAACCGCTCGAGCTCTTCCGGCGTGATCTCCGCATCGCCCAGCAGCGACAAGAGCAGCCGCTCGCGGGAGTTGCCAAAGAAGCGCTGCAGCATGTGCCGCACCTCGCTGTGCCGAGCCTCGTGCTCGGCGACGCACGGGCTATACAGAAACGCGCGGCCTTCCTGCCGGTGCGTGACATAGCCCTTCCGCTCCAGAATGCGCACAGTCGTCAGCACCGTCGTGTATGCCAGCGGCGCCCCGTCCGGAAGCGCGGCCACCAGGTCCGCCACGGCCGACTCGCCGCGCACCCACAGCAGCCGCATCAGTCTCAGCTCGGCTTCGGTCAACGTGTTGGAGCGCTTGGGCGGCATGGTTCTGCTGTTCAGACGAACAACTATGGGATTAGTTAGCTGAGCAGAAGGATTCGTCCCACGGCCGGATCGCTCAGATCCCGAGGCTGCGTTCAAGCTCCAGAAACTCCGCCCACACTGCCTCCTCCACCAGGACGCCCTCGCGCAGACTCCGCTCCCGGGTGCGCTGTGTGCCCTCGCCCGGATAGCGCGGCGGCGTGCCGGCAACGAGTGGCACCGCCGCATGCAGGGCGTCCACGCACCCCTGTGCCACCCGCTCCATCTCGGCCATCGAGCCGACCGCCTCCGGCCGGATCGCCACAAAGACCTGCGAAATGCCCACCTCGGCCAGCGGGTCCGGCGGGATTTGATGCGTTGCGCGTCCCCCGGCCAGCATCGCCCCCAGCAAATCTAGCACAAACGCCAGCCCCGACCCTTTCCAGAAGCCGACCGGCAACGCGCGCTGCGTCTGTTCCACGGCTGCGGGATCCTGCGTCAGCGCGCCGCCTTCGTCGTAGCCGCCCGGCACCGGCAGGGTATCGCCACGCGCCCGATAGCTGGCCAGCGCGCCATAGGAAAACTGGCTCATGGCCATATCCAGCACCACGGGCCCACCCGGCCGCGGCACCGCAATCACCAGCGGATTGTTGCCCAGCGCCGGGCTGACCGCACCCCATGGCGGCAGGTTGGGCATGGTATTCGTCCAGCCCAGCAACGCGTAGCCGGCCTCCGCCGCCTGCCAGCCGTAGCTGCCGCCGCGTTGCCAGTGGGTCGTCTCCCCCAGGGCCACTGCCCCGATGCCATGCTGCTCGGCCAACGCCATCGCGCGCTCGGTCGAAGCGTACGCGGCCAGGTTCCCAGGACCAAGGTGCCCCGTCCAGCGCTCCAGCGCCGCCACACCCCCCACGCGCTCCGGCTCTGCCCGCGGGTCAATGCGCCCGAGCCGCACCATGGCCGCAAACCGGGGCAGTCGTGCCACCCCATGCGTCCCCACGCCGTCACGATCAGTCTCGGCAATCAGCCGCGCACCGAGCGCCGCGCGCGCCGGAGGGAGTCCTACCCGCCCCAGCACCTCTCTGACACGCTGCTCCAGTGCCGCAAACGGGAGTTTCACTCCCCCGAGTCTAGCCGAAGTCCAGCCAAAGTCGCGGCATCGCCTGCCAAGCGCGGCCCCTGTCGGACGCTTAACTCGCAAGGGTAAAAGTAAGCTTCTGAGTTAGGGCAAACGTTTCCCAACCTATGGTTTCCCATAATGGAACTATGTAATCGGTTGCAATCATTGCAAAACTCATAGGTGTCCCAAGCTGATACACATACCCCCATTCGTGTGCTTGACATCCGCTCTGATGGACAGGTACAACGCTATTGCCAGTAAGCAAGCGTTTTTCTTTGCACTCAACGATGAATCGAGCGCGAGGCCTTGCTTACGGATTGATTCACTAGGACGGGATGGGTCAAGGGTGCAACAGAACCCAGCCCTCGCAGGCACACCTACCCCGAACCTATCCGTTGCTGTACGAAGGAGATTTCATGTCGACTGTGCATTCCCGGCGAGGCCGCCGCAAACCATCCACCTCCGCCCCCGCGATGAGCTCTCATCGCCCCGTCTCCGGCACGCGGCAGCTCCCGAGCCTGTTTGCCCCCGCGCCTTCCACCTTTTCGCCGAAGTTCCTGCTGGCCGCGGCCATCCCGTTCTTCGCCCTGGCCACCCCCATGTACGGCCAGCTCTCCACCGCCGACATCCTCGGCACCGTGACCGACGCCACCGGCGCCGTGATCCCGAACGCGACCGTCACGCTGGTCAACACGGGCACCCAGGAAAAGCGCACCACCACTTCCTCTTCGGGCGGCGACTACACCTTCGCACTGCTGCCGGTCGGCAATTACACCGTCAGCGTGAATCTCACCGGTTTTAAGACGACCACCACCTCCACGCTTGCCGTTGAAGCCGGTGACCGAGCGCGCGCCGACGTGAAGCTGACCGCCGGGTCTGTCGGTGAAACGGTCACCGTCGAAGCCACTACCCCACTGCTCCAGGCCGACAACGCAACCGTCAGCTCCACGGTGACGGCCAAGGCCGTACAGGACCTGCCGCTCAACGGGCGCAACTTCGTTCAGCTTGTGCAACTTGTTCCCGGTGCCAACGAGGGGCCCGGCAACGGCCTCACCTCGGGCGCACGCCCGGACGATCGCCGCCAGTCGGCGAGCTTCTCCGTCAATGGTCAGGACGACACCCTGAACAACTTCACCATTGACGGCATTGACGACAACGAGCGCATCATCGGCAGCATCGGCGTCCGGCCCAACGTTGAAGGTATCCAAGAGATCACCGTTCAGACCAACAGCTATGCGGCCGAGGCTGGCCGTACCGCTGGCGGCGTGGTGTCCATCATCACCAAATCCGGCACGAACCAATTTCACGGCTCCGCCTACGAGTTCTTCCGCAACGACATCTTCAACGCCCGCAACGTCCTGCAAACCACCGGTCGCAGGCCGGAGCTGCGCCAGAACCAGTACGGCGGCTCCATTGGCGGTCCCATCATCAAAGACCGGACCTTCTTCTTCGGCGACTATGAGGGCTTCCGCCTGGTCACCGGCGTCACCGACACCAGCACCGTGCCCAGCCTATATGAGTACAACGCCATTCACAGCCTCGGCGGGCTCACCCCGCAGACCCTGATCAACGCCGGCAACGGCACCCAGGGGCTCGCGGTCGATCCCATCGCCCAGGCCTATTTGAGCTTGTACCCCGCGCCTAACACCCCCGGCTGCAGCACCAACGCCGCCCAGGATCCTGGCTCCGCCTGTCTGTCGAACAACTACGTCATCAGCCCCAACAAGACCCAGTACTCGAACACCTTTGACGTGCGCGTCGACCATCGCTTCAACGACCGCAACCTTTTCTTCGGCCGCTACGATTACAACAAGGTCAACAGCTTCCAACCGCCCAACCTCGGCACCGACCCCGTTACCGGGCTTCAGCTCTCGGGCGGCCAGTTCAACTTCGATGGCCCGGCCACAGATGCCGAACAGCAGTACGCCTTTGGATACACCCATACCTTCACCTCGCGCCTGCTAGTCGATCTCCGCGCCGCCTTCACACGCATCAACAATCTTTCCCTGCCGCTGAACAGCAATTTGGGCAAGCCAGCGGATGCGATCGTTGCGGCTAACGCTCCCGGCAGCACCTTCGCCGCCAATCTGAACAGCCAAAGCAACAACCTTACCCCGATCGGCTTTCCGGGCTTCTCCGATTTGGGTGACGGCTCGTACGTGCCGCTGCAGGATATCGACAACACCTTCCAGTACCTAGGCACCCTGAGCTACACCATCGGCAATCACAACATCCGGGCCGGTGCAAGCTTCATCCGTCGCCAAGCCCGCAATGTGCAAAGTCCCTATGTCGCCGGCCAGTACGGCTTTGGCGTCAACACCGACGGTAATGGTCCGGGCAACACGTCCCTGCCCACGGCCAAGGCGCGCGACAACGGTGTAGCTTCCACCCTGGTCGGTGCCTTTACTGGCGAACAGCGCCAAGTGGACATCACCCCGCCCGACTACCGCACGTATGAGCCCAGCTTCTTCGTGCAGGACAGTTGGAAGGCGACGCCCAAGCTCACCCTACTCTATGGTGTGCGCTACGACGTGTTTACGCCCTTCACCGAGGCGCACAGCCGCATCTCCAACTTCGACTTCTTCTCGGCCCTCAACGACACGCCCACCAGCGTGAACAACGAGCTCAAGCTCGCCAACGTAAACTCCGACGGTCATACTGGGATCCAGACGGACTACAGCAACGTCGCTCCGCGTGTTGGCTTCGCATATTCGGTGGACGCCACCACGGTTCTCCGGGGCGGCTTCGGCATCAGCTACTTCCCGGGCAACTACACCTCCAACACCGACCTGAAGAACATCCCCTTCCTGTCGAACTTCCAGCCTAACTGCCAATCGGCCGCTGCGGTCACGATCGAGACCAAGTTCGCTGGCCGAAACACCGGCAACGCCCAGTGCGCGCCCGCCTACGCCAACTTCGACAGTGGTTTGCCGCTCCCGGCGGCCGTCAACGTCTCCAACCTTCAAACCATTAGCCCGCTCTCCTTCAACACCGAAGCCCTGAACTTCAAATCCGGTGTGGTAGACCAGTTCAACCTCCAGATGGAGAAGCAGTTCGGCTCCAACGTCTTCACCCTTGGCTACGTGGGCAACCTCGGCCACCATCTGCCGCAGGTGGTCAACGACATTAACCAGCCCGCGCCCTACAGCACCAACCCAAACAGCCCGAACTACTACGGCAACCTGCCCAACCCGGCGAACCGCTCTAACAGCGGTCCCCGTCGCCTGGATGCGCAATTTCCCTTGGTGCAGACCCCAACGGGCCCCCAAGGCGGCAATCTCACCGGCGTCGGCATCGTGGAGAGCGAGGGCGTTTCCAACTACAACGGCCTGCAGACCTCGTTGCAGCGCCGCTTCACCAACGGCCTTTCCTTCGACGCCAACTACACCTGGGCCAAGGCTCTGAGTGACAACACGGGCTACTCCCAGGAAGGCGATCAGGAAGGCTTCAGTGACGCCAACCCCTTCCAGCTTCGCCAGATTGAGTACGGCATCGCCGAAAACGACATCCAGAACCGCTTCGCTGTCTCCTTGAACTACCAGAGCCAGTGGGGCAGGGACTGGCATGGGCTCAAGAAGCTGGGCCTCGCCGGGTGGGAGTTCAACACCATCACGGCCTGGCAGAGCGGCAAACCCTTCACCATCCTCAACGGCGGCGGTAACGGGGATATCACCAGCTTCAACGTCACCAACGCCTCGGGCAGCAGCTCCAGCACAAGCGAGAACTTCGGCAATCGCGCTGTCCCGAACAACAGCGGTGGCCGCGATCGCCCCAATCAGATCGCTGACGGGCGCGTCTCCCACCCCACCCTCGGCCACTACTTCAACACCGCCGCCTTCGTTCCACAGCCCACCGGCACCGTCGGCAACGTGCAGCGCAACTCGCTCTTCGGCCCTCATTTCCGTCACTCGGACATGTCAATCTTCAAGGACTTCGGCGTCACTGAGCGCGTCAACTTGCAGTTCCGCGCCGAGTCCTTCAACGTCAGCAACACACCCAGCTACATCATTAACCTGGGCAGCGGCAACGCCCAGCTTGGCAACCCCTCCTTCGGGACCGTCACCAACTACGACCCTAACTACAACCCTCGCACGTACCAGTTTGCCATCAAAGCGCAGTTCTAACTCCAACCTGCACCAAACCAGAAACGGCACATCCCCGGATGTGCCGTTTCTCTGTTCTGCTTGCGATTCCCGCAGCGAACCTGCGTTTCTCACCCGCACACCCTTGGCGGACATTCGCGTCCACTGCGCCCGATGTTTCTGGCGAAGCCGCTTTCTTGACACACCTCTTGCCTGACAGGCTATCCTCGTCTTCGCCTCGCAACGACCTACGCACAGCGCGCCGGAGACCGCATGCCCTTCACCGCCGCACCCACCCTAGGCGTCTCCACGACCATCGCCTCTGACCGCCCCAATCTCCGCTGGTTCGTCTGCTTTCTTCTGTTCCTCGCCACGACCATCAACTACATGGACCGGTCGGTCCTGTCGCTCATCGAGCCTTTGCTTCACAACTTGCCGTTTATGGGCTGGAACCCTCACGCGGACAACACCCACCAAGCGGTCTTCAACACCAACTACAAGCACATCGTGCAGTGCTTCCAGCTGGCTTACGGCATCGGTCTACTCACCGCGGGCCGTCTCATCGACAAGCTTGGCACCAAGCTCGGGTATGCGCTCGCGATCGCCATTTGGGCGCTCTCTTCCATGGGCCACACGCTGGTTTTTTCCGTCGCGGGCTTCTGCATCGCCCGTCTCTTTCTGGGCCTTGGCGAATCCGGCAACTTTCCCGCCGCCATAAAGGCCACGACCGAGTGGTTCCCCGCCCAGCAGCGCGCGCTCGCCACGGGCCTCTTCAACTCCGGATCCAACGTTAGCTTTTTCATCGCCCCCGTACTTGTGGCCTGGGCGACGGGCCGCTTCGGCTGGCAGGCCGGCTTCCTGGCCACGGGCTCCATGGGCCTCCTGTGGCTGGTTCTGTGGCTGCTCTTTCCGTACAACCGGCTGCAGCGCGGCGCGGCACAAACCCAAACGAATCTGGATGCGGACCTCCTCGCCAGCGCCGGTCGCCCCGGCGGTGGCAGCATGTCGCTGTCTGCCATCCTTCGCCGTCCCGGGCTCTACGCCTTTTCTATCGCGAAGGGCCTCACCGACCCGATCTGGTGGTTTTACCTTTTCTATCTTCCCAAGTTCCTGCACGAGACCTACGGCCTCGACCTCGTCCACGCACGTTGGGAGATCGTCACGGTTTACATGATCTCGTCGCTAGGTTCCATCTTCGGCGGTGCACTTTCAGGTTGGCGCATGAACCGCGGACACAGCGTCAACGCGGGTCGCAAATTTGCCCTGCTTTTGTGCGCTTGCCTGGTGGTTCCGATTGTCGCCGTCCCGCACCTCGGTACGGTATTCCCCACCAACGCCTGGCCTGCGACACTGGTGATCGCGCTTGCTGCCGCCGCGCATCAGGGGTGGTCCGCAAACCTCTTCTCCACGCCTACAGACATGTTTCCGTCCAGCGCCATCTCGACCGTGGTCGGCATTGGGGGCGCTGCGGGCTCCTTCGGCGGCATCGTCTTCACGGGCATCGTGGGCTCGTTTTTTTCGCTGCACCCCCTGCTGATTTTCGCGCTCGCTGGCTCGGCTTACCTCGTGGCCCTGGCCATCTTTCAGTTCCTCGTGCCGCGCCTGGGCGCTCCATCCACTGCGGAGATCCCTCTCAGCGTCACCTAGCAAACCGAACTGGGACCCAACGGCTACTGCCAGCCACCACCGAGCGCGCTGTACAGCTGCACCAACGTCAACGCCTCACTCTGTTGCGCCGTCGCCAGATTCAACTGCGCGGAAAATAACGTTGTATCCGTCGTCAGCACCTCCAGGTAGCTGGTGGCGCCGCCCCCGTAGCGAACCCGCGCCAGCCGCGTCGCATCCTGCGCCGCTGTCACTAGCTTTTGCTGCTCCACGCGCGCTGCGCGCTGCTTGTTCACCGCGATCAGCGCATTCGACACATCGTGGAATGACGTCGCAATGGCCCTCTGGTACGCCAGCACGCTTTCCTGCTTCTGTTGCTGCGCAAGCTGTATTTGCCCGCGCAGCTTGCCGCCCTCAAACAGCGGCTGCGCCAAGGTGCCATAGCCGTAGATCGTCTTGCTGGAGGGGTCGGCCAAACTGGCGAGCGTGCTGCCACCCAAGCCGCCCGAAGCATTCAACGTGAACTGCGGGAAGAACTGCGCCCGTGCCACGCCCACCTGAGCGTTGGCGGCCCGCAGCTGCGCTTCCGCCTGCTGGATATCCGGCCGTCGCTCCAGCAGCTGCGACGGCAGACCTACAGGGAGGTTCTCCGGCACCGGCGCCAACGCGTTTGGATCGGTATGCGCCACCGGTCCAGGGTTCTGGCCCAGCAGCAGCTGCAGCGCATTCTCGTCTTGCTGGATCTGCTGCTCTAACAGCGGAATCTGGTTGGTCGCGGTGTAGAGCAACTCTTCGGCTTGCCGCACGTCCGACAGTGGCGATGCGCCACCCGCCTCCAACGTGCGCGTCAGGTCGACGGACTGCTGCCGTGATGCCAGCGTCTGCTTGGCGACGGCCAGTTGCGCGTCTAGCGCCCGCAGCTCGAAGTAGGTCGTTGCGACGTTCTGCACCAGGGTCAGTCGGACCGCGCGCTGCGCCCACGTCTGCGCCAGCAGCGTGTCGCGCGCGGCCTGCGTTTGCTTGCGGTAGAGACCCCAAAAATCCGGCGTCCAGGCGGCGGACACGTTGTAGCTGCCGAACTCGATCGGGCTCAGGATCGAAGTCGTGCTATTGGTAGTGCTGTTGTTGGCGCCACCGATGCTGGGGAAGGTCGCGCCCGCGCCGGTGCCGCCCACCGTAATCTGCGGAAACTGCTGCGCTCGCGTGATGCGCACCTGTGCCTGTTGCTCCAGCACGTGCTCGGCCGCGATACGCAGGTCGTAGTTGTTGGCCAGCGCCGTCCGGATCAGCGCCTGCAGCTCCGGCTCATGAAAGACCTGCGCCCACTGCTGGTCGCCCAACGAGCCTCCGGGCGCGCTCGAGACTGCGGCGTCGTCGGCACCGCGAAACGCGGGCGGCACCACGGCCTGGGGGCGCGTGTACTTCGGCCCCACGTTGCAACCGGCGCTTGCCAGCGCCACACTCCCAACCAGCAGAACAACGGATCGTACTCGCAGCCAATTCGACCGAACCATTAGGCGTGCTCCCTTTCCGGCTCGTGCTGCGAGGCGTCCGCTGTTTCCAGCTCCTCGGCATCGTGCGTCGAGTCCATCGTCGTTCCCTTGCCGCCCCGACCAAATCGGTGGCTCAGGTACTCCACCGCGGCAAACGTTACAGGGATGAAGAACAGACCCACCAACGTGGACAGCAGCATGCCGCCGATCACCACCGTGCCCAGGATGCGTCGCGACGCCGCACCCGCGCCCGACGCGGTCCACAACGGAAGGCAGCCGAAGATAAACGCCAGCGCCGTCATCACGATCGGCCGGAAGCGCAGCCGCGCCGCATCCAGCGCAGCCTTCGCGATCGAGTCGCCGCGCTTGTAGTTGGCCACCGCGAACTCCACGATCAGGATCGCGTTCTTCGCCGAAAGGCCGATGAGCATGATCAAACCGATGGTCGCGAAGATGTCGTTCTCGAACGCCCGCGCGCTCAGCGCCACATACGCGCCAAGGATCGCCACCGGCGTAGACAGCAACACGCTGAACGGCAACGTCCAGCTCTCATAAAGCGCCGCCAAGATCAGAAACACAAACAGGAGCGACAGCCCGAACACCGCCGCAGCCGGTACGCCCTGCGCGGCGCGCTGTTCCTGATACGTGATTCCGGAGTAGTCATACCCCATACCCACCGGCATAGACTGGGCGTATACCTCTTCAAGCGCTTTCCGGACCTGACCGGAGCTGTAACCGGGCTTGCCCGAGATGTTGATCTGGGCCGCCGGATACTCGTTAAAGCGGGTGATGAACTCCGGCCCGGTAATCTGCCGGGTGTGCACCAGCGAAGCCAAAGGCACCTGCCCACCGTTGGCGCTGCGCACATAGAACTGATTGATATTCTCGATACTTGTGCGCGAGCTGCCCTCAGCCTCCACATACGTCTGCCACTGGCGCCCGAAGCGGTTGAAATAGTTTACGAGGTAGCCGCCCATAAACGTCTGCATCGTCGAGTACACGTTGCTGAGGTCGACCTGTTGCTGGCTCGCTTTTTCACGGTCCACGTCCGCATACAGCTGCGGCACCGAGGGCAGATACGACGGGATCGCCGCGGCGATCTCAGGCCGTTTGGAGGCAGCTGCCAAAAAGGCATAGATGTTACGGGTCAGAAACTGCGCATCATCCTTGCCGGAACGGTCCTCCAGGATCATCGTCACGCCGCCCGAGGTCCCGATGCCGGGAATGGCCGGCGGCGGGAAGCTAAAGGCGAGTCCGTCGCTGATGCCGCCCAGCTTCCCCTGCACACTGCCCTGAATGCTGGCGAGCTGTTCGGTGATTTTCTTGCGCTGATCCCACGGCTTCAGCGTGACAAAGAAGAATCCCGTATTGGTGCTCTCCGTAAGCGTCAACAGACTAAACCCGTTGACCTGCATGACGCCGCTGATCCCCGGGGTACTCAGCAGTGCTTTTGTGACCTTCAGACCGGCGTTATCGGTACGCTCCAGACTTGCCGCGTCTGGCAGCTGGAGAGCGACAAACATGTATCCCTGATCTTCTGTGGGGATGAAGCCGGTGGGCAACCTCGTCTCAAGAAAAAACGCCAACCCAGCGATGACTGCGAGCGCGATCATGGTGATCCCGGACTTATGCACCAGCACACCCGAGGTCGATACGTAGCCGTTCGTAGTTCGATTGAACAGGCGGTTGAAGGCAGCGAAGAACCGCTGGAGCAGCCCCGGCTTGCGGTTCTTGTCCTTGGGTTTCAGCAGCAAGGAAGCAAGTGCGGGGCTCAGTGTAAGCGCATTGAATGCGGAGATCAGTACGGATACCGCAATGGTCACCGCGAACTGCTGGTAGAGTCGCCCTGTGATGCCGGGGATGAACGCCGTAGGGATGAACACAGCCGCGAGGATGAGAGCGATTGCAACGACGGGACCGCCCACCTCCTCCATCGCTTTCTCCGTCGCGTCACGCGGCGTCATACCCTCGTCGATGTGATGCTCCACGGCCTCGACGACGATAATTGCGTCATCAACGACCAAGCCGATCGCAAGCACAAGCCCAAACAACGACAGCGTGTTGATCGAAAAGCCCAGCACCGGAAACAAGATGAACGTGCCAATCAGGGAAACAGGTACGGCCAGCAGCGGAATCAGTGTGGCGCGCCAACCCTGCAGGAACAGATAGGTGACCAGAATGACCAGCACGAGGGCAATGGCCAGCGTGACCGTGATGTCGTGAATGCCCGCCGTTACCGCCTTGGTGGTGTCCAGCGTCACGGCGTATTGCAGACCGGCTGGAAAGGTCTTCGACAGCTGCTCCAATCGGCTACGCACGGCCGCGGCTGTCTGCACGGCGTTTGAGCCGGGCAGCTGGTACACGCCCATGATTCCCGCGGGCGCACCGTTATAGCGCGCCGAAAGGTCGTAGTTCTGCGACCCTAACTGCACCCGCGCGACGTCGCGCAGATGCAGCACGGAGCCGTCCGGGTTCGACCGCAGAATGATGTCTTCAAACTGCGCCTGCTCCACGAGTCGGCCCTGCGTGCGCACCGTATACGTGAGCTGCTGCCCGGAAGGAACGGGCTCTCCGCCGATGCGCCCGGCCGGGTACACGTTGTTCTGCGTGGCTAACGCATTGATCACATCGTTGGCCGTCACGCCCAGCTGCGCCAGCTTGTCCGGCTTCACCCAGATCCGCATGGCGTATTGGCCACCGAAGACCTGGACCTTGCCGACACCCTTTACGCGGGTGAGTTCGTCCTGCACGTTGATGATGGCGTAGTTGGTGAGGAACTCGGCGTCGTACTTGTCGCTCGGCGAGTTGATCGTGACGATCATCATTGGCGAGGTCTGCGCCTTTTGCACCGTCACGCCGGCCGTGTTGACCAGCGGAGGCAGCTGCGACTGTGCCTGCGAAACCCGCAGCTGCGCCAACACCTGATCGATGTTTGGATCTGTCTTGACGTCGAAGTCGACATACAACGTCGACTGCCCGTTGTTGGCGTTCTGCGAGTACATGTAAATGGCGTTGTCCACACCATTCATCTGTTCCTCGATCGGCGTAGCCACCGACTGCTCCAGCGTCTTGGCATCTGCGCCGGGGTAGGTCGCCTGCACCTGGACCTCGGGCGGCACGATGTCCGGATACTGCGAGGTCGGCAAGCTGAACAGCGAGACTGTCCCCACGATCACCGTCAGGATCGCGATCACGATGGCCACAATGGGCCTGCGTATAAAGAACTTCGACATAGGCCCCTACCGTTCTGCGGCGTCGCTGTTCGTGGAGGCGACAGGCTCGATGGTCGCCGGCGCCGGATGCGGGTCCACCGGAGCGCCATCTTTCAGCTTCTGAAGGTTGTCCACGATCACGCGCTCGCCAGGCGCGAGACCGCTCCGGATCACCCACTGGTTGCCCACCTGCGGCCCGAGTGTCACGTTCGTCACGTGCACCTTGTTGTCCGGACCTGCCGTATATACCTGCTCGATGCCCTGCAACTCCTGCACCGCCAATTGCGGCACCAGCAGCGCGCCGTGCAGCACGTCGGTGGTCGCACGTATCCGGGCAAACTCGCCCGGCCGCAACACATTGCTAGGATTCGGAAACGACGCCGCGATGCGGATCGCCCCCGTCTGCGGGTTCAGCGAACGGTCCACAAACACCACGCGTCCGGTCTGCGGTAGCGGGTTGCCATTGGTGAGCGTGAGCGTAAGCGGCAAGCTGTCGGACCGGCTCAGCAGATCCCCACCGCCGGCCCCGGCCTTCTTCACCAGCGCAAGATACTCCCGATCGCTGATCGAGAAATAGGCCTTGATGGGATTCATCTGCGACACCGACGTCAGTACAGATTGCGGACTCACAAGATTGCCCACCTGCGTCGTCGCCTGCCCGGCCACGCCGGAGATCAGCGACCGCACCTGCGTGAACCCTACATTCAACTTCGCCGTCGCGAGGTTCGCCTGCGCGGACGCAATGGCCGCTTGCGCGGCTGCGACCTGCGCCTGCGCCGTGCGCACACCGGCCTCCGCCTGCAGGGCCTGCTGCTTGTCATTGTCCAGCTGGCTTTGGGCAATTGCGTGCTCGGCCGCGAGCGGCGTATCGCGAGTCACGTTGATCTGCGCCAACCCTAACTGCGCCTGCGCCGTGCCGAGTTGGCCCTGCGCCTGTCCCAGCTGCCCGCGCGCCTGCCCTACCTGACCTTGCGCCTGCTCCAGCGCCGCCTGCAACGGCCGCGGGTCGATCTGAAACAGCACCTGCCCTTTCGCTACGGGCGAGCCTTCCCGGTACAGCTGCCGGATCAGGTACCCACTCACCTGCGGCTGGATCTGCGCGTTCACATACCCGTCCAGCGTGCCCACCCACTCGCCGGTGAGCGGCACATCGGCCTGCCGCACCGCGGCCACGAACACCGGCATCGCGCCCCCACCCGCCGCTGCTACCGCTGCCGGCGGCTGCTTTTCACAGCCGGTACACGCCAGCACCGCGATCAGAGGCGCAGCGGAAAACCATGCGGCGGCCCCTGACCCTTGCTTGCACGTTCTTTTTCTCAATCCAACATCCTCTCGGCAATCTGTGCGCTTTTGTGAAATTAACCTTCAGATTCGGCGTGCTCACCGCGCGATGCAGAATACTTCCGTTTCGGGTTCAGGAGAAGCCTCTGTAATCTTCCGGCTACACTGAACCTCGTTGCGCACCTACCTGTACAAGCTCACCTCGGATCGTGGCGGCGCGCCCTGTGCCCCGCCGCCGAGCGCCGGCGCAGCGCCATTGCTTTCGCTGGCCATCTGCAAACCCGCCATCCGCCGCACGGCACAACCCGGCGACCTCATCCTGGGCCTTACCAGCCGTGTGCTTGAACAGCGCGACAGCTACCCGCCTCTGAGCGTCATTTATGCGGCGCTCGTCGGCGAGGTCCTGGATGCCTCGGCTTATTACGCCCCGGACTCACCGCACCGCAACCGCCCCGACTGCATTTACTGCTACGACCGCGAGAGCGGCACGCTCCTGCACCGCGGTGACACCGGTCTCCACGCCGACCCGCGCCACCGCCGCCGCGACCTCGGACGCGAAGGCATTTTCGAGAACGGCCGTATCCTCCTCGCGCATCGTTTCACCTATCTCGGCGCGTCTGCCTTTGTGCTGGATGCGCGCTTTCCCCGCCTTCGCCAGATGGCCTCCTCCCTGGGCCAGGGGCACCGGGTCGTGCCGTCCGGACGCGATAGAACGCTGGACGCAGAGATCAACGCCCTTCACCGCACGTTGGCGGCCCAAACCTCACGCTTCACCCCGAGCGAGGTCCATGCCGATAGCTATGACCATCCCGCGCCCAACCCAGCCGACTGCCGCCAGGCCGCGACGCGTCTCTCTATACTTAAGAAGCAGCCTCCCTGCAAGGACCCCTCATGCCGCTTTACGAGTACCAATGTCAGCAGTGCCACCGTCGCGTTGAAAAGATCCAAAAGTTCTCTGACGCCGCTTTGACCGTGTGCCCGCATTGCGGTGGTGCGCTGGAACGCACCGTGACGGCCCCCGCCATTCAGTTCAAGGGTTCCGGCTGGTACAAGGACCTGTACTCGTCAGCCAAGCCACCTGCTGCCGGAGGCGCCGCCACCTCGGGCGAAGGCACCCCGGCAGCTGCCGGCAGCAGCGAGGCCGCGCCCTCCGCCGCCGGGGACGCCAAGTCGGCGGCGCCGGCCAAACCGGCCCCTTCGAGCACACCGGCGGCGGCCAGTTCGCCTTCCGGCACGGGCGGCAGCTAAGCTGCGCAAGCCGATGTATCCCCCAAACGTTCGCCCAACTACCACCAAAGTGGGTTTGCCTCCAGACCATGTCGCTGCGCTATGATGCATCGCATGAGGTTGCCTCGTTCCCTCCGCAAGTTCCGCCACGGCGTCGAAGACACGATAGACTACGCTGCTCAAGAGAGCCGCATTGTTCTGCGGAATGTCGGCTTTGTTTCTGCCGGCATCACGGTGCTGGCCATGAGCGTCGTCCTGGGGCGCGAGCTTCGGCAGCGCTACAAGTTTCACCGTCGCACTCCCTACGACCTCTACGCCCATGCCGGGGAGCGTGGGCGCCGCCCCCGCCAGGATCTGGAGTTTGGGGTAGGTATCTAGGCCCACCAGCCTCGTCTCCCTGGTCCCACACGGAAAGCCTGGCAATGCCGTAGGGCGGGGCGACCAATGTTGAGCGGCTGATCTGCGCGATCGTTGATACTGGAGCAGTGCATGCCACGGTTGCAGCCGAGTTGCTGCTCGCGCATCTAACCTCCAGCCTCATGGCCACTCAGACGCCCTCCATGCCCCTGCCGCCGCTCTTCCCGCTCGTTGCGTCGGGGACGGTGCACCGTGTTGACGGGCCGTCCGAGACCGAGACACTCCCGCCGCGCCTCCGCGACAGCCATGGGCGCGCGATCACCGACCTCCGCTTGTCCGTCACCGACCGCTGTAACTTCCGCTGCGTCTACTGCCGCACCGGCGAGGGCGGGGCGACCTTGGGCGAGCTGCCGCTAAGCGCCTACGCCCGGATGCTACGGCTGTTTGTCTCGTTGGGCGTCGAGAAGATCCGCTTCACCGGCGGCGAGCCCCTGCTGCGCCGCGGTCTCCTGGACCTCATCCGGGAGACAGCCCAACTTCGTCCGGCCTTCGCGCCAGGCACCGCGCTCGACCTAGCCCTGACCACCAACGGTCACCTGCTCGCCCCCATGGTGCACGATCTCAAGGCGGCGGGCCTCAGCCGCGTCACGGTCAGCATGGACGCCGTGGACCCCGAGACCTTTGCCCGCATCACCCGCGTTCCCAACAGCTTCGCCCGTGTGCGCGACGGGATCCGCGCCGCGCAGGACGCGGGTCTCGGCCCCGTCAAGGTCAACGCCGTTCTGCTGCGCGGCTTCAACGATGACCAGGTTGAGGCCTTTGCCGAGTTTTCCCGCACGGAAGGTGTCATCGTGCGCTTCATCGAGTTCATGCCGCTGGGAGAGGACCGCGTTTGGACGCCCGACGCCGTCGTCTCCCTTCAGGAGATCGTGGATCGGTTGGGCCGTGTATACCCCCTTGTACCCCTGCCCGCCAACCAAGCGTCTGAGACCGCCCGCCGCTACACCTTTCAAGACGGGCGCGGTGAGATCGGCATTGTCGCTCCGGTGTCGCAGCCCTTCTGTGGCCATTGCAGTCGCATCCGGCTCACGTCCGACGGCAAGGTCCGCACCTGCCTGTTTTCGCAGACCGACCACGACCTGGCCGGGCCGATGCTGCGCGGCGCGTCGGACACGGAGCTCCAAACCGTGATCCGCCGCATCATCGAGCGCAAAGAGGCGCGTCACCACATCGGCGAGCCCGAGTTTCTGCAACCTTCCCGAAGCATGGTGCAAATCGGCGGCTGAGCACGGCTGGCCCCCAAACCGCCTCTCGGACCGCCCGCATCAGGTAGGAAGCCGCCCTTTGTTGCTTGTACGCAAACCGGGCAGGTAAGCCTTTGCGAGCCAGATTCGCTCCGCTATCCTGAAGCCTTCCGGGTTCCCTCCCACTCTGTCCCCCGGATCAAGGTGAACGTTCTGAGGACACGGTTCGCTGGTCACGCCGCCAAGACTCCGCCATCGGAAGACTTGAAGCTCTTCAACGAGGTAGCCCAGGCGCTCACCTCCAACCTGGAGCTTGAGCCTTTGCTGCGCACGATCCTTGGCAAGATGGAAGAGTTCTTCGGGCCGGAGCGCTGGTCGTTGTTGATGGTCGACGAAGAAACGGGCCACCTGGAATACGCGCTCACCACCGGGCGCTCCAGCGTGCAGCCCGGCACCCGGCTTCGCCCTGGGGAAGGCATCGCTGGCTGGGTGGCCCGCACCGGCGAGCCACTGGTGGTGCCCGACGTCCGGCTCGACCGCGAGTGGTCTCGCTTTGCGCGCCAGCACCCCGAGCTCAACCTCCATTCCATTGCCTGTTTGCCTCTTCGGCACGGCGGCCGTACCCTCGGCGTCCTGCAGCTGCACAACAGCAAACTCGATCTGTTACCGGACAGCTCGCTCTCGTTCCTTCGTGTGCTCTGCGACTATGCCGCCATTGCCCTTGAGAACGCACGCCAGGTGAATCTCGTTCACCGTCTCAGCATTACCGACGACTGCACGGGCCTGTTCAACGCCCGCTATCTGTACACCACGCTGGAGGACGAGATCACCCGGGCCATGAAGCCTTCGCTGTTTCCCTCCACCTCCCACTTCAGCCTGCTCTTCTTCGACCTGGACCGCTTCAAGACCGTGAACGACACCTACGGCCACCTGGTCGGCTCGCGCCTGCTCGCCGAAACGGGCGCTCTGATCAAGCGCGCCCTCGGCCCCACGCACGCCGCCTTCCGTTACGGCGGGGACGAGTTCGTCGCCGTTCTGCGTGACCTGGACAAGCGGGAGGCGACCGAGGCCGCCGAGGCTCTGCGCACCTGTCTCCGTAGCACCAACATGCTTGCGGCAGAGGGCCTTACCCTGCGCATCACCGCCAGCTTCGGCCTGGCCACCTTTCCGCAGGACGGCGGCGACCTCCACAGCATCCTCCGTGCCGCGGACACCATGATGTATTGCGCCAAAGCCGATGGGCGTGACTGCCTGGTCGTCGCCGGCGACGACTGCCGCCTCGCTATGCCGTCGCTCGCGCACTCGCGCCACCAGTAAACCGGCAGAGCTCGCCCTTCGCATATCGCTTGCGGCCCTCCGGTCGCCATGGCGTCCAAGGTCGTCTGAGGCGCGTCCAATCTCTGGAGCTCCTCTGTGAACCTGCACACCTCCCAGTTTCGGCGCCGGTGGACCTCGGCCGCCGCAGTGGTCCTGGCGCTTTTAGCCGGTTGCTGGCCTGCGTGGGCGAGCGTGCCTGCGCTCGCCTTACAGACCGTCGCCGCCGCCCAACCGCAACCACCCACCCAGGTCATCGGCTACACTGTCTCCGGGAGGGTCCTCTGCGCCGACACGCAGCACCCCGCCCGCTTCGCCCAAGTCACCCTGGTACCCGCCACCAATGGCGGCGATGGCGACCGCGGCCGCATGGCGGTCGGCCGCACGGACCTGGACGGTCGATTCACGATCAACAACGTTCCTCCGGGCGATTACTTCGCCACCGCTGACCTGACTGGTTATATGGATAACGCCCCCGCCGTCCGCAACGCCCTGCGTGAAGGCAGCGCGGCCCCCGACGCCATCGCCACCGTTCCCCGCGTCCAAGTGTCCGCAGGCGGCGCGGCGGTGCAGCTCAGCCTGGAGCGCGGGGCGGTCCTCGCCGGCTCCGTGCAGTGGGACGACGGCTCCCCGGCCTCCGGCGTCCAGGTATCCGCCCAACCGGCCTCCGCGACCGGCAACCAAGCCTTGGCTGGCCCGCAGAACGGCCCCGGCTTCGGTCTCGGTCGCCCCGGGAACTTCGGCAGCGGCGGCCAGACGGACGACCGCGGTCACTTCCGCCTGAGCGGCCTCGCCCCCGGCAGCTACGTGCTCCGCGCCAGCGTACAGTCACCGCTCCCGCAAGGGTCTAATAGCGGTGGCGGCGGTCGCTTCAACCAGCTTGTCAGCCTCAGCGTCTATGCCCCCGACAAGCTCCGGCGTACCGACGCCGCCGTCCTGAAGCTCGCTGCCGGAGAGGAGCGCGCCGACGTCAACGTCGTTCTCGGCCTGGGCGGCATGCACACCGTGGCCGGCCAGGTCTCATCGGCAGCCGCCGCCGTTCGTTCCGGTTCAGTCCTCCTCACCGACCAGACCGACCCGTCCCTCAATAGGCGCGGCGTCATCAACCCGGACGGCAGCTTCTTCGTGCCTTACGTGCCCGCAGGCACCTACACGCTCCGCGTCACCGCCAGCGCGCAGGCGGCCAACGCCGGTCGCGGCACAACCGACAGTCCTTCCAGCAGCCGCTTTCAACCCCTCCAGGAGTCCATCACGGTAACCGACAGCGATCTTGCCGGGCTCGCCATTGCCGTTACGGCCGCCAACGCGACTCCATAGCTCCGCTCTTTGGGCGGCCGACCCGCGCCCTTTCGCCTTGACATACCGGGCCCGCAACCCGGATGCTGAAGGCTTAGGTGTGCGTTGCCTGCATACCGTTCGTGACGGGTGCCCTTTTTGCCCTGTGCACAGGATGGTGCAGGACTCCGGTGGCTCCACCCCGGGCCGCACGCCAGGTTTCTTAAGAAAGACGGACCCTCACGAGGCTTTAAGCCTTCACGGGCCGGATAGGCTGAAGTGATCATCGCCATCAACACGTTGGGTTTTTGGGCCGGGGCCGCTGGCGCGGGTGGCCTGCTTGGGCAGTTCGCAGGTCTCCCATTGCTGCTGCTCATGGGTGTCGCGACGTACTTTCTACTTATCGCGCCCAATCAGAAAAAGCAGAAGCAGTGGCAAAGCCAGCTCGCCGCGCTCAAGGTCGGCGACCGCATCACCACCACCGGCGGCCTGCGCGCCACCATCGTCTCCATCAAGGACGACACCTTCGTCCTCCGCACCCTCCCCGACGGCGTCAAGCTCGAGTGCATCAAGAGCGCCATCGCCGCCGTTACCACGGACGAGCCGGTGAAGAGCTAACACGCGCCGCAACAACAGCATCGACGAGCGCGAGCCACCGTTCGCGCTTCATCGAGCAACAGCAAAGGCTAGGAGCAATGGGCAAAAATCTCGCCGGCAAGGCAGGCTTCATCGTCGCGGTGCTGGTCATTTTCATCTACGGCATCTTCGGCATCCCGCACGGCAGCCTCAAGCAGTCGATCACTGACCGCATCCACCTCGGGCTCGACCTCAAAGGCGGCACCCACCTCGTCCTTCGCGTTAAGGTCGCCGAGGCCGTCAATTCGACCACGGACACCGATGTGCAGCGCCTGAACACCGCGCTCGCCACCTCCATGCCGGGCGCCACGGCCGCTAAGCTCGACCCCAATCGCCCCACGGTCCTCACCGTCGCGGGCTTCCAGCCTGCGCAGGCCTCCGCCCTTCGCGACATTCTGAGCGGCAACGAGTACACCGCCTACGATGTGGCTAAGGGCTCTGGCAACACCCTGCTCATGACCATGAAGCAGGCCGCCGTCCGCGACCTTGAAGCCCGCACCCTCCAGCAGTCCATCGAAACCATCCGCGAGCGCGTCGACTCACTCGGCGTCTCCGAGCCCGTGATCGAGCAGTACGGTCTCGGCGACAACCAGATCCTCGTCCAGCTGCCCGGCGTAGATGACCCTGCCCGCGTCGAGGAGATCATCCAGTCCACCGCCAAGCTCGAGATTCACGAGGTCGTCAACAGCTACCCCGACGAGCAGCAGGCGCTCGCCGCCTCGGGCGGCGCTGTACCGCCCGACCAGGAGGTCGTTAGCGGCTCCGGCGCGCCCGGGACCGGCGACCGCGCCTGGGTTTTGAAGCGCGCCGCCATCGTCTCCGGCCCGGACTTCCGCGACGCCCAGCCGTCGCAGGACGAGAACGGCCACCCAGATCTCGGCTTCACCCTCACCACCGAGGCCGGTGATCGCTT
This sequence comes from uncultured Acidobacteriaceae bacterium, assembly GCA_964245045.1. Lineage (GTDB taxonomy): Bacteria > Acidobacteriota > Terriglobia > Terriglobales > Acidobacteriaceae > Granulicella. The sequence continues at coordinate 2,313 of CAXTLD010000024.1, read as the reverse complement.
CTACAAGTACACCGACGCCAACAAGGGCACCGGACAGATGGCCATCGTGCTCCAGAACCGCGTGCGCGAGGTCGCCACGATTCAAAGCGCTATCCGCGACCAGGGTCGCATCACCGGCGGCTTCTCGCAGCAGCAGGCGCAAGACCTCAGCATGATGCTCCGCACCGGCTCGCTCCCGGCCTCCATCGAGTACCTGGAGACCCGCACCGTCGGCCCCTCGCTCGGCGCGGCCTCCATCCACCAGGGCGTCGTCGCGGCCATCGCCGGCATGCTCGCCGTGATGGTGTTCATGTTGCTCTACTACCGCGGCGCGGGCGTCAACGCCGACCTCGCCCTGATCCTCAATCTGGTCATTCTGCTGGGCTTCATGGGGTTCAGCCACGCCGTGCTCACGCTTCCGGGCATCGCCGGCGTCATCCTCACCATCGGCATGGGCGTGGACTCCAACGTGCTCATCTTTGAGCGCATTCGCGAAGAGCTCCGCCTGGGCAAGAGCTCCGCCGCGGCGGTCAAAGACGGCTTCGACCACGCCTGGATCACCATCCTCGATACCCACATCACCACGATCGTCTCGGCGGGCATTCTGTTCATCTTCGGCACCGGTCCGGTCAAGGGCTTCGCCGTCACACTGGTCTTCGGCCTGCTCGCCAACCTGTTTACCGCGGTCTTCGTGTCGCGCGTCATCTTCGACTGGCTCTTGCAACGACGCGAACGCGGGGCCGCCCTGTCCATCTGACCTTTCTGTTTGTCATTCCCGCAGAGAATCTGCGTTTCTGTGGCGCCACCAACGCCCGATGAAGGATAAAACACACCCGTGGAACTGTTTCGCCAAGTAAACGTTGACTGGCTAGGACGCAAGTGGTATTTCCTCGCCTTTTCTCTCCTGTTCTCCGTGGCCGGTCTGCTCAGCATCGCCTTTTGGCACGGCATCCCGCTCGGCGTCGACTTCCGCGGCGGCACCCAGGTCACGGTCCACTTCGACCGCCCGCCCAATGAGGACCACATCCGCGCCGCCATCGCCGCAGCCGGCATCCGCGATGCGCGCATCCAGCGGATATCCGGGGCGAACGGCGCCGCGGCCAACGACGTGATCGTCGGCCTCCCGCAGTCCACCGCGCAGGACACCGCCCACGACCAGGGCCGCGCCGCGGTCGAAGCCGCCCTCCAGACCAACTACCGCGACTCCGCTTTCTCCGTCCAGCAGGTCGACATCGTCGGCCCCACCGCCGGCAAGCAGCTCCAGCGTCAGGCCTGGCTGGCAACGACTTACTCGCTCATCGGCATGCTCATCTACCTTTGGTTCCGCTTTGAGCTCATCTATGGTGTGGCGGCGGTGGTGGCCGTCTTCCATGACACCCTGATCACCGTCGGCGCGTTTTCGCTACTCAATAAGGAGATCACCCTTACCGTCGTCGCAGCCATTCTCACCCTGATCGGCTACTCGATGAACGACACGATCGTCGTCTTCGATCGCATTCGCGAAAACCTCGCGCTCAGCCGTCGCGAAACCCTCGCGCAGGTCGTCAACCGCTCCATCAACCAGACCCTCAGCCGAACTGTTCTCACCTCCGGCCTCACGTTTCTGACGGTGCTCAGCCTGTACCTCTTTGGCGGCGAGGTCCTGAACGGCTTCAGCTTCGCCCTCGTGGTCGGCATCCTCATCGGCACCTACAGCTCCATCGCCGTCGCCGCCCCCATGCTCGTGGCGTACCAGGACTGGCGCGCTACCCAGGGCAGGCGCGCCGCCCTGCCGGCTGCCCGCGTGGTCCGGCGGTAAGCGGGAGCAGGAAGTAGGAAGCAGTAAGCAGTGAGCAGTGAGAGCAGTAAGCCGATGAGCAGGTGCATAGAGGCCGTCCTTCGAGCGAGAATGTCGTCCTCCCAAGCAGCGAGCAATCGCAATAGGCACTCCGCAGCCGCACCGCCGGCCTAATCAGCCCTACCTGCCACGTCCTACTTCCTGCTCTCTGCTCCCTATTTCCTACTTCCTACTCGCTACTCGCTACTTCCTGCCCTACACCCCTCCCCCAAACGTGGGATTGCCATCTCCCGCCTGTCTCGTTTTGTTACGGGAACAAAAAGAAACACCCCGGTGTCTAAGTCTCCAAGCTGAGCTCGCAAGCCCCGAGGTTGCCCTTATGTTTGAAGATTCCATGCTCGAATCGGCAGGAAAGATCAAGTCCAAATCCAAGTACTGGATGATTGCCACGTTTGGTATCAACGCGGCGATCCTGGGCACCTTGATCTTGATCCCGTTGCTGAATCCGGAGGCGCTGCCCAAAGGCATGATGGCCGCATCGCTGACGGCCCCACCGC
>CAXTLD010000023.1:0-45541 GCA_964245045.1 uncultured Acidobacteriaceae bacterium | reverse complement strand
GTTTTAGTTTAGATGGTGGTTGCAAAGGCCGGTGGAAACCGAGGGTGTGTTCGGCGCATTGCCAAAGGGTGTCAGGGGCCGAGGTGCGAATATGGTGCGGAACTGAGCAAAGGTGCTACTGATGCAAGTCATTACAGAGCTCCTTCCGCTATGCGAAGTTCTCGTTAGTTATCGCTACTCCATGGCCCCTGCCGGCATCACTGCGCGAACTTCCTGATAGCTTCTGGAGTGACCGGGGTGAACAAATTGATCAAGTTGCCGTCAGGGTCGCGAAAGAGCAAGGAGCGGTTACCCCAAGGCATCGTCGTCGGCTCCTGAAGGAAAGCGGGCACTTGATTCTTCAGCCGCAGGAACTCTGCATCCACATCCTCAACGAGGAACTCGAGAATGACACTCTGGTTCGCCTCGGGCTGTAGTTCATGCTGCGCGCCAAAGGCACTCAGGGTTCGTGTGCCGCCGATAGCAAGAGTGCCTTTCTGTGTTGTGAGTTCAGCAAAGTCCGGAGTGTACCGGGTTGCGGAACTTCCGCTGATAGTCTCGTAAAAGCTGACCAGTCGCTCTACATCGTTTGTAATGACGCGCATCGAAACGAGATTCATCGTGTCCTCTTCTGCTGGAGTCTTCCAGCACCAGAACGAAGTTAACCGAGTTCTACTGACAGCGTAGTGTCAGCATTGTATTGCCATGCGCCGAACCGACCGACTTTTTCAAGTGATCCAGATACTGCGGCGCTCTCGCAGGCCCGTAACAGCAGAAGCTATTGCGGCAGAGCTGAATGTTTCCATACGATCCGTTTACCGTGATGTGGCCGATTTGGCGAGCCAACGCGTGCCGATCCGTGGTGAGGCGGGTGTCGGATATGTTCTCGACCGGCAATACGATATGCCGCCTCTTATGCTCACTCCGGAGGAGTTGGAGGCAGCGGTTCTCGGCGCGCAATGGGTTGCCGAACGCGGTGATGCCGCACTAGCCAACGCGGCGCGGGATCTTCTCTCCAAGATCACCGCCGCGATTCCACAATCTCTGCGCACGTTCATCACCGAGCCGACGCTCGGTACACCTGCTAACAACCTTCCGTTCAAGGATGGGCTTGATCTTGCGAAGATCCGCTCCTGGATCCGTGCCGGACGGAAGGTGCGTATTCGCTACCGAGACGGAAGAGGGCAGGAAACGGACCGAATCGTATGGCCGGTGATCATCGGCTACGCGGACTCCGTTCGCCTGCTTGCTGCCTGGTGTGAGCTGCGCGATGACTTCCGGCACTTCCGAACAGATAGGATCATTCAGGCCGAGTTCCTCGAGCAGCCGCACGGCTCCACCTTGCCGGCTCTGAAGAGAAAATGGGAAAGCTACATGCGAACGACGCGCGCGCTTCGCCTGCCCTAGCTACTTGGGACGAACGGTCCCAAGTATGCCGGCTTGTGGGTAGTAGGTGGGGTTAGAGGACGGTGCGACCGCCGTCGACGATGAGGTTTTGGCCGGTCATGTAGGAGCTGGCGTCGGAGCAGAGGAAGAGGATGGCGCCCTGGTACTCGTCCTTGTGGGCCATGCGGCCCATGGGGATGAGTTGGTGGAGTTTTTGGGTGAACTCTTCGGGTTGTGAGGTGTAGACGCCGCCGGGGGAGATCGCGTTAACGCGGATGTTGTGGGCGGTCCAGTACGTGGATAGGTAGCGCGTTAGGCCGATGAGCGCGGTCTTGACGACGGAGTAGGTGACGGGCTTTACGGGCTGCTGGGCGTCTTCGAGGCCGGGTTGGCGGTAGAGGCGCTGGTCTGGGGCAATGACGCCGAGGTCGGAGGCCACGTTGACGATCACGCCGCGGTTGCGCTTGACCATCTCCTGGCCGAAGATGCGCGAGCAGAGGAAGGCGCCGGTGAGACCGACCGCGATGTCGGCGTTCCAAACGTCGAGGGGGAAGTTTTCGAGTCGCGACCACTGCTTGGGTTCGCCGGTCGGATCGGCCTCGACCTTGGGGTTATTGGCGGCGTTGTTGATGAGGATGTCGACACGGCCGAAGCGGGCGAGGATCTGGTCGCGGGCAGCGAGGAGGGAGTCTTCGGAGGTGATGTCGGCGGCAAGGCCCAGGCATTCGGGCCCGTGGGCGGCTTGCAGTTGGTCGGCGCGGAGGCTGGGGTTGGCTGCGGCGAGATCGAGCAGAACGACGTGGGCTCCGGCGGCGGCGAGGATCGCGCCATGGAAGTAGCCCAGCAGGCCGGCCCCTCCGGTGATGACGGCCACGCGGCCATGGAGGTCGAACAGGGAGTGCGCCCGGTTTGGGGCATCGGAGGCGATCGGTGTGTCCGGCATGTGCTTCAGTATCGCAGGCTCAGGAATGTGGGCTCGTCTAGGTTGCGGGGAGCGCTGAAAAGCGTCTCGCCCCGGCCGGAAGGGCTCGGGGCGAGACGGGTTGGATCTTTATTGTGTGGGAGCCGGCGTGGTTTATGCGAAGCCGGCGGGTTGTGTTTGCAGATTGGCCGAGGTGGCTGCTGGGCCGCTGGCTGTGCCGGCGAAGGCACCGTTGATGCCCGCGGGGAAGAAGCCGCCGCTGGTCTTGCCGGCTCCGCCGTAGGCAAGATTGAGGACCTGCGGTACGGAGCGGATGGCTGGGAGGCCATTGCTGGGGTTGATGGAGAGGTACTGGATCTGCGAGCCGGTGGGGGGAGGTACGATATCGGCGCCGTCGAGTACGGGGCTGGGGATGTTCAGGCGGGCAATCTGCGTGCGCACCGTAGAGACGTGCTCGGCCTCCACGGCGAGAATGCGGGCTGCGGTTTGGATGACCAGGGGTGTTTGGAGGAGATATGCTGCGCCACCGTAGGCAGAGACGCCGATGTCCTCGAAGATGCGGGCGAGGGTGAGGTACTCGTTCTCGCTGCCGAAGCCAAAGCCGAGGGCGTTAAGGTTGATGTTTGGCTTGGCGATGGCGAGGTTGCCGAGGAAGCCTTGCAGCAGGACCACGTGCGCGCGCTCGTCGGAGCCAATCTGCGAGGTGATAGCCGGGGTGAAGACCAGCGAATTGGAGAGATTGACCTGCTTGCCGCCGGTGGTGGTGCCGCCGGTGCTGGGGTTGGAGCCGCTAGCCACGCCCGAGGTCTTGATCCCGAAGTGCTCGATGCCATAACCGTACTGGCCGTAGGTGTAGAACTCGGATTCGAGATATTCCAGATTGAGGGCGAAGTTGAGAACGGCCAACTCGGTGTTGGTTTGCGCTTCGGCCGAGGGTGCGGTGGCGACGCTCATGGCACCGACGGCGGCCGTGGCCGCGCCGATGGTCTTGAGGAATTTGCGGCGGTTGGGAGAGGCCGCGACGACTTCTTCGATCATGCTCTTGGACATAAGTACTCCTGTTACAGATTGAGCCCTCAACGCGTGAGGGACGGAAAAGGATTAGGCGTTGCGACGACGTTGCGAGAAAACCATGTAGGCAGCAGGCGCAAGCACCAGGAGCCATGTGGCAGGCTCAGGCGTCGGGGCCGTTGTGGCCGAGAGCGCGTAGTTCCCGCTGGTTTGCGTGCAGGGTGCGGTGGCGGTGTTGTAGAAGGTGCCGCCGGCCACGCCACAGGAATCGCCAGTGATGGTAGGGTCGCCGGCGAAGAGGAACCCGTCCGCGAGATTGTTGATTGCGACGTTGGGGAACTCGGTGAGGAAAAGATCGTAGGTGCCGGGCCCGAGGACGTCATTGAGAGAAGCGTCGCCGAACCCGGTGCCGTTGTTATCGATCTCGTTGCCGGTGGTGTCGTTGAAGAGGGTGAGTACAGGAACGAAGCCCCCGGTTGCAAAGGAGCTTGTGGACGCCGTGAAGATGGCTGCGCCCGGATCGGTAAAGGTGTATTCGTAGGTGGAGTTATCGGCGGCAAATGTGCCGGAGGTGTTGAAGGTAGAGGCGGTCGCTCTAAGGGAAAAACAAGAGCAAAACGCAAGAAGGGACGCAGCAACAGACAAACGTCTGGCGTACACCATGATCAGTGTCTCCTAGCTCAAATACAGAAATACAAAGCTACGAAGGCAGGAGAAAGCAATCGGTGGCGCACGCAACGGACGATTCTCTGCTACTCATGTCATGCAGAGATCTGGAACCGTTCCCGAATGGATCATACGCCTCTACAACTTTCGTGGGAGTGAAGGAGCTATGAACTTTTTCACGATATGAAGGGTGTGACTAAAGTAGTTAGAAGCTTACATGCAGCGCGTCTGACCGCCGTCCATTACAAAACAGCTTCCAGTGGCAAAGTCGGCCAGAGGCGAGCAGAGAAACGCGGCGAGCGCGGCGATCTCTTCTGGGGTTCCGAAACGTTGTTGTGGAACTTCGGACGTGAGCATGGCATGGACGGCGTCTTGGCGATTGGTGAGATGCCGCTCCCAACTGCCGCCCGGGAAGAAGATGTTGCCGGGCGCGATAGTGTTGACGCGAATGCGCTGGGGGCCGAGTTGGCGAGCGAGATTTTTGGCGTAGTTGGTGAGTGCGGCTTTGGCTGCGGAGTAGGGCAGCGGAGCGGGGGTGGCCTCGAGCGCGACGATAGAGGAGATGTACAGAATCGAAGCTGCCGACCGGTCGCCGCCGGCAACGATGTTGTTCGCAAGCAGATGGGGGAGAGCGGCCTGTGTAAGGCGGACGCTCGCGAAGAAGTTTAGCTCAAACAGCCGTGTCCACTCGTCCTCGCCTTGGTTCCAACCAGGCTTTCCTGAGCCGCTGCCGAGATTGGCGATGAGGTGGTCGAGGCGACCGAAGTGCTTTACGGTTTGGTCGAGGGCACGAGCGATCGTCTCCCCGTGGGTGAAGTCGCCGCGAACGACAAGGATGCGGTCCTGTGTCGCGGGCGTAGTGAGCTCCGCTGCGGTCGATTGAAGCGACACCTCATCGCGTCCCGTGAGCACGACGCGAGCGCCTTCGGTGAGCAGCGCGGCGGCAATGGCGCGACCGATCCCACGCGAACTGCCAGCAACGAAGGCGACCTGGTTGCCGAGTTGAAGGTCCATGCAATCGAGTGTAGATGGCTCCGGTCGGCACCGACTTTGACACGGGTGTCACATCAGAAGTGAGGGGATCAACTGGCGATCGAGGTACACCTCCGGAGGAGCTGGAACGAAACTTCGTACCAAGCTCTCAGCGGCCGACTCCGGAAGCGGACGGGCAAAGAGAAAGCCCTGGAAGTGATCGCAACCGATGGCGGAGAGGCACAGGTGTTGCACTTCGGTCTCAACACCTTCGGCGACGATTTCCAGCCTAAGCGCCTTGCCGAGTGCGACCACGGCCTCGACGATGGGCTGCGAGGTGTTGCCTTCCCCAAGCTGCCGGACGAAGCTGCGGTCGATTTTGAGTGTGGAGAGTGGGAGCCGGTTCAGGCGTTCCAAGGAGGAATAGCCCGTGCCGAAGTCGTCGATGGCCAATCGCACGCCCAGCCGGGCGACGGCGTTCATCTGCTGCGTGGCTTCTTCCACGTCCTGCATCACAGCTGATTCGGTGAGTTCGAGTTCCAGCCGGTCGGCGGGGAGACCGCTGGAGCGAAGGACGGCTGCCACGGTGTCGTCAAGGTGCGCTCCTGAGAACTGCGTGGCCGATACGTTGAGCGAGAGCATACCTGGGTCGATACCCGCGGCCAGCCACTCGGCAAACGTCGAGCAGGCCTCCTCCATGACCCACCTTCCAATCGGGATGATGAGCCGGTTGCGCTCCACGAGCGGAATGAACTCGAATGGCGTGATGACACCGAGTTTGGGGTGCGTGAGGCGCAGCAAGGCTTCAAAGCCGCGCAAGGTGCCGTGTGCGGTGTACTGGGGCTGGTAGACCAGGTGAAACAGGTTCTCGTCCAAGGCTGTTTCAAGGCAGTCCTCAATCTGCCGGGTGCGAAGCTTGGCGGCACTCTCCTCAAAGCAGCGGAACTGGCTTCGGCCCGCCTCCTTGGCCTGGTACAGCGCATCGTCGGCGTGCTTGGTGAGGGCTTCCACGGTGGTGCCGTGCTCGGGGTAGAGGGCAATGCCCACGCTTGCACTCGCTTTTACCGCGGCATCGGCGATCTTGATGGGTTCGTTCAGGCTCGCAAGGAGCTTCGTGGCAACCAGTTCGGCATCGGCCGGGGAGCGGACGCCGCCGATGAGGCAGAGGAACTCATCCCCTCCGAGTCGTATCAGTGTGTCCTGGGCGCGGATCACCGAGCTGAGGCGACTTGCGGCAGCGCGGAGAAAGGCGTCACCCTCGTGGTGTCCATAGCGATCGTTGACTGCTTTGAAGTGGTCGAGATCGATGCCGAGCACGGCGCAGTAGGTACCTTCTTCCCGCGCACGGGTGAGCAGCGCTTCCACTCGCTCCTCCAGGGCAAGCCGGTTGGGCAGCCCTGTGAGGACGTCGTGGGAGGCCTGTCGTGTTAGCTGATCCTGGAGCTTTCTGCTGCGACTTAGCAGATGCGCCATGACGACGGACAGCAGGGTGAGCGTCAACGCGGCAGGTAAGGCCGCAAAAAGAATCAGGGTCTTGCTCATGGCGGCTGCCCGATCGGCGTTTAGCGTTCCTGTGACGATCGCCTGGTACTCGGAAGATTCGAAGGCATCGAGGGCATCCTGCAAGGCGTGCTTGCAAGCCAGCGACTGGGCATTGGCGACAATGTGCTCCACTGCCTCCGGTCCGGACGCTTGACGAGCGTCCGTGACGGATTTGAGGTGGTCGAAGCGCCTATGGAGCGCTGCTTCAATGTTCTGCAGATGAAGGCCGGCATCGGATGCAAGAGAAGCGTTGTGCTGGAGTTTGCCCAGCTGTTGCCAGGCCTGGTTCATCTCGTTTTGTTGCGCGATGAGCAGAATCGGCCTTCCAGAAAAGGCGAAACCGCGCGTATCGCTTTCGGCGGCGAGCGTGAGGGAGCGCAGGCTTTCGGCGACAAGCAAGGCTTGTTGGTTGCGCAGAGTGGTTGCTTGCGCGTTGCTTAACCGCGCGATGCCCAACAGGGCGGCAAGTCCTGTTCCCAGGACGACGACGATCAGCAACAGCATGCCCGCAAGTCCCGCGACGATCCTGCCCGAAGCCTTCATGCCGGTCGCGAGTTCAAAGCATCGCTTGAGGAACGAGCGACCAAGCTGACCGTTGAGCCGCGGGGCCGGCTTGGGTGCGTGCGAGGACCGAGGCCGCATGCGCCGACCCAGGATGACGATCAACGCGATACTTAAGAACAGGCAAAGGGCTCCGTTCGCGCCGATGATCCAGGTTGAGACTTTGAGCATGTCGCCCGTCTCGTCACTTTGCGCGCGTGAAAGAGCTGTGGTCGTCGTCACCACGTCTCGTGCTGCGTTCACGAGGCTGCTACCCTCGGCGGCCCATTCCGCGACGGCCTGATCGTAGACGGGGCCCGTGCGTGTGCCGCCCTGAACCAGGGCGAGGGTGCTGTCCAGGCGCAGGCGGTAGGCGGCCCACCTGCTGTCGAGCGACTCCAAACGTGACTGGAGCAGCCCTTCATACAGGCTCTTGGTCGCGAGGGCGTGGAGCTCCGCAAGGGAAGTCTGGGCTTCGCGATACCGTGTCCAGCCCTGATCGAGACTGCCCGGTTTGTCGATCGTGACGTGGTAAATGAAGGCGATGCGTGCATTCAGGATGCTGCGCTCAAACACTTCAGAGCGCTCCAGCAATGGCAGAAGCGAGACCATGTTGCGCCGATTCGCTTCCGCGCTTCGCACCATAAGGAGCGTAGACCAGAGGGTGGCCAGAAAGGAGATGGCCAGCAAGCCGCCGATAACTAGGCGGAAGCGCTTCAGTTCGGGTTGCTTCGCGTCGTACACAAGCTCTCCGTCTCTTTGGAAGGACAACGCCTTCCAAGGGAAGAGCGCTGTTTCCATGTATCGGCAGCTTGCGGAGAAACTTTAGCCGCGCGGCTCAAGAAAAGTGGCGGCACTCCACGAAAGGTGTAGAGGGGACGGCGAGTTGCAGAAGAATCGAGGCCTACACCGCAGTCCAGCCGCCATCGATGTTAAGGTTCTGGCCGGTGACGTAGGTGCTGGCGTCCGAGGCAAGAAAGAGCAGGGCGCCGCAGAGTTCGAGGGGCCGACCGATGCGGTTCAGGACGGTGTAGCCCTTGAGTTTGGTGACGAAGGGTGAGTCCTCCTGCACGGCGTTCTGGCCGGTGCCGACGTCTTCTGTGTTCGAGAATGGGCCAGGGGAGATGCAATTGGCACGCACGCCAGAACTGCCCCAGAAGCTGGCCGTGTAGCGGGTGAAGGCCGCGAGCGCGGCCTTGGACGCGGAGTAGCCAGGCGGGTTGAGGGACGTGGTGCCCTCGTAGAGCTGCGGGCGGGGAGCGACGGAGGCGTACATGGTGGCGATGTTGATGATGCTGCCGCGGCCTTGCTGCTTCATGCGAATGCCGAGGCGCTGGGTGGTTTGCACGGCCCAGTAAACGCCGCCCTGGAGGTTGCGCTGCCAATGGTCGAAGGTGGCGTTCTCGAGCGAGCCCTCGGGGACGTTGAAGCCTGTGGCGGCGCCGAGCTCGTGGGCGTTGTTGACGAGGATGTCGAGGGTGGGCTCTTCGGCAGCGATCCGGTCGCAGAGGGCGTTGAGGGCCTCGACGTTGTACATGTCGATCTGATGGACGGCAACTTTATCGCCGCCGAACTGCGCGGCCCATTTGCCGGCCTCGGTTTGCAGGCGCTCGCTGCGACCGAGGGCGATGACGCGAGCGCCGTTCGCGAGCAGCGCGAGGGCGAAGGTGCGGCCGAGGAAGCCGGACGCGCCAGTGAGGACGGCGGTCTTGCCTTCGAGGGAGAAGAGGCTGTTGCGGGTGAGGAACTCGGCGGTGATGGGCAAAGAAGGGAACTCCTTCTTTGATTTTCCTACACTCGGCCGTGCAGTAGGTCAATTCCGTGTTTCAGACCTCCGAAACGGTTCAACTCAAGATCGTAGGTAGCGCCTCCGCGCGATGCCGGCAACACTGATGAGGCCAGTGCCTAACAGCACCAGACTTGAGGGTTCCGGGGTCGAACTAATGGTTGTTGCCTCGATGGTGGATGTCGGACCGAAGCTGCTTGTATAGAAGTTGCCGACTCCGGGAAAAGAGTAGGAGGGCGGAGCATTACCAAAACCACCGCGGTAATATTCGGGCTTTCCCGTTATGGGTCCGAAGCTATCCGCAAGGCTGTAGCTAACCAAGGCAGGGTTCGATGTAGCTAGTAGGTTATCGCCCTCGCCGTCGGCGGATCCCGCAATATCGCCGATGCCCGCGCCGTGGATCCCGTAACTTGTCCCTGTAAAGGCAAATTCGTTGAAGCACGGGGATTGGACTTGCCCGGAGCACCCGAACGACGAAGTCGTGTAGCTTCCGAATTCTTCAATCGAAAAGGTTACGGTGCCGCCGATGTTTATCGATCCGTTAGAGGTTACGCTCGTCTTGCTCGTGTCGCCGGTGTAGGTCGTCACCTCGCTTAGACCAGAGAAGTTCACCACCCCTCCGCCATATTTGTACAACAAACCGTTGACCGTTGCGGTTTCAGTGACGATGAGGGTATCTGCAAAAGCGCTTCCGGCAGCAAAGAGCAGGCAGGTGGAAAGAAGGATTCCTTTGGGCAAGGGCATTAGAAACTCCTGACGAAGCTGCGTGTACTGCTGCGCAGTTTACCTTGCCCTGTTATGCCCTTGAAAAAAAAGGAGGCTCTGTCGGCGGGAGCCGTAATCGACTGCGAGGATCCCGGTTCCGAAACCTGATGCTGGATCAGGACTCAACGTACTGGCGCACAAAGTCCAGCTGGGTGCGGAGGAAGTTGATCTCGTCGCCGGGGGTGCCGCGGGCGACCTGGAGGGTGAGGCCACCCGCGTAGCCGATGGAGCGTATGGCGCGAAAGACGTCGTCAAAGTCGGCAGAGCCGGTACCGAGAGGGCGGGTTTCGATTCCACCTTCTGGTTTGCGGTAACGATCCTTGATGTGGATGGAGCCGATGCGACGGCCGTAGGCGGCGAACTCTTCCGTGGCGATGTAGCCGAGGCCGGAGCTATTGCCGGAGTCCCAGTTGACCTTGAGGGAGGGGTGGTCGAGGCGGGCGAGAAAGGCTCTGAAATCGGCGGGGTTGAAGTCCGCTTCGAGATGGAGTTCGACACTGTGGGTTTCGGCGACGGGGAGGGCGTGTTTGAGGATGTCGAGGACTTGGGTTTTTTCTCGCTCGGTGGTCATTCTGGCGTTGTCGACGAAGGGAAGCACGATGCGGGTGGCGCCGATGCGTTGGGCGATGGGAATGAGCGCGTGGAGGTGTTGCTCGCGGTGCTGGCGCTCTTCGGGGGTGCAGCGGATGAGCGGGTGTTCCATGAACCAATCACCGCAGAGCGCGGGCGTGCTGATGCCGTGCTCGGCTTTGAGGTCGTCGAGCTCGGTGAGGCCTTCGTCGGTGAAGATAGGGTTGTGGCCGGGGTCGGTGTCGCTTTGCCAGGCGTCGAAGTCGTCGTGAATCCACTCAATGTAGCTGAAGCCGGCGGCCCTGGCGAGGGCGAACTCATCGCGCCAGCCCTGGCGGGGGAAGGATTGGAAGCGGCCGTCTTCAGGAGGGGAGAGGCGGCCTTGCATGACGCCGTAGGTGTGGGACATAAGCACTATTCTGGCAGCATAGCCGGGCTTCGGTTCTGGTAGAACGCGGGAAGCCGCCATTCCATAGCGGACGTCGTTCTGACAATAAGCAACACTGTTGTCAAAATAAGAGTCGACGCAGGCTCAGTAGGCATCAGTGTTGCATAAGGAGGATTACCATGTTCCCGAACCGCTATACGTACGAAGCTTCACTTGCACTAGATCTTGGCTCTTCTGTAGGAGGCCGCGCTTGAAGATTGCCTCACTCATCGCCCGCTACCTGCTGGGCCTCATGTTCACGGTGTTTGGGTTGAACGGTTTTCTGCAGTTCATCCACCAACCTCCACCCACGAATCCATTGGCCGTCCAGTTTCTTGTGGCTGCTGCAACCTCCCATTTCGCCGCTTTCTTCTTCGCGATACAGCTATTTGCCGGTCTGCTGCTGCTTTCTGGGTACTTTGTGCCACTCGCGCTCACCCTGCTTGCCGCGGAAATTTACAACATCCTGGCATTCCACCTTACCTTTGCGCCCAGCGCGATCGGCCCAGGCCTGCTTGCTGCTGTGCTTTGGATTCTTGTGTTCCTTCGGTATCGCCCCAGCTTCTCCGGCCTGTTTGCCTCGAAGCCTGCACCGCAGTTGTAAACGCAAGGTGCGGGGCGCAGACAAAGCTGTACGCGTCCTATCGTCCCTGCACAGCAGGAACGGTGTGAAAGCCGCAACCGCTTACACCTATGGAAGATTCAACAGCGAAGGATTGCTGATTCAGCTCACCAGTTGTTCTTCTAACCGGAATGACAGAAAGGCCCACGATGACCACGGAAGAAATCTTTGCGGCTACATCGATCAAAACCTGGACAACGGTGGTCGGCCGGTTGGACAAGATGTTCTCGTCTCTGGACGATACCGAACTCCAGACCGAAATCGCTCCGGGGCGAAACCGAGTGTACTACCTCCTTGGGCACCTTACCGCTCACCACGACCTGCTTCTGCCTATGCTGTTCTTGGGCGAACGGCTTCATCCGGAACTGGACGAAGTCTTTGTCACCAGCCCAGACCGTACCGCACCTGACCGGTTCACCGCGGCAGAGTTGAGGCGCATGTTCTCCGAGGTCAACGTGAAAGTGACAAGCGCGCTGGAGGCGCTTCCGCCTGCCGACCTGCACAAGCGCCACGCGGCCGTTTCAGAAGAGGACTTCGCCAAAGAACCGCTTCGCAATCGCCTGGCAGTCCTTGGCATTCGAACGGCGCACGCCATGTACCATGGCGGCCAGATTCGTCTTGTCGAGGTGGTCCGGGAGCGTTACGGCAAGGTGGACTTTGAGAGGAAGTCCAAGTGACTGGCTTTCATCAGCAGCGGGCCGCTCCTTCATTCACCCACGCCACCTGGGGCCGAACGTTACGCGGCCGACTGCGACGACGCAGGGTTGAGCAGCGGCAGCAAGAAGACATAGATGTGATCCGCAATCTTCTCTGCGGGAACCCGATTGGGAGAGCGAAACCAATCCTGGACCGCCCCGTATAACGCCCAAGCGGTGGAGCCCGCCGCCATCTCTTTTGAGACCGTGGTTCCCCAGTTTTCTCGTTGCTCCAGACCTTCAAGAAGCATCCTGCGCACGACACCGACGGTAGCTGCTTGCAGATGTGGATCCAGAGCGTTGACGCCTCCTACCTGGCCCCCCTCCACGGACACGAAATCACAGACGCCGAGAACGATCGCTCGCACCGCGGAAAAACAGCTTCCATCGAAGCGAACGCCGCGAGTCTGCAGGAGTTCTTCGAACTGCATAGCCGCCACACATTCTAGAAGCGCGTACTTGTCTGGGTAGTGTGCATAAAAGGTGGCTCGGTTCACCGTCGCCGCTTCAGTCAAGTCCTGTACCGAGATCTCCTCAAAAGGCTTCTGCTTCACTAAGCGTAGGAAAGCATCATGCAGCAGTGCACGCGTGCGTCGCGTTCGAGGATCAAGGGTCTGTACGCTCTCGCTGCCACTAAGCTCGGTCACAGAGCAAGTTTACAGGTTGTCAAGGCAACACTGTTGCATTCTTTCCGGACGTAAGCGCATCTAAACAACAGTGTCGTTTAGGTTAACAAAGAACGACTAAGAGGTTTGTATGCCGACTCAAGGCCTTTTACCGGATTCTGCGCAGCTTGGGAAGATTCGGCTCGCCGTCGGCGACCTGTCCAGGTCGACGGACTTCTATACCCGCGTTCTTGGCCTGGTATGCCTGTCCCGCTCCGAGAACGTGGCGGTACTCGCCGCCCAGGATTCTTCGGAGGTGCTCATCGAACTTGAAGAGCTGCCGGGCCTGAAGCCACTTGCCTCGGGTAGCCGGTTGGGCCTTTACCATTTCGCCCTTCTGCTTCCGTGTCGCGCCAACCTGGCATCGTTCGTCGAACATCTCGCCGAAGAGAATGCGTATTTTGGATCCTCCGATCACAACGTGAGCGAAGCTCTGTACCTCGTCGATCCAGATGGCATCCACATCGAAGTCTATGTTGATCGTCCACGTCGAGACTGGGCGTATGTTCGAGACGAAGTTCTGCTGACCTCTACGGCGCTTAACTTCAAAGACCTGTTCGCCCTTCCCCACGCAAATTGGTCCGATGCACCATCAGGCGCCACGCTCGGTCACCTGCATTTCTACGTCGGCAATCTCCAGCAGGCGCACTCGTTCTACTGTGAAGGCGTCGGTTTCGGCATTGCGCACTCCAGCTTCAAGGGTGTGCTCTTTGTCTCCGCCGGGGGATACCACCATCACATCGGCCTGAACACATGGGCCGTTGCTGCGACGGCCATTCAGAAGACAGACCCGCGGCTTCTTTCTTGGGAGCTCGTTCTGGAGGACGAAGCGCAAATACGAGAGATAGAACGTCGAATGAGAGAGTTAGGCTTCTCGAATCTGACAGATCCCTGGCAGACACGGCTGCAACTTACAGCGCAAACGCGCTCGCGCAAACTGCATGCAGGAACCTGATGTTTTCGAACACCTTTTCTGCCCGATCTTCATTCGATATAGGGTGATGGTTGCTGAACAGTGTCAGAGCCACCGTTCAGGCCCACAGTTCGATGCAGCTGCGCCGTTGGCGGCCATGGCGAGGGCCAACTCATCGCGCCAGCCGTGGCGGAGGAAGGATTGAAAGCGGGATCTTCGGGAGGCGAGAGGCGGCGTTGCATGACGCGTAGAGCTGGGGTGTGCCTATAGAATAGGAGCACTCGCCAGGTGCAATAGAGCGCGGAAAGCCCTGTGGACGGCTGCGCTGCCGATTCGTTCTGAAGTCTTTGAAAGACTCTCCCAATCTCGATCTGCTGCGTGCTGTAGCTGTGCTTTGTGTGCTGGGGGCGCATACAGTAGATAACCTGGGTCATCACAGCTGGGCTGGGTGGTTCGGCATTACCGGCGTGTGCTTCTTTTTTGTGCATACGAGTCTGGTGCTTATGTTTTCGCTGGAACGCGACCCGCATGCCGGGCGGTTCTATGTGCGACGCATTTTTCGCCTGTACCCGCTGTGGCTGGTGATGGTCGCGGCGGTCGTGATCCTGAGGCTGCCCGAGTGGTATCCGCAGTTCGTATACCAAGCACCGGATTTCCTGGGTCTGGTATCAAACGCGACTCTGACCTTCAACCTGGTACATCGAATGGCGGTTATCCCCGCTGGCTGGACACTGCCGGTGGAGTTGAATATGTATGTCCTTCTGCCTGCGCTTTTTCTGCTCGCGCGGCGAACAAAACGTTTATGGCCCATTCTGTTGCTGGATGGAGTGATGGCCGGACTGGCCTATCATTTCTTTCTGTCCGGTGACTCGAACTTCTTCATGTGCGTGCCGTGTTTTCTACCGGGCATCATGGCTTACGTATTGTGGTCGCGTTCGAAGAGGCCGCTTCCAGCATGGTCCTTTCCGATATTCCTTGCGGTGCTGGTCGGGCTCAACAACGCTTTTGGTGCGTGGCGGCACAACTGGGTCTCATGCCTTGTTCTGGGCCTTGCTCTGCCTTACTTCAAGGAGCAGACGAACCCCAAGGTGCGCAGGGTTGCGCACACACTTGCTAGATACTCTTATGGCATCTACCTGACGCACATAACAGCATTGATGTTGCTGGTGCACGCGCTCAAGACCAGCCCGCTGCCACTGCGGTTATGCGGTTTCGCTGCCGCGCTGATCCTGCCTCCGATCCTGCTTTATCATTTGGTGGAAGACCCGATGATCAAGCTAGGGGCGCGACTTGCCAGGCACATGGGGCAGGGCAGGGTGCCTCGGGTGACTGAAGCTATGCTGAACACGGAACCTGCACCGTAAGAGAAAGGCGCACAGCCGCAGGCTGCGGCCGTGCGCCTTTGTGTTGCTGAGCTCTACTCCTCGAGCGGCTTCACGATCATGTTGGCGAGGAACTCTTCTCGGGGGAGGAAGGGGAAGAGGTCTTCCAGGGGTTTGGAGACGAAGGTGCCGTCGGGTTTTTGGTAGCTTTGGAGGCGGGGAGCGCGGACTTCGTCGGGGAGGACGTTGACGTCGCAGACGACGGGGCCGGGCATGGCGAGGACCTTGCGGACTTCGGCGCAGAGGTCGGTCTGGTCGTGGATGATGTAGCTGCCTAGCTTGAAGGCCTGCGCGACGTCGGAAAGGTCCGGGATGGTGAGGCCGGTGTTTCTGTCCGCGCCGATGCTGGGCTGCTTGAAGTAGGCGGTTTGCGAGGCGCGGATGGACGAGTAGCCGTCGTTGTTGAGGACGAAGAACTTGATGGGGAGGTTGAGACGGTGGATGGTCTCGAGCTCCTGGATGTTGAACATGAAGCCGCCGTCGCCGTCGACCGCGATGACCTCGCGGCCTGGGTTGGCGATCGAGACGGCGATGGCCATGGGGATGGCGTAGCCCATGGAGCCGAGGCCAGCGGTGTGGTACAGGCGCTGCGAGTGGAGGATGGGGAAGCCGAGAAAGAAAATCTCGATGCCCGAGCCGGAGTTGCCGACGACGATGCGGGTGTCCGCGTCGACCTCGGTACCGACGACGTCGGCGAGGTTGAAAACGGAGACGAGGCCTTCGGGTTTCTTCTGCTCTTCGGTGACGACGGGGTAGCGGCTCTTCCAGTCGGCGCAGCGGGCTTGCCAGGCGGAGGTGTCGCGAGGCTTGAGCTGGTCTTTGTGCTTGAGGAGCTCCGTCAAGAAAGCTTTGGCGTCGGCGCAGACCGGCTGTTGCACGTGGGGGTGGAGCTTGTTGAGTTCTGCCTGATCGATGTCGACGGTGATCTTGTGTGCCTCGCGGGCGAGGTTCTGCGGCGCGTAGCCGGTGATGGCCATATCCATGCGCGCACCAAGGACGAGAAGGAAGTCGCAATTTTGCAGCGCGAAGTTGGCGCCGCGGGCGGCGACGTTGCCAGGACGGCCGACGTAGGTGGGGTCGTCGGAGGGGACGAGGTCGGCGGCGCACCAGGTGGCGACGGAGGGGATGTTGAGGAGCTTGCGCAGTTCTTCGAACTGGGCCTCAGCGCGGGCGAGGCGGATGCCGTTGCCGGCGAACAGGAGGGGCCGCTCGGCGGCGTTGAAGGCCTCGATGGCGCGTTGGACCTCCGCGGGGACGTTGGCAGTGCCGGTGAGGGTGATGTCGTGGGCGAACTCGGCGGGATCGAAGCCGCGGAGCTGGGTCTCGTCGATGGGAGTGGCCTGAACGTCGAGCGGGATGTCGATCCAGACGGGGCCAGGGCGGCCATTGAGCGCCAGGAAGACGGCCTTTTCGAGGTGATAACGGATGTCGTTGGGCTCGAGGACGGTGACCGCGTATTTGGTGATGGGAGTGACGATGGAGCAGATGTCGACCTCCTGCACGCCGAGCTGGCGCATGCCGAGGGGCTTGCCGGTGAGTTGATCGAACATGCGGTCGGGGCGCTTGACCTGACCGGAGACGTAGAGCACGGGGGTGGAGTCGAGCCAGGCGCCGGCGACGCCGGTAACGGCGTTGGTGCCGCCGGGGCCGGTGGTGACCATGCAGAAGCCGAGGCCGTCCGTGGCCTTGGCATAGCCCTCGGCGCAGATGGCAGAAGCCTGCTCGTGCGAGTTGCAGATGGGGGTTATACGCGTTTCGGTCGCCAGCGACTGATTGAGGTGCATGGCGCCGCCGCCGGTGACGAGGAAGCAGTTGGTGATGCCGAGGTCGGCGACGAACTTCAGGACGTAGTCGGACAACTTGATCATTGGATCTCTAGGGTACGGGGTTGGAGATGAGGAACTCGTTCAGAAACTGGCGGGGGAGTGAGGATTCGAGTAGAGCCGAAGGCTTCAGGGTATGCAAGTCATTGTCCTCGGTGACGATGAGGACGGCAGAGCCGGCTACGGCACATGCAAGAACCCGGTCGTCATCTGGGTCGCGGCAGACAGGGGCGAAGTTTGGCTCGGGATCGATGACCTTTTCGCATGCCTTTAGCTGCGAGTGAAACAAAGAGATCTCCGCGGTGAAGATCAGCGACTTGCGAAGGATCACCTGGTCCAACTCATCGATCAGATCTGGGGTGGTCAACACGGTGTGCCCTGCGGTGGTGATCGCCCAGAGGCAATCGCGTGCCGTTCCTTCACAGAGCAGAGCCGAGATACGCACGTTCGTGTCCACTACGAGGCGGATCGTTGATTCCTTTCGGCCCGTCGCTCGGCGCGAACCTCTTTCACCAGGAGCACGGCATACTCATCCGGTGTTAGACCCAGGTCCATCGCGCGGTCGAGGTGTTCTCTTATCGCGGGTGTTCGCGTGGGTTCTAGCCCGAGGTAGGAACTGAGCGCTTCTGCTGCAAGCTCATCTAGCGAACAGTGTCTTTGGTCCGCGAAAAGACGGGCCTTTTCTGCCAGTTCCGGTGCGAGCGACACAGAAGTCGTTTCAGCATGCATAGCTATATTTTACGCAACTACTCCGGTGGGCGGAGCAGAAACACATCGCGTCCGCGGAGGTTGCGGGCAGCGAGCAACGCGTCCGCGAACTCGCGCACCGCGCCCTGGCCGCCGTCCCTGGTGCTGACGAAGCCGTGCTCGGTGACGTAGTCGCGGACCTCGTTGGCGGCATTGGCGGGACAGGCGCATAGGCCGGCGATCTCCATCGCGAAAAGGTCGTTCACGTCGTCACCGAAGAAGCAGACGTGCTGCAACGGGACGTCGAACTTGCCGGCGAACTCGCGGATGGCTGTGGCTTTGTCGCGCGTGCCCTTTACAACGTGGTGGAGGTGCATCTTGGCGGCGTAGCGGTCTACTAGCGGCGAGGCTTCGCCGGAAACGAGGGCGAGTTTGAGCCCGAGACGCCGCAACAGCGAGATGCCCATGATGTCGGCGAAGCTGAAGCGCTTGGTCTCGTCCACGGTGCCGGTGGACCAAAGGAGGGTGCCGTCGGTAAGGACGCCGTCGACGTCAAAGGCGATGGCCTGCAGGGTTTGCAGGCCATCGGTGCGTTGTGCGGGGGTGAGAGGCATAGCTAGACAGCGGCGCCGACACGGCGCAGCTTCTTCATGACCGAGATCTCCTCTTCGTACACGCGCTTGACGCCGTCACCCATGGACTGCTCGCAAAGGCGGATGTCGCGGACGAGGCGGGAGATGCCGTTGGGCTCAAGCGACGCGGCCTGGTCGGAGCCCCACATGGCGCGATCCATGGTGATGTGGCGTTCCACGCAGCAGGCGCCGAGAACAGCCGCGGCTACGGAGGTCGGAATGCCGGTTTCGTGGCCGGAGTAGCCGACCGGGATGCCGTAGCGTTCGATCATGGTCGGGATGGCGCGCAGGTTTAACTGCTCGTACTTGGCCGGGTAGGTCGAAGTGGTGTGCATGAGAATGAGGTTGCCTTTGCCGAGGACGTTAACGGCGTGGTCGATCTCTTCATAGGTGCTCATGCCGGTCGACGCGATGATGGGCTTGCCCGTCTGCTTGACGCGGCGAAGGAGGTTGTCATCCGTGAGGGAAGCCGAGGCGATTTTGTACACCGGCGGGTCAAATTGCTCAACGAAGTCAACCGAGGCCTCATCCCACGGGGAAACGAACCAGTCGATCTTGACCTGCTTGCAGAAGGCGTTGATCTCCGCATAGTCCTCGTGGCCGAACTCGAGGCCGCGCTTCAGGTCGCCGTTGGTGTCGCCGAAGGGGTTGGGGCGGGGCTGCGCGAGTTCCTTCTCGGTGTAGACGACCTCCACGGTGCGCTTCTGGAACTTCACGGCGTCGCAGCCGGCGGCCACGGCAACGGAGATCAGGCGCTTAGCGAGGTCGATGTCGCCGTTGTGGTTGATGCCGATCTCTGCGATTACGTAGCAGGGCTGCCCTTGGCCGAGTTGCTTGTTGCCGATCTTGACGGTGCTCATGGATGCTCCAGGTGAGGTACAGCGCGTATGGGTCGAACCGAGGTGCGGCTGGCGCTGCTGATGATTGTTACAGAAGGGGGTCGGGTGGTCCAGTGACGCGAGATAGGAATGGCTGCGTGTGGGTTACCAAAGTCGCTTCACCGCTGCCGATGATGCAAAACGAAACAGCTGGCCAGGGTCACTGGCCAGCTGCTCGGTATATCGTTTCGGTTGAAGTTAGCGGTGGTGGCGACGGCGTGCATGACGGCGACCGCCACGAGCCGGTGCGCTGCGCGGGATTGGCTTCACGCTGGACTCGTCCACCGCGGTGCCGGTGTTGGCGTCAGTGGCGCCAGCCGGAACCAGGGTGTTCGTGACGCTCTTCGCTCCGCCCGTTCCGGTGTAGACCGTGATGCGGGAAGCGTCGATACCACGCTCGCCCACAAGGTAGGCCTTCTCGTTGACGGCGCGCTCGGCGGCCCGGCGTTGTGCCTGCGGCTCGTCGGAAGCGGCGCTGCCGACTGCATCCAGTCTGGCTTGCGGATCACGTTGCAGTGCGAGAGAAATGTCGTCAAGGCAAGCCTTGGCTTCATTGTCGACGCGGGTCGGACGCCGTGGATCGCGGTCGAAGTTGATGGTGCAGAGCTGTTGCGTCGTCACTTGCGGCGGTGCCGGCGGAGCAGAAACCGTGACCGAGGTGGTGGAGGAGGCAGTTTGTCCCTTATCGTCAACGACGTTGCAGGTCACCGTGATGGTGCCCGGTGCTGCGCCGGTGGTGTCGAGGGTAGCCGTTGCGGTGTTGCCATTGATGGCGCCGGAGGTGGCGCTGTAGCTATACGTCAGCGGCCGATTCTGCGGGCTCACACCTTGCGAGGTAATAGTGGACGACTGACCCGGCGATACCGTGGACGGATTGGCTGAGCAGGTGATGGTTGGCGGCTGGAACTGGGTCAAGGTGAAGGGAACCGTGCAGTCCGCGAACTGACCGGGCTTGTTGCCCTGCATCACATGGCCCTTCACGGTGAAGCTGCCCGGATTCAGGGTCTTGGTATCCACCGTAGCCACATTGGAAGTCGACGCGATCGGACCGGCGTCGGAGGTCCAGCTGTAGGTCACTGGCTTCTTGGGGTTGATGTTGGTGGCCGTGCCGGTGATCTCGACCGGGTCGCCCGGGTAGATCGTCGCACCAGCGGCCGGTGTGGTCAGGGCGCAGGTAAAGGCAATGGGCGGCGGCGGGATGATGTGGCCCATGTGGACCAGCAGACCGGCACTCAGCTCAGCCGCGCTGAGGTTGGTACGGCCACCGAGCGGTCCGGGCGTGGGGGCGGTGTTGGCCGGCCCAAAGTCGACGTGGCTCCAGCGGTAGTCCGCCTCAAAGACGCGAACGCCAAACAGGCCATTGGCAAAGGGCAGGTTGTAGTCCATGCCGCCGCCGGCGGTGATCGTCGTTCCCCAGGTGTAGGGCTCGTGCTCAAAGGTGGCGGGGAGGTCGCTGTTCGGTCCACCCAGACGCACGCCGCCGACGAGACCGTGGGCGAACAGGGTGAAGTTCTGCAGGGGGGCCCGGAAGATCGGACCCGCGGAACCGGAATAGAGGCCATCGTTTTGGCCATCCGGGTTCGCGAAGCCCTCGATTTCGGCACCGAAGTACTTGGTAAAGTAGTAGGCGCCGCTGATGACAGCACCCTCATCCACTGACGAGTACCGGAAGCCGGATGGGTTTACATAGCCGTGCGCTCCAAAGTACGAGTACCCCAAGAAGAGGTCGAACTTGGAAGGGTTGACGCCGGTGTAGGCGCTGCTGACGGGTGCGGGAGCGTTGGGCGGCGACGGCGGTGTGGCCGAGCTGGACGCGTCCTGCGCGCACAGGCTCGCCGTGGCGACGCTGACCGCACATGCAGCCAGCAAGAACCGGCCGAAATGGCGAAACGGACGATGAGACATTCTTAGAAACCTCCGATGAAACTTCGTTTTCCTTATTTTGCAGACATCGAACATCAGCCTGGCGAACTTTGGAAAGTCGAAAGAAAGTGTACCGCAGATGGTGCAAGAGTCTAGGGAAATCTGTTCCGGGTGACCTGAAACGTCACCTCAGACCTCATTCCAGTGTGTGTGCAGCTACAGCGTGTTACATACCTCCAAAGCGCAAACGGTAGGAAAACAGCCGTCGTGCCCCCATCGAGATCAAGCGAGATTCAATGCCTGCTTGACCGTTCCTCGACTGCCTTGAATCTTTTCTTGCAAAAGCGTAATCGCGTACAGCAGCTGTTCCGGGCGTGGCGGGCAGCCTGGAACATATACATCCACGGGAATGATCTGGTTAACGCCCTGCAGCAGGGCGTAGTTGTTGAAGACGCCACCGGAGGTAGCACATGCCCCCATGGAGATGACCCACTTGGGCTCAGGCATCTGCTCATACAGGCGACGGATGACCGGCGCCATCTTTTGAGAGACGCGACCGGCGACGATCATCAGGTCGCTTTGACGCGGCGAGGGCCGGAAGACCTCGGCGCCAAAGCGCGCAAGATCGTAGCGCGAACCGCCCATGGACATCATCTCGATAGCGCAGCAGGCCAAACCGAAGGTCATCGGCCAAATGGAATTCTTGCGGACCCAGTTGATCGCGGCATCGAGGGAAGCAAGCACAACGCCTTCCGGTTGGTCATTGCCCCAGTCGACCTCGGTCACCATGTCGCGATTCTTGCCAAAGCTGTCGAGCGTACCGAAAATGTAGCGGTCAGACCGCTGCGGAACCGTTACTGGACGGCCGTCGGCGCTGGTCTGATTGGGATTGGCATTCATACAGTCAGTATACGTCTCAAGTTTCGCAGCAAAGCCCCGAACACGGGTTGTCTTTCAAGGGCCCTGCTGGAATAACAGTGCGATGCGACACCTCCGCAGAGGGTTGGACCCGCTTAGGCATTCGAGGTGGAAAGTTGTGGCAAACCTTCTGAAAAGAAGGCGTTGTGTCCCAAGTCGGGACAGTGGACGGAGATTTAGTGCGGGGTTCCGGCCTCGAGGAGACGCCCCAAGGCAAGCTGCTCGGCTTCGTCGAGCTTTTCGCCGTGGAGGGTGAGGTAGAAGACGTCGATGGCCATCTCCCCTTCGGTGTCGACCAGGGCGACTTCGATACTGCAGCCAAACTCGCTCAGGATCAGGCTTGTGTTCCGCAGGAGGCCAGGTTCATCCTGCGCGACGATCTGCATGAGGGTGCTTCGGGCCGAGGACATGTTATCGAACTCGATGCGGGTTTCTATAACGCGGCGCGGTCTGGCGCGGCGGGCAGGTTGGCGGGCACGGAGCAGCGCTTCGGGTGTGGTCTTGCCGAGGATGATGTTTTGAAGAAAGGAGCGCAAGCGCTCGTGCTCCCCCGGATTCAACTCCAACGTCTTGTAGGGGTCCGTAAACCTGAAGCTGTCCACGACGATTCGGCCCGCGTTGGAAAAGGCTTCGGCGGAGACGATGTTCATGCCCCAACCGGCGAGCGCTGCGGCAAGGTCGGCAAAGAGCCGCGGCCGGTCGCCCGTCACCACGGTCACTTCGAAGCTGCCCGCGCCCCTCTGCAGCAGTACGTGCGCCGGTGTGGCGTCCTGGGCGAGTTGCATGTGCCGGCGAATGACCTCCGGCGTGCGGGTGCGCAGGTAGCGCTCCGGGGCGCCTTCCACAAAGGCCTGCAGCGCCGCCGTGTCCGCAGTGCTGAGACGGAGAGCACGGGCGATGCTGGCGGCCTCCTGCCCGGACGACGGTAGGCCGGCGTGGATGCGGTCCTGGTCCACGCTGCGGTCCAGCTGGTTCTCCGCGGCCATCCACAACCGCCATAGATTTTCGGCCTTCCACGGCGTAAGGGCGTCCGGGTGTACGGCCGAGATGTCGGCGAACGTAAACAAAGTAAGCATGCGCAGCAGGTCGTGGGTGCCCACCTTGTCGGCGAAGACGCGAACCGTCTCCCGGTCGAAGATGTCGCGGCGCAGGGCAGCCGACATTTCCAAGTGACACTCCACCAGACGGCGGACGAGGTGGTGGTCGAAGGGCTCCAGCTCGAGCCGTTGAGTGACGCGCTCGACCAACTGCGCACTGGCCAGGGCGTGATCCTCGATGGAGCGGGCCTTGCCGGTGTCGTGAAGAAGGGCGGCAAAGAACAGCAACTCCGGATGCGGGAGTTCCTGGAGGAGTTGGCGGAAGCGCAGACGCCAGTCGGGTGCGTCCGCGGGCGGTTCGTCGACCAACGCATGGAGCGCGTCGATGAGCACAAAGGTGTGCTCATCGACGGTGTAGCGGTGGTAGGCGTCGCGGATTACCAGAGCGTCGATGCCGTGGAACTCGGGCAAAAGTAAGTCCAGGACCCCAAGCGCGTGCATCAGACGCAGGGTGTTGCCGGCGTAGCGCCCGCGCAGCACCGTACGCAGCCGCACCCACAACAGGGGACCATCTTCAAGCGCGGCGGAAAGCGCGGGCACGGCGGAGGCGATGCGTTCCTCGCTGGCCGGGGCCAGACGCGCGCCGGTCTCTGCGAGCAGGGCAAAGGCGCCGAGCACGATCTCCGGGGTGGCAGCGGGATCGAGGCCGGCGCGTGGTTGCTTCAGGCTCAGCACACCGGCTTCCACCACAAAGCCGGAACGGGGCGGCGCCTTGGCGCGGAGGGCGGTGCGCGCGGGCTTGGGCAACTGCCCGGAAAGTTCGATCTCGCGGAGGAGGACACGCTCGACGACCCGGGCGTGACGGAAGTACAGGCGCATCCAGTACGCGGGCCCTCCCACACCGGGCACAATGGCCGAGTCTTGAAGCCCGATACCCTGGGCGGCGGCTTCGTCCTGGATGTGCCAATCCAGGGTGTTGTCGTCGCGCCCATGGCGCAGGTGCACAAAGACCCGCACGGCGACCATGAAGGCATACGCTTCGCGAAAGCGTTCATTGCCCTCGTCGGGTGCGGACGCTCCCCGGAGTACCGCAAGCCAGCGAGCGACGTGCGCATCGCGCAGGCCCCCCGGGGCGTCCTTGACGTTGGGCTCGAGGTGAAACAGCGTGCCGCCAAACCGCGCATGGCGCTGCGCCGTAAGCTGGGCGGCGAAGGTGGCCAGGGATCGCCCTTCGCGGTCGGATCGCTTGGCGTGCAACTTGGTCTCGAGCGCGCGAAAGAGGTCCTGGTCCCCGGCGACGAAGCGCAGGTCCAGCAACGCGAGACTCCCTTCGGGATCGGATGCCTGCAAGCGCTCACACTCGCGCAGCGGACGGGTCACGCCGGAGGCGCGCAGTCCGGTGTCCCAAAGCATCTGAGAGACGCTGCGCAGAGCCGCGGCGACCTCCCCGCTGGGCGGCTTGGCTGTGCAGAAAAGAAGGTCGATATCAGAGAACGGAAACAGCTCCCCGCGACCGTACCCGCCAAGAGCTACGAGCACGACACCGGAGGCGAGCGCGGGCTGCTGGGCTGTGTGCCGAGCCCAGACGGTCGCTAGCAGCTCGTCTACGGCCTGTACGCGGGCCTGCACCGCGGCGAGGCCATCGCTGTTGCGTTCAAATTGGTCGCGCAGAACGGCCCAACGCCGGTCGTAGCGGGCGCCGAGGTCGCTGCCGATCTGGTCCGCGCCGTCGTCAGTGGGCATGGGTTGATTTATAGTGCGATATCGCCGCGCTCGTCGTTGCGGATGCGGATGGCCTCGTCGATGCGCGATAGAAAAATCTTGCCGTCGCCGATGCGGCCGGTGCGCGCGGCCGTGCTGATGGCCTGGACGGCTCGCTCCACCATGTCGTCGGTGACGACCAATTCGAGCTTGACCTTGGGCAACAGGTCCACGGCGTACTCACGGCCGCGGTAGATCTCCGTATGCCCCTTTTGACGACCGTGTCCGCGCGCTTCCATGATGGTGATGCCCGAGATGCCGGCCTCGACTAACGCGTCCTTCACGGCGTCCAACCGGGAAGGCTGGATGATGGCTTCGATCTTTTGCATAGCTGCTCCTGTGCTGCGGTCTGCGGCTCGGCCTGCGGTCAGGTTCTCACGCGGTGCGCCTGGGTGCGGTCGGGGAAGTGCTGTTCTTTAAGCGGCTTCCCAGTCGTAACCCTCTTCCCCGTGCTGCGTCAGGTCGAGGCCGGTGCGCTCGTCCTCTTCGCTGACACGCAGCCCGATGAGCTTATCGACCAAGAACAGAATGAGCAAGGTACCTACGATCGAAAGCGCCCACGCGATGGCCACGCTGATCAGTTGATTGAACACCTGTCCGTGGTTTCCCTCAAAGAAACCGGTCGCCTTGTCTTTCCCGAGCAGCGGATTGATGGCGGAGTTGGCGAAGAGTCCGGTGAGCAACGCGCCGATGGTGCCGCCAGCGCCGTGGACGCCGAAGGCATCCAGCGAGTCGTCGTAGCCAAAGATGTTCTTGACCTTGACGACCATAAAGAAGCAGCACACGCCGGTGATGAGGCCGATCCAAAGCGCGCCCATGGGCGTGACGAAACCTGAAGCGGGCGTGATGCCGACCAGGCCCGCCACCGCGCCCGAGATGCCGCCCAAGGCAGAAGGCTTGCCGTTGCGGATCCACTCGGCGGCCATCCAGCCCAGGGCGGCAGTCGCCGCGGCAAAGTGTGTGTTCACGAAGGCGGAGGTGGCCAGGCCGCTTGCGGCAAGCGCCGAACCCGCGTTGAAGCCGAACCACCCTACCCACAGGAGGCAGGCGCCGATAAAGCTCAGTACGACCGAGTGGGGCGGCATCGCCTTTTGGGGGTACCCGAGGCGTTTGCCAAGGTACAGCGCCGTGACCAGGGCGCTGACGCCGGAGGTGACGTGCACCACCGTGCCGCCGGCAAAGTCAAGGCAGGGGAACCGGCCGCCCAGCGAGGCGTTCAACAGCCCGTGCTTGCCCCAGACCATGTGCGCCATGGGGCTATACACAAGCAGCGCCCAAAGCACCATGAAGACGACCATGGCGGAAAACTTCATTCGCTCGGCGAACGCGCCCGAGATCAGCGCCGGGGTGATGATGGCGAACATGAGCTGGTAGACCATAAAGGTCTGCAGGGGAATCGTCGCGGCGTAGTCCTTGTCGGGCGCGAGGCCGACACCATGGAGGAAGGCATTATGGAGATTGCCGATGAAGGCATTGCCATCGCCAAAAGCAAGCGAATAGCCGACCAGCGCCCAGAGGACTGTGATCACCGCCATCATCGCAAAGGTTTGCATCATGGTGCCCAGGATGTTTTTGCGGCGCACCAGGCCACCGTAGAACAGCGCCAGACCGGGGCCGCTCATCATCAGCACAAGCGCGGCGGAGGTGAGCATCCAGGCGTTGTCGCCGGCCGACTGCGCGCTGGCGATCGCTGCTGCGTTGTCGCCGGCGCGCTTTTCAAGCGCGGCCAGGCGGTCGGTCGACGCGGTGGCGGGCATCTGCGCGAACGCGGGGCCGGCACTCAGCAGGACGCACAGCAATGTCAGGGCGAGCCCCGATCTGCTGAAAAATCGACGGAAACTCCGGAGGGAACCTGCAGCCAAGCGCATGTCGACAGTCCTTTCGCGTCCAAAAAGGGAGAGGGAGGCTGGGTGCCGGTCCGCGAGCAAGCCAGGCGGAACGGTCTTCTCGCGACCAAGTGCGGCGAGAGGGTTAGATTGTGTTGCGTTTTTGTTACTGTACATCAGCCGGCGCGTCAGACAAACGCGGGTGGCGCGGGCAGGTCTGACGATTTAGGCTAAGGCCATGTCTGACCCCGTCCCGTCCGCCTCGACCCAAGCGCCTGAAGCCGTGCACACCCGCTGGTCGGACGTGCCGGTAGAGGCAATGAACCCGCTGCTTTCGCGCGCGTTCCTCACCGGCGCGCAGGCGATGATCGCCCGCATTGATTTGAAGAAGGGCTGCGTTGTGCCGCGGCATAGCCACCCAAACGAGCAGATTGCCTGGATCGTGGAGGGCGCCTTGGCGTTCGTTCTGGGCAACGGCGACGCCGAAAAGCATGTCGTTGTGCGTGCCGGTGAAGTGTTGGTGATCCCGGGCGGGTTGCCGCATGCCGCCGAGGCCCTGGAAGATACGGTGGACTACGACGTCTTTGCGCCGCCCCGGCAGGACTGGCTCCAAAAGGATGACGCCTACCTGCGCTGAGCCCGATTCTCAAAGCTGAGCCGATTCCCAAAACGGCACAGCGACGCGGTCTGCATCCAATACGGGAAGAACAGGCGAAACAATCCAGGCACCATTGCGTGGATCGGGCGCGCCGTGCTTTACCCTAGATGCGGAGTCAAAGGATAGAATGCGTTTTTTGTGCTGGTTGAGGCTCAGCTGCTGTGTGCTGGCGGCGGTTCTGCTCAACGTGGGAGCTGGGGCAGCGACGTGGTACCCGTTGGGGCCCTTTGGCGGCGACGCGCGCTCTCTGGCGGCTGATCCTGCCGACTCAAGGCACCTCTTTTTGGGCACCGCGACCGGCTGGGTCTACGACTCCAAAGACGGTGGCGAACACTGGAATCGCATCGCTCAGATCGGCAAGCGCAACGACCTGGTCATCGACCACATCGTGGTGGATCGCACCAACCCGAAACGGCTGATTGTGGGCGCCTATACGGTTGATCACTTGGGCGACGGTGGCATCTTTATCAGTGAGGACTACGGCAAGAGCTGGTATGCGCAGGCCGAGATGCGTGGCCAATCGGTGCGGGCGCTTACGCGATCCGGGTCGGACCCTAAGCAACTGGTCGCGGGCACCCTGCGAGGTATCTACCGTAGCTCCGATGACGGGGTGCACTGGAAACAGATCAGCCCGGCGGGTAGTGCCGAAATCAAAGAAGTGCAATCGATCGCCATCGATCCGTCCAATCCGGACGTGATCTACGCGGGCACGTGGCACTTGCCCTGGAAGACGACCGACGGTGGCGCCACCTGGGCAAACATCAAGCAAGGCATCATTGACGATTCGGACGTGTTCTCGATCATCGTGGACCCCAAAAATCCTCAGGTGGTGTATGCGAGCGCCTGCTCCGGGATCTACAAGAGCTCGAACGCGGGCGAACTGTTTCACAAGGTTGAGGGAATTCCGTCAGCGGCTCGTCGCACCCGTACCTTGGAGCAGGACCCGACGGACCTGGATGTCGTCTTCGCGGGCACGACGGAAGGGTTATACCGGACTGAAGATGCAGGGGCGCATTGGGATCGGTTGACGCCGGACGATGTCATCGTGAACGACGTGTACGTGGACCCGGCGAACAAGAATCACGTGCTGATGGCCACGGATCGCGGCGGCGTTTATCGCAGCGAGGATGGCGGTACGACGTTTGCCGTGTCCAACAGCGGCTTCTCGGCTCGGCAGGTGACAGCCTACACCGTGGACGCGCAGAACCCCGCGACCGTGTACGTCGGGGTGGTAAACGACAAAGCGACCGGCGGCGTGTTCCAAAGCACCGACGGCGGTGTGCAGTGGCAGCAGCAGAGCGAGGGCCTGGGCGGACGCGACGTGTTTAGTTTGGTTTCGCTCAATGACGGCACCTTGCTGGCCGGAACAAGTCACGGCATCTTTCGCTTGCAAGGGAGCGCGTGGGCCGATTCGAGTGCGTTGCAAGGTGATGAAACGAAGGCCAAGGCAGCGGTTGCTCCCCCGGCGCTCGCAGTCCCGACTGCCCCGGTTCGGCTTACAAGTCCAACGCCTCGGAGCGGAAGCAAACACACCAAGCCACGGGCAGCCTCCGTAAAGGCCTCTCCTGTAAAGGCCAGCGCACGTGTATCTCGGGGTAAGAAACTGCCGCCGGTTGCCGTACGCCGGTCTGGAGGTCGGAGTCTGCCAAAGAGCGCAAAGGCGCGGGTAGTTCTTGCAAAAGGCAGAGCTTCGGCCTTGCCGCGTGCGCGTTCGGCCGCGTTGCACAAGTACGTGGTTTTGCGGCGTCCAGGTCTCCGTCAATCTGAGGTGAAGGCACCGGCGCTGGTTCCTCCGTCGACCCGAACGGCAACTCATGCGGATCGCCTGGATGCCGTTGTCTATGCCCTGGCCGGTTCCGGCGATCGTCTGTTTGCGGGTACGTCCTCTGGCCTGTTGCAGTCCCTGGATGGAGGGCAGCACTGGCTCTCAGCGGGCTCCCTAACCATGCCCGATGTGCATTACGTGAACGCGTTGACAGGAACGGGATCAGCAACGGCGGAGGCGCCTTTGGTGTTGGCGGCCAGCCTGCAGCGTCTCGCGCTTTCTGCGGATGGCGGGGCCACCTGGGAAGCAATTGCTCCCCCTCCGGGTCTGACGCAGGTCGGCGCAGCCGCCATCGACGTAGATAAGAACCTTTGGGTGGGCGGACGTGAAGGTGTGTGGCTCTCTACAGACCGCGGAGCTACCTGGAAGACCCCGCACAACCTGTTTCTGACCGAGGTCGATAACATCTTTTTCGACACAACACAGAAGCGGGTGCTCGTCACGGCCTCAAACTCACCCGTGGCGTTCAGCGTGAGCTTGCCGGATCTGAAGGTGAGCTACTGGGATACAGGTTGGAACCTGCGGTTTGTGCGACCTGTGGGCGATCATCTGATCGGGGCGACTCTGTTCGACGGCGTGGTCGTGCAGCCCAAGATGATCGATACCCCGATAAGCCCCGTTGCAAAGGCGGTCAAGTAGGTGCGACTCTGGCGCAGGTCGGGAATCGAATAGGTATGCAGACCGCGAGTAGACCTAGGCACGGGTTTCAAACCGACGATCCGGCTCTGTTGCCCATTGCAGCGAAGGTTGAGCATGGGGACCGTCTGAACGAAGACGACGGGCTCGCCTTGTATCGCACGGGAGACATCCTCGCGGTGGGCTGGATGGCGAATCTCGTCCGGGAGCGCATGCATGGGGATCTGGCTTACTTCAACGTCAATCGCCACATCAACCCGACGAATGTCTGTGTAGCCTCGTGCCGGTTATGCGCGTTCGGACGGAAGAAAGGCGCGGCCGATACGTACACGATGGCACTCGAGGAGGCTTGGGAGACCGCGGGCAAGGGCTTGACCGAGGCCGTAACAGAGTTTCACATCGTCGGTGGGCTGCACCCGGATTTGCCTTTCGAGTACTTCCTGGATCTGGTACGCGGTCTCAAGGAGCGCTATCCACAGGTTCATGTGAAGGCTTTCACGATGGTCGAGGTCGCGTTCTTTGCGAAACGGGGAAAGATGACCATCGGTGAAGTGCTGGAACAGATGAAAGCTGCTGGCGTGGACTCTTGCCCGGGTGGCGGCGCGGAGATCTTTGCTGAGCGGGTGCGCGCCATCATCTGCGACCACAAGATTGATGGATCGGAGTGGCTGGAAACGGCGCGCCTGGCGCACAAGGCCGGCCTTCGATCCAATGCGACGATGTTGTACGGGCACATTGAGACCGACGAGGATCGGGTAGACCATCTACTGAAGCTCCGTGCGGTGCAAGACGAAACCGGTGGATTCCAAACCTTCATTCCGCTGAGCTTCCATCCGGAAAATACTGCGCTAGGTCATCTGCCGAAGTCGACCGGTCTGCTGGATGTGAAGCAGATCGCGGTGAGCCGACTGTTGTTGGACAACTTCCCACACATCAAGAGCTACTGGCAGATGGTCACGCCCAAGATGGCGCAGATCTCGCTTCGTTTCGGCGCCGACGACATCGATGGAACGGTTGTTGAGGAGAAGATCTATCACGATGCTGGAGCGAAGACGCCCCAGGGTCTTCGGCGACGTGACTTGGAGCGGTTGATCACCGAAGCAGGGCGCATCCCGTTCGAGCGCGACACGCTGTACCGTGCCGTCACCCGCAGCGAGGACAGCTTCACCGTGGCGATCTGAGCGTTCACGACTGAGGCTGACGTTAGGCGCCCAACTACTCGGTAGCGCAATCATTTAGCAAAGAGCTGCCCGAGATCGGCGAAGGCTTTGAACTCGAGCGCATTGCCTGCTGGGTCCAGAAAGAACATCGTGGATTGTTCGCCGGGCTCGCCCTTGAAGCGGGTGTAGGGCTCGATGACGAACTCGATGTTGGCGGTCCGAACGCGCTTCGCCAGAGCCTCCCAATCGGCTTGTGTCAGCACGACCCCGAAGTGCGGGACGGGTACATCGTGGCCGTCCACTGGGTTGCTGTGCTGCGCGCTGTCACTGGCTGGCTTTGGTTTCCGGTGAGCAACGATCTGGTGGCCGAACAGGTCAAAGTCGATCCAATGCTCGGCGCTCCGGCCCTCCGGAAGCCCTAGAACCGTGCCGTAGAAGTGGCGGGCTGCTTCGAGATCGTCAACGGGGAACGCGATGTGAAAGGGGCGCAGCGCTGGCATCTTTCGATGCTACCAGTCTGTCGCCGCGGCTTGGTGCCGGACTGTCGTGAAGTCGGACACACCAAATCAAGGTGAGCACGATCAGTGGCTTGAAAGAACTTTCGTGGGATATCCGTGCGCTATCAGGAAGGGTTGTGATGGGGATGAAACGAGATCCGATGGTCTTGCATTGACGAGGCACGGAAAGGTGAGAAGTGATAAAGATCATCCTCGCGGACAACCAGGCAGTCTTCCGGGCCGGGGCGGCACGGGTTATGGCGCACGAGAACGATATCAGGGTCATGGGGGAGTGCACCGAGGCTCTTGGGTTGAAGGAACTGGTTTGTTCCGTGCAAAGCCCGGTGGTCCTCCTGCCAACCAGCTTCACGGGCGACCTGCTCGGGTTGCTGGAATGGATCCACGGTGAAGGTGGGCGGGCCGTCATTGTGTTGGAGCATGGCGTAACGCTCCCCGATGGGCTGGCCCGGCAAGTGGATGGCTTCGTCACCCGAGCCGTCACGGGGCCGCAGCTGGTGGAGACGCTACGCCGCGTGGCGAAGGGCGAACGTGTGCCTCAACGTGCGAGCGTGAGCACGATGCCTTCCCCCGATCATGCAGGGGCGCTGGTTGTGCGGCGGTTGACGCCCAAAGAACTCCAGATTGTGGCGCTCGTCTCGGAAGGGTCGAAGAACCGTGAGATCGCGTTCCGCCTTGGGACCAAGGAGCAGGTCATCAAGAACTATCTGCGGAGCATATACGACAAGGTCGGCGTCTCCGATCGTCTAGAACTGGCATTGTATACCGTGCACCATCGGACGCTGGCCGAGGCAGTGGAGCGGGTGCGCGCGACCTTGGTGCGGTCGGCTTGAGGCATGCGCGTGAATCTCTAGAGCGCATGGGTCATAAACCCATGCGCTGTTCCTGCTCTTCGGCCTTATCGGAGACGAAGCCGCGCTTTTCGGCGATGGATTTTGCTTGTGTGAAGAGAAGGAGGTAGTCAGGGCCGCCGGCTTTGGAGTCGGTGCCACTCATGTTGAAACCGCCGAAGGGATGAGCGCCCACCATGGCTCCGGTGCATTTCCGATTGAGATAAAGATTACCGACCTGGAACTCTTCAGCCGCGCGATTGAGCTTGTTGCGGTCGCCGGAGTAGATGGCACCCGTCAGGCCGTATTCCGTGTTGTTCGCGATGGCGAGAGCGTCTTCAAAGTTCGCGGCGCGGATCACGGAGAGAACCGGCCCAAAGATCTCCTCTTGGGCGAGGCGAGAGGTTGCCAATACATCGGCGAAGACAGTGGGTGCGATATAGAAGCCCCCATCTTCGCTTTGGATCGGTGTGCCGCCCTGGAGTAGACGCGCCTCGGACCGACCCAGATCGATGTAGCCGCGGATGCGCTGAACGGCTGCCGTGTTGATGACTGGACCGGAAAAGAAGTTTTGGGCGGGATCGCCGGTCTGGATGGAGGCGACACGGTCATGAAGGCGATCGCAAAAGGCGTCGTAGACCGGGGCCTCCACAATAGCGCGCGAGCAGGCGGAGCACTTTTGGCCGTTGAAGCCAAACGCGGAGGCGGCGACACCCTCAACAGCTGCGTCCATGTCGGCGTCTGCGGAGACGATGATGGGGTCTTTGCCGCCCATTTCGAGGATGGTGCGGCGGATGAAGCGCTGGCCGGGTTGGGTGCGGGCGGCGCGCTCGTGGATCTCGAGGCCGACCTTTTTGGAGCCGGTGAAGGCGATGAAGCGGATCTGGGGGTGTTCGGTGAGCGCGCGGCCGATCTCGGGGCCGCCCTGAAGCAAGTTGACGACGCCTGCGGGCAGTCCGGCCTCCGTGAGGAGCGCGACGAACCGGGCGGCGATCGTGGGGGCGTCAGGCGAGGGCTTGAGGACGACGGTATTGCCGGTGACGATGGCGGCCGCGGTCATCCCGGCCATGATGGCGAGGGGGAAATTCCACGGTGGGATGACGGCACCGACGCCGAGCGGCAGATAGCGGAGCTGATTGCGCTCACCGGGGTACTGGATGGGGGTTGTGGCGCGGTCGAGCTGGAGGGCTTGGCGGGCGTAGAACTCCAGGAAGTCGATGCACTCGCCGACGTCGGCGTCGGCTTCGGCCCAGTTCTTGCTGACTTCGAACGTAAGCCAGGCGCAGAGCTCCAGATGCCGCTCGCGGACGAGTTGGGCGGTGCGGAGCAAAAGGCCGACGCGATCGTGGACGGAGCTCCGGCTCCACGCGGGAAAGGCCGCAAGTGCTGCCTCGACGGCGACATTGGCGAGTGCGGGTGGCGCACTGTGGTGCATGCCGATGGTCTCGGCGGGGCGCGCGGGATTTACGGAGGCGAAGGGCTCGCCCTCACGGACGCGATGGCCCCCGATGATGAGGTCGTAGCTACCGTTGAGCTCGGAGCGAACGCGATCGAAGGCTGCCCCGAGCGCGCGCTTGGTCTCCGGGAGCGAGAAGTCCGTGAAGGGCTCGTTGTTGAACGGGGCGAGGTGAGCGAGATCCATGAGGGCCTTTCGATGTGTCCGTGGATTAGAGTAGCGGACCTGAGATGCGATGTGTTGCGAGGCACCGCTTCCTCACCTTTGTGTGCGTCTCTTCAGGACGAGGTACGTGACATTGTCCCAAGCGTTGTGGATGCCGATGAGTAGCAGCAGAAGCGCGGCGGCGGCTACGGCAAACAGCGAACCTTCGGTATGCGCTAACGCAGTCAGCGCGGACACCGCGAGCGTTGCATGGGCAAACAGAGGCAAGGCTACGTGAAAGCACCAGTCCTCGAAGACGGGATGGTAGGCCGATTGCGCTCGGATGCGGCGCGCGGTGTACGCGGAGTACAACATGCCGAGGGCGCCGGTACATCCCCAAAGTGCCGCGAGCGGGAGAAGGCGGGACCAAGGTGCTGAGAGAAGGGCGGCGAGGACCAGGGCGGTCGTGAAATGAACGACGGTTGGCGTGGAGAAGGTCTCGCCAGTCTCGTTTTCGCCTGGAGCAATCGGCATATCAGCCAGAAGTGCCATGGTCACGAACTGCAGGCCGGTGAGGGCGCCGGCAGCCGAACCGAGCAGGTTGTAGAACGTGCGCCAGTCAGTGAGCGTAGTCATAGTCGTCGCGAGGGGTGGTGTGGAGAGCCTGTGGGGCTCCGAGCGAAGAAGCGAGTGAAGGGGAAGCGTCAAGGTTCCACAATTTTCCATGCCCTCCCGCAAGGGTGTTGATACTCGCGTCAGGGCTCCCGGAGCCACAGGCCGATTCGATAAGATGGTGTTTATGCCTTCAGACAATCTCCCTGTCC
This sequence comes from uncultured Acidobacteriaceae bacterium, assembly GCA_964245045.1. Classification (GTDB taxonomy): domain Bacteria; phylum Acidobacteriota; class Terriglobia; order Terriglobales; family Acidobacteriaceae; genus Granulicella. The sequence goes on along the minus strand of CAXTLD010000023.1, from coordinate 11,225 downwards.
GGATCGATACGGGTGTAAGCGGGTTAAACGAGATCCTCTCGGGTGGTTTGCCGGCGGGACAGATGTACCTGCTTGAGGGTACTCCGGGAACGGGTAAGACCACGGTTGCGATGCAGTTTATTCGGACGGGCCGCCTGTCGGGTGAGTCCGCGCTGTACATCACGCTTTCCGAGTCGAAGCGCGAGCTGGAAAGCTCGGCGATGTCGCACGGCTGGTCGGCAGAGGAGCTTTCGATCGCGGAGTTCATCCCCGAAGAGGCGAGCCTGCACCCCGACCAGCAATACACGGTGTTTCATCCCAGCGAGGTGGAGCTGGTTTCCACCATTCATCGGCTTACGGAGTTGGTCGAGCGGGAGAAGCCGTCGCGTTTGGTGATCGATTCCTTGTCTGAACTGCGGCTGCTGGCGGCAGATACCATGCGCTATCGACGGCAGCTCTTGGCGCTGAAGCAGTTTTTTGCGGGCCGTGACACGACGGTGTTGCTTCTGGATGACCGCTCCGCCGATGGCAGCGATATGCAGCTGCAAAGCATCGCGCACGGGGTCATCAGGCTGGATAAGGTGCAACGGACGTACGGGGTGACGCGCCGGCAGGTCGAGATTTTGAAGCTGCGTGGAAGTGCTTTCCGGGAGGGCTTTCACGATTACACGATTGAACGAGGCGGCGTACACATTTACCCCCGTCTGGTCGCGAGCGAACACGACAGCGCTTTCAAGAATGAGCGTGTGAGTAGCGGCATCCCGGCGCTGGATGAGATGTTTGGCGGTGGGGTCAATCGTGGCTCGTCGACGCTGATTGTGGGACCTACCGGATCAGGGAAGTCGACGATGGCGATGCAGTTTGCGTTCGCGGCGGCGCGACGGGGCGATCGTGCGATGGTGTATGCCTTTGACGAGGTGCTGCGAACCGCACAGGACAGGGCTGAAGCTTTGGGCTTGAGGGTGCGTGAGGAGATAGCGAAGGGCACGCTGGCGATGGTTCAGATCGATCCGGCGGAGCTCTCGCCGGGCGAGTTCATCAGCCAAATCCGCAGGGACGTGGAGGAGCGGGATACGCGCGTTCTGGTGATCGACAGTATGAATGGCTTCCTTAACTCCATGCCGGGCGAGCGCGACCTGACCCTGCATCTGCATGAGTTGATTGCGTTTTTGAATCAAAAGGGAGTGATCTCGTTCTTGATTCTGACGCAGCACGGGCTGGTAGGCACGATGCAGACCGATGTGGAGATCAGCTATCTGGCGGACACTGTGGTGCTGCTGCGGTACTTCGAGGCGGAGGGAGCCATACGGCAGGTCATCTCGGTGCTGAAGCAGCGCATCGGTCGGCATGAACGTACCCTGCGGGAGTTTCGGCTCGATGACTCGGGCATCTCTGTTGGGGAGGCGCTGGTGAACTTTCGCGGGGTGCTTACCGGTGTTCCCGATTCGGTGGAGCGACTGGCCAAGAAACAAGACGAGGCGTAGCGATGAGTCTTGTTGTGTGCGTGGTGGCGCCCACGGGCCGCGATGCGGAGCTGATCGCCACACTGTTGGAGCGAAACGGCATTCCCAGTGCTGTCGACGGGATCCCGGCAGCGGCGTTCACCAATCCAGAACACGAGCCGATTGGACCTTTGCTGATCGCGGAGGAGGCGTTAGACCGGGAGCTGATCCACAAGCTCAGTCTGTTGATTGAGCGGCAGCCGCCGTGGTCGGACCTGCCGATCTTGATCCTGACCAGGAACGAAAAGGAGATTGGGCCATCGGAACGGAGGCAGCGGGAGTGGCTCCCCTTGGGCTTTCCTATCCTGTTGGAGCGACCGATCCGTCCGGCAACGCTGGTGAGCAGTGTGCGGGCGGCTCTGCGCGCGCGGGTGCGTCAGTACGAGATCCGCGACACGGTGGCCTTGCTCAAGCAGCAACGCGAGACGTTGCAAGTGGTGCTGGACAACCTGCCTGTGGGCGTTGTCGTGGCCAAGGTCACAGGCGAGATTGTGCTGGGGAATCGGCAGTTGGAGACCATCGTGCGGCACCCGCTGCTGCCGACGCCCGACATCGAATCGCATGGCAACTGGACGGCCTACCACCCCGACGGCAGGCGGGTTCGGGGCGAAGAGTTTCCCCTACCGCGTGCGATGAAAGCCAAGCGCGTCCTCCCGGCAGAACACTTCTTGTACGAACGCGGCGATGGCACCAAAGCCTGGGTGAGCCTGGCAGCGGCGCCGATCTTCGACGACCAAGGGGAGGTGACCGGCGGGGTCCTCACGATCGCCGATATCGATCACCACAAGCGCGCCGAGAGCGCTCTGATTCAGAGCGAAAAGCTCGCGGCTGTAGGACGGATGGCGGCGTCAATCTCGCACGAGATCAACAACCCGCTGGAGGCCGTGACGAATCTGCTCTACCTGACCAAGCAGAGTGACTTGCTGGACGAGGCGACGCGTGGGTATCTCGAGCTTGCCGACCAGGAGCTTGGCCGCGTGTCGCAGATTGTGAGCCACACGTTGCGGTTCCACCGCCAGGCGACCAAGCCGCGGGCGATCTCAGCAGAGGAGCTGCTGGAGCCCACGCTGGGGCTGTATGCGGCCAGGCTCGCCAACGCGCACATCGAGCTCAGCGTGCGGCATAAGGCAACGGACCTGGTGGTGTGCTACGAGGGTGAGATCCGGCAGGTGCTGAACAACCTGGTGGGCAATGCGGCGGAGGCGATGCGCACGGGCGGACGCCTGACGGTGCGCACGCGCAACGCCCGCGCCTGGGCAGACGGTGCGCGGGGAATACAGATCACGATCGCGGATTCGGGCCATGGCATGACGTCCGAGGTGGCCAAGCGGATCTTCGAGCCATTTTTTACGACCAAGGGCCTGAATGGAACCGGATTGGGCCTTTGGATCTCGCAGGGTATTGTGATGAAACACAACGGCCGGCTACGGGTGCGGTCCGGCACGCGGCCGGGGCGTAGCGGGACCGTGTTCAGCTTGTTTCTGCCGCTTGAAGCGCCGCTGGCGCCCCCGGCGAGCGAAGGGGCAACGATCTGACGTTGCGGGTGTCAGGCTTGCTGGGCGTCGGGGGCCGGGGTGCTCCCAAATCTCGCCGGAAAGAACCGTTGCACCGCGACGAGCAGGACGGAGATCACGAGCAGCAGGCAGATGGCCGTCTCCGGGGCGGAGGACAGAAGGCTGGCGAACAGGGTGAGCGCAACGCCGAGCGACAGGGCTCGCCAGCGGTTTGGTGGCCTGCCTTGCAGGCACTCTACCACGAGGTAAACGGCCGGGATGACGGCAACGTACACGTCGTAATCGAGCGTGCGCGGGTTGGCGAGGACCGCGAAGACGACCAGGCAGGGAACCCACAGCCTTGGGTTAGGTTGGCGAACGCGAAGCCTAAGGAGCAGCGCGGCGAGGGGAACAAGCACGCACAGCGCTTCGACCGACGGGCTTGGCGGGTGAAGCCAGGGTAACTGGGCGTTGAGGCCGGCGTTGAGGCGGGTGAACTGACCGAGCAGGCCGAAGCCGGCATCGCCATGGACGAAGACGCGGGTGACGACGTTCTGCTGGAACTCGCGCCAAAAGGTCGGCATGGCGGCCCACTGGGCGAGGTTGCCGGCAAGCACAGCGAGCACGACGGCGAGGCTCGGGCGCCATTGCCCGTTACCGGCGAGCAGCGGCAGCACCAGGAACGGGAGAAACGTGGGCTTCATCAGGCCGGCAAAGAGCAAGACGCAAAAGAAGGGCAGCCAGCGGTTACGCCGGACACCCGGAGCGCCGGCAACGAGCAGGGCGGCGTAGAGTAGGTTGCTGAGATTGCCCGTGAGCAGGGCCTGACTGCCGTATTTGCCGGGCTGGAACCACGCGAGGAACAGGCAAAGGGCCGCCGTCATCCAGTGGCTGCGGAGATAGATACGGGCCAGCAGCGCCGGCACGGCCAACGTGCACAGGGAGGCCAGCGAGCAGTAGAGGACGGCTCCGAGGCGGCCCGGGAAGACGTGACTCAGCGCGCCCATGAGGTACAAAAAGACGGGCGGGCTGACGAAGGGCAGCACGATGCCGGTGCGCGCGGGCGCGGCGGCACGGTAGGGGTCGACGCCGTGGCGCCAATCGGCCAGCGCACGGGCATAGACGCGGGCGTCCCAGAAGAGCTCGAGGCCGCCGAGGTTTGCATGGGTGCGATGGACGACGTAGAGCAGCGCCACGGCCGTAACCACGCCGTAGGCGACGATGCCGGGAACGTCCGGACGGCTGCGGCTAGGGAACGCCGACATCTGCTGAGGGTAGCATTGCCGTGCGGCGGTGCGATGTACCTCTCCCATCAGCCGAGGAGACTACCAGCTCTATGCTACTAGGGAGTCGAGAGAAGGCCGTACCAGATCAGGAGCAGGCAAAGCCTGGCCGCAAAGGCTGACTTGCTTACTCTGGTAATCGAAAGGGCGACGGCGACGACGCCGGCCCCGATGCACAGTCCTATCAGCAGGTGATGGGGAAGTGGCCGTCTTATAAGCGCGGGCAGGATCATCACCACGGACCACAGAGCGCCTGAAAGGATCGTAGCGCCAAAGCGAACGATGGGCGAAAATCCGGTGAGGTCGCCCAAGAAGGCTAGACTTCCGGTTTCCGAGGCGCTGGCCCAGACTGTTGCACCGAAGGTGATGATCAGCAGGACCAGGGGCACGAGCACGCGGCGGAATTCCACAAAAGGGCCGAGCAGAGCGGCTGCGACACTGAAGGCCCGGTACTGCCGTCCACGGCACAACAGCGCGAACTGCGTGCGGATGAGACTAAACCGGGGATGAAGAGCGCGGGGCGCCAGCAGGAGAGGAACAGGTGGCCGCGGGTTGGCTGGTAGTTGGGGACGCGGTGCCTGCCCAGGGCGCAATGCGTGCCGAGATGCCCGGTGGGTTGATAGAGCGCACCTGCGATAAGGACGAGGGCGAGGGAAAGCGCAATCCAGCAGAGGCGAGAGATAAGGTAGGTTTCCGTTCCGAGAAGGCTAAGAACGTCGAACGGTACACGTCCCGGTAGCGTGGGCATGCCGAAGCCGATCTCTATTCGGTGCAGGCTCGATCCGAAAAGGCGAAGCGGTTGAATCATGCCGGAGAAGTCAGTCATATACATAGCGAATCTGCCGTGAACGCGTGTTGCGGCAGTAGGTACGCTCATGCTGGCGACCCAGAAGACAAGGAACAGCACCTCGCCGATCGCGCGCCGAGTAAGGCGGAAGGCGGCACACAATGTGCGGAGTGCGGCTAAGCCAGTGAGGGCAGGGAATGCCCCCAGCCATAGCGGGATCGCCGCCTGCAAAGGGTGGGTTGCCGACCAGCCGAGATTGGCCCACGTCTCGATCCAAGCAGCAAACGTGAAGCCAAGCAGAAGAGTGGTAAGGACGACCGCATCGGCCAGAAATGCGCCGACCGCGAGATGGATCCGGCTAGCGGGCGATACCTCGACGACTTGCCATGGTTGCAAGCGGGTGGAGTTGGCTCTGAACAGGATAAAGAGCAAAGGGAGCAGAAGGGTCGTAAGGACGATGCTGATGGAAGCGCTGATGACTGCCGAGCTGAGGATGGGAAGGTGCTCGTCGACAGCGACGGTGACGGCAAACCCATGTTCGCGAGGGATGAAAAAGCGGCTGCAGGTCAAGCCCGCGACAACGAAGATCCAGAGACCCTTGCTACGCCGGTGGCGGAGGAGCGATGCGCGGCAAGCGGCCAGAATCGTGCTCACTGGGCGATCTCTCCGGTGAGGCTTCCGCCGTGCAACGAGAAAATGGTTCGGGGGTGGAAGAACTCCTCCGCGGCGTGGGTGGTGGTAATGACGATGGCGCTCTGGGCGTAGTCGTTGACGATCTGGGCGATCCTGCGTGAGGTTTCGCGATCTAACTCTGCTGTCGGCTCGTCAAGTATCAACAGCTGCGGTTGACCGAGCAGAGCCTGAAGAAGAACGAGTCGCCGTCGCATACCGCCAGAAAACGCGGCTATGCGAGAATCCACATCCGCTTGAAGATTCATACGTTCCGCGAGGTCGAGGAACTGCTTGCTTGCCTGTTGTCGATCAAGTCCTTTGAGGGCGGCGAGGTACGCGGCGAACTCTCGGGCGGTCAGGTCCTCAGGAAGGTCGACAATCTGAGGCGCGTAGCCCAACGAACGCCGGAGGCTTGCGCGGGCCTTGGGCAGGGGCACACCCTTCCAGAGCAGCGTTCCTTTGGATGCGTTCTCAGCAGTTGCAAGGATGCGAAGCAACGCGGACTTACCCACTCCGCTCTGGCCCGTGATAACAGTCAGGCCGACGGAAAAGGAACACGTCAGGCCTGCGAGGATGACTCGCTTTCCATAACTCTTATGGATGTCCGCTAGCTCAAGTCTCAACGGTATCAAGTATCTCGTCCATGTGAGATAGAAAGCAGTTGGTGAGGAATAGCAGATCTGAGCAGATTTACGTCGTCAGTTGTTCGGTTTGGTGGGACATTTGGGCGGTGCGTTCGAGCTTGTCCCAGTTGAAGGGTTTGCCGTCGATGGCGCGCTTTACGGTTTTGAGCAGGACCCAGCTGAAGAGCTGGCGATAGGTGAAGCGCTGAATCCAAATGTGGACGAGGAGCCAGGCGTCGCCGCGGCTGGCGGGGTGTTTGCGCTCGAGTAGGAAGGCCAGCGCGGAGGCGGCGAAGTCGATCAAGAGAAAAGTGAAAAAGAAGGTGAGGAGCTTGTACAGGTCGGCGGTGGAGGCGGCTTCGGGGTGGAAGTGTTTGTCGATGAAGTAGTGAATGATGCCGAAGATGAAGAACAGGTCGATCAGGGGGCTGACGAGAGGGAGCAGGACCTGGAAGATAAGGATGTTGGGGAGGGCGAACAGGCCCATGGCGGGGCGGTTGCGGGCGGCGGCCTTGTGCTTGAAGATGGCCTGGAGGATGCCGAAGCTCCAACGGAAGCGCTGGCGGGCGAGGCCGTTGGCGTTGACGGGGGCCTCGGTGAAGGCGAGGGCCTGGTCCTCGTAGATGACGTTGTAGCCCTGTTCAAGCAGGTTCATGGTGAGGTCGGCGTCCTCGGCGACGGTGTCGGGGGCGTAGCCGCCACCGGCCTGCACCGCCGCGGTCCGCCAGGCCCCGATGGCTCCGGGGACGACCATGACGACATTGAAGAGGTCCAAAGCCCGGCGCTCGAAGTTCTGGCTGGTGATGTATTCGAGGGCCTGCCAGCGGGTCCAAAGGTTGACCCGGTTGCCGACCTTGGCGTTGCCGGCGACCGCGCCGATGGCAGGGTCGGCGAAGTGCGGGACGAGGCGGGCGATGGCGTCGTGCGCGATGACGCCGTCGGCGTCGATGCCGACGTAGATGGGCTCTCCGGCGGGGTCGATGGACCGGAGGGCGAAGTTGAGTGCCTCGGCCTTGCCGCCGTTGGGCTTGGTGAGGACGGTGACGCGGCCCTGGGCGTCGGGGTGTTTGGCGGTCTCGGTGGCGACGTCGAAGGTGTCGTCTTTGGAGCCGTCGTCGATCACGACGATGCGCAGGTTCTTGTAGGTGGACGAGCAGACGGAGCGAATGGTGCGGGCGATCACCTTTTCTTCGTTGTAGGCGGGGATCAGCACGGCGACGCGAGGGGTGTACTCGGGCGTGGCGAAGTTGTGACGGCGACGAAGGCGGTCAATCACGGCGCAGAGACCGATGATGATGAGGCGACCGCTCATGAGAACGTCCCCGACAAAGAAGACGAAGACGGTGACGTGGTTGAAGAAGCCGATGAAGAAGAAGGCGACGGAGTCGACCAGGGCGGCGCGGCGCTGCCGGCCAGTAAGGGGCGGCATGACCTCGGCGCGGGTTTTGCCGATGAGCTCGGAGACGGGGACGATGCTGTAGCCGTGGGCGCGGAGGGCCTGGATGAGTACAGGGAGCGCGGCGACGGTGGCAGAGCGGTCGCCGCCGCCGTCGTGCATGAGGATGATGGAACCGCGCATCCAGGGCTTGTCGTGGGCGTCGTTGATCTGCTGGAAGACGGCGTCGACGATCTCCTGGGGGGACTTGCGGGGGTGTTCGTCCCAGTCATTGGTGTCGATCTTGTCGCCGACGATGACGTAGCCGTGCGACTCGATGTGCTGGATGGGCGCGGCCTGGTCGTTGGTGTCGGGCTCCTGGTCGATGGAGTAGGGCGGGCGGAAGTAGACGGGCTGAACGCCGAGTTTGGCCGCAAAAAGGCGTTCGGTGGCGTTGAGTTGGAGGTCAATGTTGCGTTCGGAGATGTCGGAGATGTCGGGGTGGGTGAAGGTGTGGTTGCCGATCTCGTGACCTTCGCGGAAGACGCGCTGCATGACGCCGACATTGTCCTGGGCGACCTCACCGATCTCGAAGAAGGTGCCCTTGACGTTGTATTGCTTGAGGATGTCGAGGATCTTGGGGGTCCAGATAGGGTCAGGACCGTCGTCGAAGGAGATGGCGACCTGTTGTGGGTGATAGCCGTACTGGGAGACGGTGTAGGGCAGCGGGTAGCTGTCCATGCTCTCGTTCACCACGGAGAGATATTGCGCGGGGATGGTCTTGTCGTCGTCGAGCTCGGCGGAGCGGTGGCCGAGCTGGGGGAGGCCGGTGACGCGGAGGATGTCGCCGTCGCCTTCGGTGTCGACGTCGTAGCCGGGGGGAACGGTGCTGAGCTGCTGGGCGACGTTGGGCGCGAGGGGATTGTCCCAGACGCGCCAGATGGAGGCGTCTTCGAAGCCTAAGCGCCAGAGGGCGAAGGTTTGGAGGCCGAGCGCGCGGGCGACGCGCATTTGATTGAGAGCGCTGACGGCGTCGAGGTACCAGACTTGGTGGCGCTGCTGGGCGTCCTCGTCGTCGTAGGCGAAGTGCGGATTGAGCGAGGTGTCGTCGAGGTCGATCTTGGCTTCGGCGTCGGAGGCGCGCTGCCAGGCGTCCTGGGTGGAGATCATGGTGGCGGCGGCGACGTCATCGAGGGTTTCGGGAGCGGGGGTGGGGGCGGCGCTGCGCGTTGGCTGAGGTTGGCGCTTCGCGTTCGCGCTGCGCGTTGGCGGGCTAGGCGGAAGAGGGAGCGTCCAGTCGTAGCCATAGTTGCCGATGGCGCAGAGGATTTTTTGTCGCGGCACGACCTTCATGACGGCTTTGAGGTTGTTTTCAAACCAGTTCTGCGAGGCGACGGGGCCGGAGATGGTCTGGTCTTGGTGTTCGCCGAAGTTCATCAGCACGATCCCGTCGGTGTGGGCGGCGAGAAAGGCGAGGTTGTACCCGGAGGCGCCGACGGGCACGGTGATGTAGAGCTTCAGGTTGCGGCTGTGGAAGTCGTCAGAGAGGGTTTGCACCAGGGCGCCGTAGGCTGGGAGCGCCGTGGAGGGAACCAGTTGGAAGCTGAGGACGATGCCGCGATACCGGGTGTTGGTGGCGAGGAGGCGATCCACCTCGGAGACGAAATTGGCGCGCGCGGCGGATGCGCTGAGAAAGGGCCCGACGGGCGCGAAGGTGTTGGTAAGGGCGTTGTAGTTGTTGACCAGAGGAAAGATTTCGGTGTCTTCCTTGGCTGCAGTTATGGCTTTGACGACCTTGTTTTCGCGGTCGACCCCGTGGACGCCAGCGCGGTCGACGACGGCGAAGGGGGTGTTATCGGAGGAGTAGGCGGTGAGAGCGCCGTCAGGGGAGAGAACGTGGAGCCACTCGGGGAAGAGCAGGTCGATCTGCTTGACGTGCTCCTTGAAGGAGGCGTAGCTGGCGGGGTCGACGTCGTTGTAGAAAGCAGCGCGGAGGCCTTCGCCCTGATTGAGGACGACGTCGGACGGCTTGAGGTCGGAGTGGCGATGGACGGAGTGGTTGAGCTTTTCTTTGGGGGAGAGCTCGGGCGCGGGCGGGTTGGACAGGGCGCGGTACCGCCGGGTGGCGGAGCGAAGATCCAACGCGCGCAGGGGCCGCATCTTGAGCAGGCCGATGACGAACAGGATGCCAACGACGGCGCCGGCCAGGGCCAGGGCGTCAAAGATGCGGCGCAGGCGCTTCCAGCGCTTCCGCTGGGGGTCGTAAAAGATGGCCTTGCCCGGCTGCCGCTGGGTGCGCGTCCGGCGTTGGGGGCCGGGCTCCCTGCGCTCGGGGAGCTGGTTGGACGGGTCGGACTGATCGGGCTCGTGGGTCAAGGGGGTGGCAGTGCGCCTCAAAGGTGATGCTATGGAGTGGGCGCGGGGGAGTCAATGGAGGGCGTGGTTGCGGGCAGCGGCTGCGCCGTTGGCGCTTCGCGTTGGCGGCTACGCCGTTGGCGAGTTGGCCACTTCGCGAGTCAGTCGACGAAGAAGCCGATCTCCTTGAGGGTACGGTCGTTGAGTTCCACGCCGGACAGACGGGCGGTGGCGGAGGAGCGCAGGTCGCTCATGAAACGGTCGATGGCCACCCCGGAAAGGTCGGTCTGGCGCTTAAGCATGCTGCGCAGGTTGGAGCTGTTGGTGGTGTAGTGGTGCTCTCCGGGCATGCCGCGCGAGGGGCGCACCTGGACGGAGACCGGGATGTCGAAGGAGCGGGAATACTGCTGGGAGGCGAGGGCTGCAAGAGAAACGCGCATGAGGGGAATCTTCTGGGATTCCTGGGCGGGAGAGAACTGCACGAAAGTAACATGGCGGCGAACGTAGGGGGAGTGGGGTAGGAAGTAGGGCGTAGGGAGTAGGAAATGGGGGAGGTGCCGAGGGAGCTAGAACGTTGCTGCCGAGCTGCGCAGGATGTCCGTTGCCGAGCTTCTAGTCGCCATTTCCTACTCGCTACTTACTACTTCCTGCCCTGCTTCTAGAATGCAGGGACGATGAAGCAAGGGCGTTGGCGGTGGGCGGCGGCGCTGGGAGTGGGGTTGCTGCTGCGGTTGGTGTTCCTTTGGGAGCACCCGCGGTTTGTGGGCGACACGCTGGTGTACGGTGATCTGGCGCACAACCTGTTGACGCGGGGCGTGTATGGGCTGACCGAGGACGAACACGTGCGGGCGACGATGATTCGGCTGCCGGGCTATCCGATGTTTCTGGCGCTTTGTTTTCTACTATTTGGGACGGGGAACTACCTTGCAGTGGTTTGGCTGCAGGTGTTGGTGGACCTCCTCGGGTGTTGGCTGCTGGGGCGGTTGGCGGCGCGGATGTTGGGGGAGCGCGCGGGCTTGGTTTGCGTTTGGATGGCGGCGCTTTGCCCGTTCACAGCGAACTATGCGGCAGCGGCGTTGACGGAGACGCTGTCGATCTTCTGCGTGGTAGTTGGGATCTGGGGGTTGGTGGGGTGGATGGCCGCACTGCGCGGAGG
>CAXTLD010000022.1:0-46083 GCA_964245045.1 uncultured Acidobacteriaceae bacterium | reverse complement strand
ACCACTACCCCGCCCCCGCGCTTCCGCATGCCCGCCGAGTGGGCCCCCCACGCCGCTACCTGGCTCGCTTGGCCCCACAACCCAGACGACTGGCCCGGTAAGTTCCAACCCATACCCTGGGTCTACGCCGAGATCGTCCGTTGGCTGAGCTCCGTCGAAGACGTCCACATCCTCGTCAACGACCTCGCCGCCGAGCAGCGCGCCACCGGCATGCTCCGCCGCCAGGGCGCCAACCTCGCTCGCCTCCACTTCCACGCCTGGCGTACTGATCGCATCTGGCTCCGCGACTCCGGCCCCATCTTTACCAAAGCTCTAAACGACGACGGCCGGCTCCAAATCACCAACTGGCACTTCAACGCCTGGGCCAAGTACCCGAATTGGCAGCACGACGATCAGATTCCGCAGAGCGTCGCTAACCTGTATGCGATTCCCTCCGTCGAGCCCAGCCTCACCCTCGCCGATGGCCAGTCACAACGCCTCGTCCTCGAAGGCGGGTCCATCGACACCAACGGCGAAGGCATCCTCCTCACCACAGAGGAGTGCCTGCTCTCCGACGTGCAGCAGCGCAACCCTGGCGTCACCAAAGCGCAGCTTGAGCAGGCCTTCCACGACCACCTAGGCATCGACCAGGTGCTCTGGCTGCACCGCGGCTGCGCCGGCGACGACACCCACGGCCACGTTGACGACATCACCCGCTTCGTCACCCCAAACACCATCCTCACCGCCGTTGAGCCCAACACCGCCGACGAAAACCACCTCCCCCTCGCCGAGAACCTCGATCGTCTTCATGCCGCCCGCAATCTTTGTGGAGAGCCCTTCACCATCCGCACCCTCCCCATGCCCGCACCCGTCGTCTTTGAAGGCCAACGCCTGCCGGCCAGCTACGCCAACTTCTATATAGCCAACAACTTAGTCCTCGTTCCCACCTTCAACGACCCCAACGACCGCGTCGCCCTCAACACCCTCGCCGACTGCTTCCCTGACCGCACCGTCACCGGCATCCACGCCACAGACCTCATCTGGGGCCTAGGCGCCCTCCATTGCCTCACCCAACAGGAGCCCGCGTAGTGCCCAACACCTGGCCCCCATCGCCCGATCTTCACTCCCTCCAGGAACTCGTCGCCACCGCCGACATCGAAGGCTTCCTCGCCGAGGGCGCGCCGGCCGACGAATACGAGACCGAAGCCGAACACCTCTTCAACGCCGTCCACACCTGGCCCACCGCGGACCTCATCGCTGACCGGCTTCTTCCCATCCTCGACGCGATCTGGGCGGAGGCGTTCTCCCTCGATCCACGTGCCCTGGACGCCCGCCGCGTAAAGCTCCGCGAGCTTGCCGGCCAGATCGAGCGCTTCTTCGGCCCCCAAGCCCAGCCGCAGGTTCGCGGCGCGTGATCGCCTTCCCGGAGATTGACGAGGCTCTCATGCGGCTCGCGCTCGCCGAGGCGCTCGCCGCCGAGGCCGCGGGCGAGGTTCCCGTCGGTGCCCTCGTGCTTTCGCCATCGGGTGAGGTCGTTGGTCGTGGCAATAACCAGGTCCTGCGCACCCAGGACCCCACCGCTCACGCCGAGATTGTCGCCCTCCGCCAGGCGGCCCGTGCCCTCGGCAACTACCGACTTCTCGGCTGCACCCTGGTCTGCACGCTTGAGCCCTGCGCCATGTGCGCCGGCGCCATCCTCCACGCCCGCATCGCGCGCCTGGTCTACGCCGCCCCCGATCCCAAGGCCGGCGCCTGCGGGTCCGTCTTGGGGGTCCTAAACCACCCCGCGCTTAACCACCGTGTGGCCGTAACCGAAGGCATCCTGGCTGAGCAGTGCAGCGCCGTGCTGACCGGCTTTTTTCGACGACGCCGCCTGGCGCCAACACGTTTAGCCTGCTCGCCGACAGCCGTGGACGCATCTGATCAGCGGGCGGCTCAGAACGCAGCCCCCGAAAGGCTGCACGGGTATGAGTGAAGCTCGTTTTCAAGGCAAGGTCGCCGTCGTTACAGGATCATCGTCCGGCATCGGGCAAGCCATCGCCGTCCGTCTCGCTAGCGAAGGTGCCGCCGTTGTCATCGATTTCCACTCGCACCCAGAAGGCGCGGAAGATACGCAGAAGCAGATCGCCGCCAAGCAATGCGGCAAATCCATCATCGTCCAGGCCGATGTTTCCAAACCCGCCGGCGGCCAAACCCTGATCGATGCCGCCTGGAACCAGCTCGGGGGTTGCGACATCCTGGTGAATAACGCCGGCATCGAGAAGGGTGCCGACTTCTGGGACGTCACCGAAGCCGATTACGACGCCGTGCTCGACCTGAACCTGAAGGGCGCCTTCTTCATTACGCAGGCTTTCGTTCGACGGCTGCGCGACGCTAAAAAGCCCGGCAAAGTTATCAACATCTCCTCCGTCCACGAGGACATGGTCTTCCCGCACTTTGCCAGCTACTGCGCTGCCAAAGGCGGCATACGGATGCTCATGCGCGACCTTGCCATGGAGCTCGGTCCGCTCGGCATCACCGTAAACAACGTGGCCCCGGGCGCCATCAGTACGCCGATCAACCAGAAAATGATGAGCAACCCCCAAGAGCTCCAGCCGCTCCTCAACAATATTCCACTCGGCCGAATGGGGACATCAGAAGAAGTCGCTGCGCTCACAGCCTTTCTCGCCTCCGATGAGGCCTCCTATATTACCGGATCGACCTACGTCATCGACGGCGGCCTGATGCGCAACTACAAAGAGCAATAGAAGCCTAACCGCACATGGACGCCTCCTTGGGAGACAATATGCGAATGGAACTCCTGGTCTACACCGCCGACTGGTGCCGCGACTGCCGTGAAGCAAAGCGGTTTCTGAACAAGCACGCGATCGCCTTCAAAGAGATCGACATAGAACGCACGCCCGGCGCCGCCGACGAGGTCATTGCGCAGACCGGCAAGCGCGCCATCCCGCAGTTCGTCCTCGACGGCAAATGGGTGCAACCCTACAAACCGGGCCGCGGCTTTCTTTACGACGAAATGAGCCGGCTACTCGGTGTAACCGAAGCGTAAGGCAACCACCTTGCCCTGAAAACAGCTGAGGCCTTTGCACACCCGGATGCAAAGGCCTCAGCGATCAGGCCTCCTGCTTCAATGACCCGGACGATACGCGTTCATGGAGCTTCTGGTCGCCGCGATCAACGAGGGCACCAGCGTCTCATGCGCCAGGTCGTCGCGATACGGCATCTCCAGGGCAAAAACGATGCCGGTAAGCGGCGCCCGGAATACCGCCGACATACCCGCAGCCGCACCGCAGATCAGCATGATGCGGCGGTCCCGCTGGGTGAAGCGGAATCGCTTCAAGTGGTTTCAAAGCCAGGACCCGATCCCCGCGTTGCCGTAGATGCTGGGGCCCTCCAGCGCCGCGCTCCCCCAAAGCCTACCGTCGTGATCGCCGCCAACAGCTTCGGAAAGAACGGGCGCATGTCGATCGCCCCCTCGTGCTCGTGATACGACCGGATCACCTCTTCTGTCGAGTGCTCGTTCGGGTCCGGCGTAAGAACTGCATGATCAACCCCGTCAACGCAAAACCCAGCACAAGCCAAGGCACGATCACCCAGTGGTGCCCCAAATAATAGGCCAGGACCGCAGGCCATATCTTACCCAGGATGATGGTCGCGATCACCGTAATCGCCCAGCCCCGTCACCACGCCGATCAGCGGAGCCACTAGCAGCCACTTCTGCATATCGCGCGAGTAGATCGCGGTCAGGTCTTCATGCACCAACGAGAAGTACCGGCGCAGGAGCGGATGCCGAAACAGGCGGTCACGCCGTCGAGCCTTGCTGATAACAGTAGGTTCCACAAAAATCGAAACAAATCACTTTCAGTCAAGAAGATCTTTACGTGAGTTGAGCCGAGATCGATGCTCACGTGCTCGGGCGTTGATAACGCTCCAGCACAGCGTCAAACGAGAGCACGCCCTCCAGCGCCCCGCGCACCGCACGATTCGAAACAGGGCAGCAACGGCCAGCGCTGAAAATAGCGCAAAGCCATGGACAACGGCTGGTCCGGAAACAGCAGCGGTGTACGTTCCCGGCCCAAAAAGTCCTGCAGCCGCCCCGAGCCTGCTTCGGGCGACAGGCTTTCCGCATTGGTGAAGATCGCCTGCAACTCGGCCGGCTTGGCTGCGTAGCATCCATCGTCGGCGCATCGCACCAGGATCGCCGACCCGCTCAGGGTCTCCTGATGCTGTTGCAAGGCCTTCTGGACGTCCGACAGGCTGTCCTCTCCTTGCACAATGGCCACGGTCGGCGGTTGGAGGGCATCCTCAAACCGCAGTTCGCTGCCCTCTCGCGCTTCTTCCATCGAAGGCAGGTAGAGGCCGTCCTGATGCGTCAGCGTCTCAAAAATCGGCACAGGTTGCAGGCTGCGCGCAATCAGGTAGGCCAGCGTGTTCGCCAAATCACCGGAAGGATGATCGAATAATTGTCACTGACCTCAAGCATCATAAACACCGAGGTAAGCGGAACCCGAAGAAACGCCGCAAACAAAACCCCCATGCCTACCAGCGCATACGAGCCGATCGAGCCCGCAAGGTGCGGAAAAAAGATCCGTTCGTAGGATCCAACCGAGGCGCCAAGCATCGCGCCGATGAACAGCGTCGGCGCAAACATGCCGCCAGGCGTTCCACTGGAAAACGAGAGCGTCGTTGCGATGATCTTGAACGCCGCTAGCAGCAACAGCATCTTGAAGGCGAACTGTGCATGCATCGCCTGGTCAATGGCTCCGTACCCCGCGCCCATCACCTCCGGCAGCCCGAAGTAGCCAATGCCGCCGACCAGCAAACCCGCCAGCGCGGGTTGGGTCATCTGCGCCCATTGCGGCTGGCTGCGCAGCCGCGGACGGAGGTAAACAAGAAGTTTTGCAAAGATCAGCGACGCAAACCCGCCGATCACGCCAGGAACTGAGTAAGCGAGTAACTCGCGCGGATCCCGCAACGTAATCGCCGGGATGCGGAACATCGGCTGCGCTCCCCAGAACCAGCGCGCCACCACAACGCTCGCCACCGCCGAAAGCACAATGGACCCCAGCACCCCGGCCGTCCAGTTGCCGATCACCTCTTCAATCACAAACAGAATGGCGGAGATGGGCGCATTGAACGCCGCTGCCAGACCCGCCGCCGCACCCACCGGCGCCAACAGCCGCAGCCGCTCGCGGGAAAGCCGCACCCGTCGCCCAATCAGGCTCGCCACACCTGCGCCAATCTGCAGCGAAGGGTCCTCCGGCCCAGCGAATGGCCACTGCCAATGGCCATCGCGGAAAGGATGAACTTCCCAATCACCGTGCGAACGGAGATGTAGCCGTTGTGAATGTATAGCGCGGCCTTGGTCTGGTTCACACCACTGCCCCGTACGCCTGGAAAAACATATCTCGTCAGCAGCGCAACCACGACCCCGGCAGCTGCTGGAACAATGAACAATCGCGGTTGATGCGGGCCGGAGCGGCCCCCAATAACAGCACGCTCATCCACTCGATCGCCATGCGGAACGAGACCACGAGCAGTCCCGACAACACACCAATAAAGATCGACAGAAGAAACAGTCGTTCTTCTCGTGCGGGCAACATGTTGTTTCCCGTCCGGGGGGCTACGTCCTGCATCATTTCTCCAGCCCGGCTAGTGGGCAACATGAGCCTGGGCAAGCTGCAGCAGCAGTGCATCATCCCCCGTGGGGGCTCCGCATCCTTGGGACGTATCCATCTCTGTTTCGAAGATCAACTCTCTCGTCGTGTCCGGATCGGTCGCGCTCTGCGCTGCGGATCGCCTGTTCGTTCCTTTGCTGGCAGCCTGCCATTTCGGTCATCAAGGCCTGCCACTCCGCCGGGACACTACCCGCCGAACCGGCTGCGGCAACACAGACATTCACCCGCGCCCTGGCGATCGTCGCGTCTGTGCGGAGATGGTGCGAAAGTGTATCGGGCGAAAGATCCGCGCCAAGGGTCAGCTGCTGAATGCGCTCGGCATCTTCGGCCAGCGCTTTGATCCCCGCGACCTCTGCCCGGTCCTGGGGCGCTTTCGGCTCCTGTCTCAGGGCTTTCTCCAGCAGTTCATGCGCATCCGCAAACATGCCGCTGCGGTACAACAAACGACCCGCGCGTGTAAGCGCCTTAACATCATGTCCGTCCAGCTGAATGGCCTTGCAGTAAAACCAAGTAGTCGGCAAGGTCCAACTGCACCGTGCGCCGGGACGCCATGCTGTCCCCGCCCCAGGTTCCCAGGCTGGCCGCACGGTAGTACTCCAGCGCCGCTTCCCGGTTTCCCTTTTGGCGAAGAAGGCGTGCCAGCTCAAGATTGATAAACTATTCGCCCGCTGCGTTTCGCGCAGCGTCAAAAAGTAGCTGATCGCTTCTTCCGAGTGTTGGCCCTCCGCCAGGGCTTCGGCCAGCAACAGGTGATTCGTTCGGCTATCGGGTGCATACGACAGGGCTGTCCGAAACGCCGCGATGGCCTTCTCCGGCTAATCCGCCGCCAGCGCTGCCTGTCCACGCGCGGTATAGTCCCGCGCAACATCATCGCGCCGCTCCTCGAACGAGCGAAACAGAAACGACGTAGCCGCATACAGGATCAGGGCCGCAAGCGTGAGCACCAAAAACGTGAGGCTATCCCGCAGCAACAAGGCCCGCTTGACCCGGTAAAGACTGGACTCGCTACCAGTCGCCACCGCGCCCGCCTCAATGCCTTTCTCCGTCGCCTGCAACGCTTCCATGGTCCTCCACGGGGCGAGCCCAGACCTCACGGCCCAATCACTCGCCCTCGCCCAAATCTCGGCTCGCGCCCCTTTGCCAAACACCGTTGTAGGCCGGAAACCCGGCTACGCCAGTTGTTTCGCCGGTGCAGGCGAGCCTTCTTCCGCATAGCCCTCACGAAGCGCAGTGGGTGAGCGCAGCAGCGCCTTCTCTGTTTCGCCATCAACTGCTCAAGGTGCGCCGCGACCAGGCGCTCCATAATCGCCCAGCCCTCCGGCGTCCTCACGGCAATTGGCCCCCAAGGTCCTATCCACGTAACGAGCCGCCTGCCGTTGGGTGCTCCACCATTCTATCGCGCCGCGACAAAACCCTGCATTCCATATGCCGCCGCTCCGAACATTGACTCAGCGCTCGTCCAATTCCTCTAGTGCCGATACGCCTATCATCCTAGGAGCGCGCCGGCCCCAGCCGCGTGTTCGACCAGAGCGGCTCCAATCAAACCAGCTCAGCATGGTCGACATGAACCTCGGCATTCCCACCTTCATGCGCGCTCCGGGCGAATCGACGGGCACCGCCGTCCTCGAGATCGCCATGGATGAGCTGGCCGAGAAGCTACAGATGGATCCCGTTCAGTTGCGCCTTGACAACTACGCGGAACGCGATCTTTCTGAAGACAAGCCTTGGACCGGTAAGCACCTGCGCGAAGCCTACAGCGAGCCGCGCAACGCTTCGGCTGGGACCAGTAAAGCACCTGCACACCACCTCTGGTCAACGCATCTAGGGCAACGGACGCATCGGCTATGGCATGGCCACGTACACCACCAATCGCTCCGCTGCCAACGTCACCGTTCGCCCATCCCTAAACGGCCACGCTTTAGTCGGCTCCGGCACGCAGGATCTCGGCACCGGCATGTACACCGTCATGCAGCAGACCGCCGCCGAGGCCCTTGGCCTTGACCTTATCGACGTCAAACTCGGTGACTCCAGCTTGCCCAAAGCTCCCGTTTCTGGGGGCTCTCAATCCACAGCCTCTGCGCGACATTCCCTTCTCAACGTCACCGTGCTGGACATCCCGATACCAAGTTCAACCCACAAAGCGCCCGTGGCATCGGCAAGATCGGAATTACCGGCGCGATGACGGCAAATCGCAAACGTATCTATAACGTAAACGACGCTACCCCATCACCCCGGACAAGCTCCTTAATGCATACAGCGCTTACCTCCTCTGTGGAGACAATATCGTTTTCGACGGTTCTTTCGCAGGTATCAGCAATCAAACTTCGCAAGTTCTATTCCCAAAATGGATCGCGTCCCTAATTGGGACGATGCCAGCACTTTTCCGCTGCCGTCCCCTCTTTATTCTTCGTGTCTGAGACGAAGATTATGCGAAGATAATCGAGTCCATGGTTCATACTGCACAAGCCGGATCGCCAGAGCTCTTCACCGACCTAATGTCAACAGCAGCAGGCGCAACCCCAGACCTCCGTACATTGCTACAGCAACGGTTCGGCCACCGCGACTTCCGCCCGCATCAACAGATCGTATGCGAGGCTGCTACTTCGGGCCGTGACGTGCTTTTGGTCATGCCCACAGGCGCGGGTAAAAGCCTCTGTTATCAACTGCCGGCGCTTGCCCGCGGTGGAACCGCTCTGGTGATCTCACCGCTGATTGCGCTGATGGATGATCAAGCCTCCAAACTCGCATCTCTGCACCTGAGGGTTGCCCGCATCCACTCCGGTCTACCCCGCGTGGATCTCCGCGAGGCCGCCCGCGCCTACCTTGAAGGACGCTTAGACTTTCTCTTCATCGCGCCCGAGCGCCTTCGCGTCCCGGGCTTTCCGGAAATGCTGGCGCGTCGCAAACCGGCCCTTGTTGCCATCGACGAAGCGCATTGCATCTCCCAATGGGGCCACGATTTTCGCCCAGACTACCGGACCCTCGGCCAGTTCCTGCCGGCGATGCGTCCGTCGCCTGTGATTGCCCTTACGGCCACGGCCACACTATCTGTCCAGCAGGACATCGTCCGCGCCCTCAACCTCCAAGCCCCAGCCGTTTTCATCACCGGCTTTCGTCGCCACAATCTTCACATCGAGGTCGTAGAGGTTTCCAAACCGCAACGTCTCAAGCTGATACGCGAGCTCCTGGCATCCAGAGCTGCCCGCCCCGCCATCGTCTACGCTCAATCCCGCAAGTCGGCTGAGGAGATCTCCGGCAGTCTTGGTGGCGACTTCTCTACAGCCGCATACCACGCCGGCCTGGACCCATCGACGCGTGACCGGGTCCAACGCTCCTTTCTTTCGGGCAAACTGGATGTCGTGGTCGCCACAGTCGCCTTCGGTATGGGAGTGGACAAGCCCGATGTCCGCACGGTGATCCATGCCGCTCTCCCCGGCTCGGTTGAGGCCTACTACCAGGAGATCGGCCGAGCGGGTCGCGACGCCGCACCTTCCCGCGCCGTCCTGCTTCACAACTTCGCTGACCGTCGCACCCAGGAGTTCTTCCTGCAGAAGAACTACCCACCTAGCCTTGATATCGAACGTGTGTTGCATGCCATCGAAGGCGGCATAACCACCCCGACCAGTTTGCAGGAGCACTTAAAACTGGAGCGGGAGATTGTTGAACAGAGCATCGACAAGCTACTGGTTCAGGGCGCCATCTCCGCCGATCTCGACGGCGCTGTCCGAACTATTGGAACCTCAGATTGGAAGGGTAGATACGAGGAACAAGTTCGGCACCGGCGCGCCCAGATCGACAAGATCATCGCCTATGCAGAAGGCGCAACTTGCCGTATGGCTGCGTTGGTCAAATACTTCGGCGATACAACGGACTCCGGCAAACCTTGTGGCTGTTGCGATATTTGCAGCCCCGGAGGTACAGCAGCTTCGGACGCGCACCAGCCAAACGCGGCAGAACGAAGCGAGATTCGATCCATACTGAAATCCCTCGTTGCGGGACCACGCTCTTCCGGTAAAGCGTTCACTGAACTCGCCTGGAAGGATCGGCACTACTTCGACCGGCTGACTGAATCCATCGCTCGCGCCGGTCTACTTACGATAACAAACGAATCGTTCCGCACCGACGATGGCCGCGATGTCGGTTTTCGCAAGCTTTGCCTCACCCCTGAAGGCCGGACCGCGGATGACGAGGCCCTGTCCACAGTTTGGCTCCGTTCTGGCGGCCCGTCCCAAGGCGAAACGCTGACCTCAGTTCCAAGGGCTGGGCGTGCTCAACGCCTTCCCAAGCCACTTGATGAACAGCCTCTCGACGAGCAGCAAACAAAACTGGAAGCCCGCTTGAAGAGCTGGCGGCTGGGTCTTGCGAGAAAGCACTGCGTACCCCCATTTACAATCTTTCACGACTCCGTACTGCATAGCCTCGCTCGAGTACAGCCGTCTAGCATTGCTGAGTTAGAGGCCGTGCG
Source organism: uncultured Acidobacteriaceae bacterium (assembly GCA_964245045.1). Lineage (GTDB taxonomy): Bacteria > Acidobacteriota > Terriglobia > Terriglobales > Acidobacteriaceae > Granulicella. Next base: position 35,961 of record CAXTLD010000022.1, on the reverse strand, counting down.
CGGCATCGGGCAGGAGAAGAGTAACCGCTATGGACAAGACATCTTGACGTTATGCCGTGGCCTCGACATCGAACCCCCGAGCTCGCAAATTCCAATAGCGACACCAAGGCTCACCGTTTCCGCCCAGCAGACGACTCTAAACGAACACGAGCGGTCCGTGGTGCTGGGGCGCAAGCCGGCCGAGCTCGTAAAACGAGCTTCGGTGCTGCCCTCGCCCAGCTCGAACAGCCCAGATTCCCTGCACACACAAACCGCCCTAGAAGCGAAGCTCCGAAACTGGCGCAGCGAGCAGGCCGCAGCAGCCGGACTCCCGTCCTTCTTCGTTCTTAGCGATACGGCACTGCGACATGTAGTCACCAACAAGCCAAAGAACCTGGACGAACTCGGTACCATCTCCGGTCTCGGTCCGGACAAGCTGGCACGTTACGGCGTCGCTCTGATGGAGCTCTGCCGATGATGTACCTGCAACGCGCGGCACAGAGCCGACCTAACCCAAACATGAGATGACACAGAAAATGAGGACCGAACAGTTTGGCGTGGCCATCATGGCCGCCGGTAAGGGCACACGCTTGAAATCGAAGCGCCCGAAAGTTCTACATGAGGTTGGTGGCCGCGCCCTCCTGCTTCACGTTATTGCGGCGGCAGAAACCGTAGCCGCACCCGATCAGATCTACTGCATCATCGGCCATGAAGCCGATCGTGTCCGCTCTGCCGTCGTGCAAACCGGTGTGCGCTTCGTATTACAGCCCGAGCAGCGCGGCACCGGCCATGCACTGCAGCAGCTCAAAGCCTTTTTTCAAGAGTCGCAGCAACCGCCGCCCGAGCATCTCCTTGTTCTTTCCGGGGATGTGCCTCTGATTCGCCCCGAAACCTTGGATCGCATGCTCGATTTGCATCTGCGTGAGCAGGCCGCAATGACGGTTCTCACCACCGTTCCCCCGGACCCAACCGGGTATGGCCGTGTCCTGCGCCGAAATGAGATCTCACCCCTTGTCGATGCAATTGTTGAACAGAAAGCGCTTGTTCCGGACCAGCTCGCGGCACCCGAAATCAACTCTGGCATTTATTGCTTCCGCACCGCACCCCTTTTCGCTCAGCTCAGCAGGCTTTCTACCAGTAACGTACATGGCGAGTTCTACCTTACCGATGTCGCTGCCCTTCTTAATGCATCGGGCGAGCGCGTTGTCGCGCTCCAGGCAGAAGACTTCAACGAGGTTTTGGGCGCTAACACAATCGTGGAGATGATGTATCTCGACGCCGCAATCCGTCTGCAAACCGCGACTCGCTTGATGGCTCAAGGTGTAACGATCTTCCGACCCGAGACGTGTGTTATCGACGTTGGCGTTCAGGTCGCTGCTGACACTGTCGTTGAACCCTTCGTGCAGTTGCTCGGCTCCACTCGCATCGGTGCCGAGTGCCGGATTCGCTCATATTCGGTCATCCAGAACAGCACGCTAGGAGATGGCATTCTTGTTCGTAATGGCTGCATCCTTGACGATGCTGCGGTAAGCGACAGTGCAGTGCTCGGCCCCTATGCTCACCTCCGGCCGGGCAGTGAGATCGGTGCCGGTGCGCACGTCGGCAACTTCGTCGAAACCAAGAAGGCAAAGCTCGGCCGCGGGTCTAAGGCGAACCATCTGTCCTATCTCGGCGATGCAGTGATTGGTGAAGGTGTCAATATCGGTGCTGGTGTGATCACCTGCAACTTCGATGGTGCGGCGAAGCACCTCACTGAGATTGGCAACGGCGTGTTCGTCGGCTCGGACTCCACGCTAGTGGCTCCAATTCACATTGACGAGGGTTCCTACATCGCGGCAGGCTCCTGCATCACGGAAAATGTGCCGTCTGACTCTCTTGCGTTGGCCAGGAGCAGGCAAGTGGTCAAGCAGGGCTGGGTGTCCGCACGAAGGGCCAAACCGTGATCACCACAGTCGCTAATAGACACGCCTCGTGTAAAATGTCCCGAATCAACAGGACCCAAGATCTCGTGCAAGCTCCTGATCATGCCCAGCCTGCTTCGCCCTTTCCAGTTCGCATTAGGCGGATCGCATCCCTTGATGGCTTGCGTACCTTCTCATTGCTGCTCGTTTTGCTGGGCCATGTCAATCTCACGCAGAACTACCCTCGCAGCGTCATCACTGAGGAACTGAGTCGATTTAGTCACTTTGGCGTACAGATTTTCTTCGTAATCTCAGGCTATCTCATCACTCTTCTTTTGGTGCGGGAAAAGGAGGCTACAGGGCGTGTCAACTTCGTCGACTTTTATCGTCGACGCTGCTTCCGCATACTTCCCGCATCGCTTGTATACACCACAATAACGGCAATCATCCTGCTTTGGACACACGCCCCACTCTCACGCAAGTGCTTGGTCGCCGCCTACACGTTCAGCATGGGCTACCTGAACCAAACTGAGGGCATCTGGCAAATGGGACATCTATGGTCGCTCGGTGCAGAGGAGCAGTTCTATCTCCTCTGGCCCCTTGCACTCCTGCTCTTGCCCCGCAGATTGACGATAAGTGCCTGGGTTGCGATGTTTCTCAGCGCTGCTGCCCGGCAATGGATGTTTGTGCATGATGTCGGCAGTTTGGACTACGCTTTTCCTGCCGTTGCGGATTGCATGGCGGCCGGCTGTCTTCTAGCACTCTACACGCCTCGCCTCGCCTCACTCCCAACCTGGATATACTCTCTGCCGGTATGCCTATTCATCGTGGCACTTGCCGTAGTCGGCTCGATCGTCATTCACGATCGCGGCGTTCGCTGGTGGGGTCTCGAGCCGCTGATCATTGCGGCCATGGTGCATATCCTAATCAATCGTGAAGACTGGATCTTGAATAACCGGCCTATTACGTACGTGGGCACACTTAGCTATGCTCTCTACCTCACCCAGCAGGCATTCCTAAATCGTTACTCGCACCACAGCTTCAACGCGTTTCCGCTGAACCTTGTTTTCGCTGCGAGTGCTGCTCTCGCGCTGCACTATGGCGTAGAGCGCCCCATGCTGGCTCTAGGGAAAAGGTTTTCCGCCCGCGGCTCCCAGCCACCTTCAGCTCCGCAGGTGGAACAATCATCGGTGCTTGTGGCATGAACAACGTTCGATTTTCGCACGCGATCACAACTCTTTCTGCTTAGACTGACCGAGTTCAAAGCGCACGCCTAAGATTGGCGGCGGGAGTACACGTTGTACTTTTCTTAGTCCACGGCTGATGGCTCGTTCCGCCGACCTGCATCACTCTAGACCGGCCTAGAGTGACGTGCGCTTGGTGTCTGTTCCCCGGCATCGCTGGACGGCGCTGAAAGTCACTTCACTAAAGAGCTATTGTGCTGTCATTGCGCCCCGTGTGAAATGAAGCACGATGCGACAAGGAAGAGATTCGTCCATGAGCAAACAGCAGAGCAGCAACCTGCCGCCGGTGGTAGTGGCAGGAGCTTTCCAAACCGGCGTGGTCCTCATGCGTGACCTAGCGCGCCACGGTGTGCGAACGTTCTGCGTGGACTGCGACGCATCGAAGCAGGGCTTTCGGACGGTTTACGGGAAGGCGTTTCTTTGTCCAAATCCAGATACTGAACCAGCAGCGTGGGAAAGTTTCATGATCGACTTGGCCGGCAAGATTGGCGGTCGGCCAGTGATCATCCCGAGTTCCGACATGTTTGTGACCGCGATCGCAGATCACGCAACTTCGCTCGAAGCACACTATGTTCTGCGGCCAGCGTCCCTGGCGAGCCAGGCTCTGCTCGCAACAAAGAAGCGGCAATACGAGATTGCGGATCGCAACGGGCTGCCGGTACCTCGAACGTCAACCGTGAACTCCCCCGAGGAGGTGCGCGCTTTTGCAGCGATCGCGCGCTTTCCTTGCCTCATGAAGCCTTTACACTTTCGCGAGTGGCGCCACTTTGCGCCGAACCATCCGCTGCTGAACGAAAAGATCGCACTAGCCGCGACGCCGGACGAACTGGAAGAGCGTTACAGGTCTGTGAAAGCCGTCACGCCGATGGTGGTTTTGCAGGAGATCATCGAAGGGCTGGACACCGCGAAGATGGTGTACCTGTCGTGCTACGGATCCGGAGGTCGCCGGCTTGGTTCCTGCATCGTGCGGGAGCTACGGGTGACTCCGATCTTTTTCGGATCAGCGAGCGTGACAGAACCGGTGCATGATCCTGAGACCGAGGCCATATGCGACCGCTTTTTCTCCTCCATGGGGTATGAAGGGATCTGTGAGCTGGAGTTGAAGCGCGACGCACGTGACGGCCAAGTGCGATTGATCGAGGCAAACCCGCGTTACAGCGTGACGGCGGACGCTGCGACCTATGCCGGCGTGGAGCTGGGGTGGCTGCACTACTTGGACATGATTGGTAAAGCGCCGACCGCCGCCGTTGGATGGAACGGAAGAAAATTCCACCACATCGTGTTGGACCGGGATGTTCAATGCTTCCGAAGTTACTTAAGAGAAGGATTGACGACTTGGCGCGAGATTCGCGAGTCGTATCGAAACGTGCGTTTCTTTGACTTCGACTGGAACGATCGAAGGCTGAGCTGGGAGACGATAGAGATCGTAGTTAGGGAACTTCTATCTCCGCTGTACCGGAAAGTTTTCCGGCGTCTAGGCTAAGGTAGCTTTGCTAAGTCGCGCTACCACGGCTAGGTAACCGACCGAAAATTGCTTCGCTAAGGACACCAAGCAGCCATGTGGCACGGCCAAGGAGGCCGCCTCGGCGGAGACCGTGCTTTTTACAGCAGGCCGCCATCAGACGAAGTGGGCCGAATAGACCAAACTCCTGCCGACCTATTGCGGCGTGCGTGCCAATTACCCGGAGCTCTGAAGCAACCATGCGCCGCCAGTTCGCCGTGAGCTGCTGACGTTCACCGCCGAAGTGATAGAGAAACAGAGGTTCTCCGAGCGCGTGCGTCTCCGTACCCGAGTGCAGGAGGCGTATGCCGAACTCGTAATCCTCCATGTGGAGCAGCATTTGGTTAAAGCCGCCGAGAGCGAGAAAGGTACTGCGCCGTATAAGCAGGCACTGTGACATAGAAGCGGTGTAACGCAACGCGTAGGCCGTAGAAAGCCGGCGTGTCTGGCGTCCTCCCCACTGCTCCGTACGACCATCGGGCGCGACCATCGTAAATGCGCCGCCGAGCGCCTCGACCGCAGGGTTCGATTGCAAGTAAGCAACTTGGCGCTCGAGCTTGTCGGGAAGGTATAGGTCATCGTCGTCAAGAAAGGCGATCCACTCGCCGCGCGCCTGCTGCGCCCCATAGTTGCGCGCGCCACTGTTCCCGAGCCAACGGTCCGGAAAAACCAGAGTGGCAAGATCGGCATACGCGCAGAGTTTTGCCCGGTTTTCCGGCGTGGAACTATCATCAACTAAGAGGATTTCCAGAGGAGCATGAGTCTGCCGACGAATCGAAAGGAGGGCTTCGCGGACCAGTTCAGGACGGTTGTGGTGAGGAACGATGACTGAAATGCCGTAGTTGGGCGAGGTAGCGCTCATAGAAGGGTTGCTGAAGACGAAGAAGTTTCGGTTTGCGACAGGCGAGATTCGATAAAAAAGCGGTCGATTGTCTCAAGATTTGCGGTACGGGTGTAAGTGTGGTTAGCCGTATTGCCGACAATCAATTCAGGCGTTAATCGGCTCAAGACGTGCTCGCGATACGTGGTACGGGTGAGCACTTCGATCTCGGAAAATACAAGAGCATAGCCATAGGCGGGCCCGCAATCCTGCGATGGGCGAATCAGGCGATTGTCGTCGCGAAAGATTCGTCCGGCGGGACGGGCACGGCGAACGTCGGAGATGACGGGATTTTGCGGGTGCGGCGTCCAAGGTCCGCGAAAGGAGTCGGCATAAAACACGCAGAGCTCATCGCTGTTGGAGTAGTTACCATCAGAAACTCCGGCGAAGAGCCACCAATTGCCATCTTCGGCTTGGTGAAGCGTGGCATCCACCATGTCGACATCGGAAAAAAGATCATTCTCGTGTTTCCATGTATGTGGGAAGTCCGTTGCACAAAAGAGCGACACGGTGCGGTTTCCACGGCTTTCTGGGATCATGTAGATGGAGCCGCTTTCCTGAAAGATGAACGGGTACGAGAGGTGGTAAGGAAGACGCAGAACCTCGAAGGCTCCGCCTGGTTCCCCCTTCTCGTTGAGCTCGCAGCAGGAGATTACGGCTTTGCCTTCGGGATAGCGGAAGTCCTCGAAGAAGAGCCAGGTGCGGTCTTCGTATTCGAAAAGAAAAGGATCCGCGTAGAACCGATCGTGCGGTGAGACGAGTAGCCGGTAGTTCTCTGGGCTGTCGAACCGGATCTCCGCCGCACGCAAGCGGATACCGACACACCATTTAGCGAACGTGGCGCGCTGAAAGCTCTTGCTGCGTGCATGGAACCGCCGAGAAACCTCACTCAGCAAGAATCGTGTTATGCCCAAACTCGGAACCCCGGCAAGCTCAGTCGTGGTCGACAATGAGGTAGGAAGTGAGTTGAGATACGATTCACCATCAGCCGCGACGCGCTTCAAGCAGCGCAGGATCAGCGCTACGCTTTTCCAATACACTGGGTCACGGCTTTGGGCCAGCGAGAATGGATTCAGCGCAGTCCGTGTCTCATACAGCAGACGTGGGGTGCCTTGGGGGTTGGAAGGATAGTGCAACAGGCGCGTGGTCACACTAGCTTCGGCCTGAGAGTGTGCGGGCCACAAAGGCGGTTGGTCCGGGTCGTTGGAAAAGCCATCGACATCGAGCAACCACCTACCGTACCGTGTGATGCCCTCAGGCATATGATTGGCGGTAGGAGGGCTAAGACAAAGCACAAGATCAAGGTCGAGCTGCAGCAATTGTGCGACTTGCGTATCATCGGAAGCGATAGGAACGCCCTTCAGCACGGTCGTGAGACTTGTGGGAGCGAGAGCGCTCTTTGCAGAAGAATTACGGCGACCATCCCAGCGCTCGTAAAGCTTGAATAGTCCATGGCTCCATCCTTTACGCGACAACAGACTGGGCGAGATTGACCTGTCTGACACAGTGGAAAACACGACAGAAACAGTGGCGAAGGTGCTTCGCTGGATCGTGGCAAGAAGTGAGGCAACCCACGCCTGCGACATAGACGGTCCCAGCATAATCCCTACGCGCAACATATGTACTCTCCGCTGCCTACAGTGAAGCAGCCCTCATTTTACGAGCAACCCGCGACATCGGCCTCTGATCTCGGGTCGACAACGGTAAGCTGGGCTGTTGGTCAATAGAAGTGACGACCGTACAACGTTGCACAACAATCGAGAACGTTGAGTTGTGCCGTGAACCGTTCTTTTTCGGAATTGTTCGTCAGCATAGGCCAAAGTGACCGGATCGCGGCCCCGAATTGATACCTCGGGATGCCTAGCAGGCCCGGTTCCTTGAAGCCGCGCAGGCGAATCTGCGAACCGGTTGAGATGCCGCGTCCAATCACCCATTTCCGGAAGTATTCCTTACTCAAACGTTTAGCTGGTATCCAATGATAGATGATCAGTTCCGGCACAAAGATACCCCGTGCACCAAGCTGCAGAAGCCGATGATAGATGACTTCGTCTTCGCCGCTACGGATCCTAGCACCGATCTTCCCAAGCTTTTCAGGATAGGGCAGCACACGTTCCAACGTGGATCTCCGAATCACGGCATTGCCCCCCATTAACATCTGTCGGAAATCATGCGAGAAAAACCCACGCACAGAGCAGAGAACAACCCCCACGGCTCCGCGGTAATGCTCTGAGAACCAGGTCGGCGCTGGACGCTCCCAGAGCGGGTAATATTGACCACCGAGGTACTCGATGGATGGATCGGCGCACAGCTCCCGATCAACGACCTCAAACCACGATCGATCGAGTCGTTCGTCATCATCGATAAAACCGACCAGCTGCCCATGCGTTTGTGAGATGGCGTCGTTCAGGGCCGCAGATTTACCGGGACGACCGGCAAAGATGTACCTTACGGCGAGCTCCGTTGAGCTGGTCACAAAACTTTCCGCTACCGACCTGGTGTCATCCGTCGACTTATTGTCAACAATATGTACAGTCACCTGAAGCTCTGCAGGACGAGCAGCATCGAGAACGCTTTGCACACATTGCTGCAGCAGCGCGGAGCGATTGTATGTGGCAATAAGGAGGTCTAAGGTCATTTCACCAGCACGCAGTTTCTACCACTGCCGTTGTACCATCGCACATCACAGAGGACGCACGAGACCTGCCTCGGGCAGGTCTGTCGGCTGTCGAGGTGTGATGGCTGGTTCACGCGCAGAACTAAGCCGCCCCTGTAAACAGGCCAAGCTTAAGTCTGGGCCACACTTGGCTTCTTACGTACTTGTGATGAACAAATCCGATTGTGATCAATAGTGCAGGCAGTATCGCGATGACCTGTAAAAGAAACTCTGGCAGGTTGTGTGCGGGATAGTACCTCTCCACAAGGTACGTAAGTGAGGCAAACGGGACCGAGGCGAGTATCATCGGAGCCCAGATGGTCAAGATGACCTCGGACCCTTTCACGCCTACGATTTTGGAGATATACATCGGCCAGAACACCAGGTGGATCAAGAGACTCGGCACCATCGTGCCTATTGCGACGCCGTAGATCCCATACCATTTGGCAAGCAGGACGCTTAGTGCTAGGTTTGCAACACCCTCGCCGACAGCCCAAACAGCAAGGGTCTTATGTTTCTCAATTCCAAACGCGATGGCCCCTGCTGTACGATTTGCCTGGGAAAAGAACAGGGCAATGCTTAGAATCGTCAGCACAATCCCGGAGCTGTGCGCATACTGTGGTCCCATCCATAGGCCGATAAAGCTCGACCCTCGAAGCACGAAGGTTAGCAGGATCGGCAGAGAAACCATGATAACGGCTCGCGTCCCATTCTTGTAGAGCATGAGAAGGCCCTGCACATTCCCACCCGCCTCGAACGTGCTCGCAGCCGGCATGAAGGTGCTGTCAATCGCGCCGACCACTTGGCCTGCATAGCGGCACAACGAGTTCGCAATGGCATAGTACGTCACCGCTGAGGTCGAGACAAAAGCGCCCACCACAATGCTGTCAGTTTGGTACACCAACTGAATGGCGATCGTGGTCAAGAAAGTGTAAAAGCTGTAGGACCAAATCTTCCTTAGGGTTTCTGGCCTAGGCTTTCTCAGCCGAATGCGGAGCTCTGGATAGAGTCTCCGCGCGACCCACACCATGATAAGCCGACCTGCTAACACCGCAACCAGTTCACAAACAGCAATGGCGACAATGCCATGACCGCTGCGCAGCACCGCCACGACGCCAAGAACACGTATGGTCGTTTGCACGAGGCTTATGCAGTTTTGCAGATCGTATCGATTGAGCGCGGACAAAACGCCCCCAACGACGCCAAACGACAGATTGATGGCCGTCGTCAAGCCGATCAGCAGAATGGCCTCTTGCGCATCTCTCGCCAACAAAATCGGAACCTTGAAGATCTGGGGAAACACCGCGGCGAGACCGGCACTAAGCACGATAGCAAGCGCACTAATCTGCAAACGAGCCCAGAACGCAGCCGAAGCTGCCTCGGACGCGCTCTCATGATCGCCTTTCGTAAAACCCTGGGAAACAAACCTAAGAACAGAGCTTTGCATGCCAAGGTCAAGCAGACCCAGGTAGCCCACAACCGAGATCGCCAGGACCCAGACTCCATACGCAATATCGCCCAGACGATGTAGGATGAATGGCGAAAGAAAGAAGCCTACAGCCATACTGGCTATCGTTCCGAACCAGTTGAATAGCACGTTCCTGGCGATATGTCGCGCACGCAATTGCAAACCCGATCCCTCCTTTCCACTCGGTGCTACAGTCAGAACGCTTATCGCTCACCCTTAAACGGTAACCGTGCCGGGCTGAGTCTTTTGTTAGCCCTACCCGGATACGGGTCAGGCAGAAGCGCGTCGCATTAACCAACCACTTTCAAAGTAAATGGGCGATGCCCAGTGTGCGGGCGACCTCCTCTATGTCGTAATTCATATTGATCTCAGCACCGAGGTTGCGGGCGCCCCCCGGTTCAATCTGTCGATAGTTCTTGTGATTGATGGAGGTACAGTGACCTTCGGCGACAAGCTTCTCGGGAATATCGATAACCTTGCCACCGTATCGCCGCTTCCAGTACATAGTGCCGACGCCGGAGTCGTAATAGTACTTCTGACGACGCCGGCGCTCTTTGGCGTCGGTACAATTCGGGTGGTGACTTATATAGCGCCACCAGCCGGTGCCGTGATCGAACTGTGACTGACTGGCCGCGCGAGTGGTACAGCCTACCAGCTCCCAATAACGATGATGCCGAAAACGGAGGAGGTTCCGGCGACCGCCGAAATCCGGCACGGCGGCAAGAGAACAGGCGGGAAGAGATTCGAAGGTGTCGCGCAGCGTTTCCATCACTTCCAAGCGACAAAGCAGGTCTGCGTGCCAGAAGGCAAGTCGCTCCGTATAGAGGAAAACGAACTCCATGGGAATATGCGGCCACATGACCTCGAAGCCGAAGTGCGCATTGAAGTCGATCAGTATCGAACCGGGGAGGACCGTTGGGGGGCCGCAGCGTGGATCGTAGCCGATCACCGGCGTCCATCCGACCTCCTGAACTAGGCGTTGCTGCAGCATGCACCAACGATCACTCACGTTCCAGCAGAGCCATGGCCGAGATACCCCAGCAAGTGCCTGTTCCCACTCGGCAGCCGCATGCTTTACTCGTTCGAACGGAACGTCGAACCGCGCCCAGTTCCCTTTGCCGGGTTGGGAAGCATCCATAGCCTCTCGCTGTTTCAACATTGCCTGTCGCTTTCGGTGCCGCTTGGGGGTGCCATCGCAAATGCTGCAACCTTGGCCAAGTATAAGAGCAGAGGACGACCCGGTGCTTACGCCTTTTGGTGGATGGCGCGTGACCACGATGGCATGCTACTGCGCAGCGCCCGGTGCCCGAGGCTCCACCGCCCCAATCGCTGGAGGGTTCGGCCTCGCCTGTCCGAAGAAATCGGTTGTCACGCCGCTGCCAACGACGCCGCGGCCATTCGCAGGACTACTCGGACTGAGCCTAAAATCGAAGTTGTCGAGAAACACTTGGGTCGTCCAGGGCTTCTGTGGAGGTTCATTTGCAAAACGCGGATCAGTGCAAAGGATGTCTCCACCGCAGCTATTTACCCTACCAGCGCGGTTGCCAAATTCAATGTTGTGGGTTGAATTAACGTGGACGGACGGGTCGTCAATGTAGAAAAGCCCAGGTGCCTCCTCGCCCTTGTGTGTGTACCCCAAAAATATGTTGTTCGTGAAAATAAATTGTGTGGAACCGCACTGCTTGCTGTGGTTGCTGTTATTGGAACCGCAGCTTAGCAAAAAGACGGTGTTACCGTAATCGACGAAGCTGTTATTCAAAAACAGTACGCGGGAGTTCTGCTGGCTATTGATCGCGACGGTGTTGCCACCAGCACGGCAGAAACTAGACAGGTAGGCTCCCGGTATGTGTGCTGAGACAGCAAAGCTATGTGCAGCTCCGGGAACGGCTTCTGCGAGTCGAGCGCAATTGCCGATTGTCAAGTTATTCGCAAACATCGTCGTCGCGCCGGGCGTATTGTTCCACTTCCATTGTGCACCCATGTTGCCGTAAGACTCCGAGTTCGTAATCGTAAGAGCCTTCACATTCGTGTGCGGTCCAATGAATCCATCTTTGGTGTTGTAGGCCATCATGCAATGATCACAAGTGAAACTATCGAGATCGGTGTCCTGACCACTCCAGGCATCGCCAAAACCGTTGCTGTTATCGTCATAGCATGCCTGTGCCGAGAAATCGTGCTTTAAAGGGTATTCCTCGTAGCAACCGTTCCCAATCATCGTTACATCGCGGGCAGAAATGGACGATCTAGGGCCGTCGGGTGTGTTGCGGCCATCGTCGAAGTTCCAGCCGGAGAATGCGTTGAAACCGTCGAAGATCCTGTTCATCGTGATCACACCTCCAATCGGCCCATCGAAACCTGATGAGTTGAAGCCATGCACATAGACATCCTGGAACAGGATGTTAGCGGAAGCGCTGTTCAGCAAAAACCCGTTCTGAGCGTAGTCATCGAGAGGCTGATTACGATTGCATGGTCTCGGATAGGGCGGGCTGCCGGAGGTGACACATTGACCATTGTGGGTAGTTAATTCAATACATTCGATATCGACGTATTGCGTATTGCGAAGATTGAGAGCGTATGTGAGGCTGAAGCCTGCAAATAGCTGTGTAAGATTGTGGGCGTAACCTCTCGGATTCGTCTGTCCGTCGGTGTTGCAGTGCGTATAGTTCTGCCCAACGATGCGGGTGTGCTGGTCCGCAGTACCTGGTGGAATGGTGGGGTTGAGACAATCGTAAGAGCCTACACCATAACACCAAAGGTTCGCGCCGGTTCCGGTCGGAGCATCCCATCCTAGACGGCAGTTTGGGGTTGAAGCATTGGACTGTGTGATGTCCGCCTTACAACCCCGGATAAGAACGGTGTCGCCGCCGCTGATGATCCAAGAACCGGCCCCGACACGACCGCTCTTGTCATCCCACATGTAACGAAAATCGCGGAACGCACATGGCTGATTAACACCGCGGCCGGGGTAAGGAGCATCCGCTTTACCGTTGCACTGGCCTTGCTGCATGTTGGCGGAGTAGCGGGTACCCCCGTCTGAACGGACGTACCAGGTCCTGGCGAACAGCGGCGTTGCACTCGCCAAGAACACAAATACCCAAACCGTCCTGAGAACAAGATTCATGCCCAGCGAACTCCGATCACCTTTGCTTCGGTTCAGTGTAGCCGCAAAGCCCAAGACCCGCCATAGTTGCGGCGGGTCTTGGTGTGCGGAGGCGTCGAAGGTGCTACTCGACAGCACCCATCGTAGGTGGAGTCTGGCGTGTGGTTCCATAGATGTCTGTTTGCGGGAGCTCCGGATAGGTGGCCCCTGCATACCTTGCCGAGCTTGACGTTCCCAGGTGGAAATTGAAGTTGTCTAGAAAGCTTTGCGTGGTCCACGCCTGCTGCGGAGGCTCGTTCACAAAACCCGGATCAATGCAGAGGTTGCCGTTGGTGCCGCACACTTCCCCATGACCGGGCCTGTTCCCGTATTGCAAATTGTTGGTCTGCGTGACGGTAATGGAAGGATCGTTGATGTAGAAGAGGCCTGGCGCTTGGTAACCTTGCATGGAGTAACCGAGAAAGATGTTGTTGGTGAACTGCCATTTCGTACTGCCGCACATGCCATTTTGATTTTGGCCCTGCGGTCCACAACTAAGTAAAAAAACGGTGGCTGAGTTATCAATGAAGGTGTTGTTGGCAAAGAGTACCTGCGAGTTTTGTTGGCTGTTGATCGCGACCGTGTTGCCACCCGCACGACAGTAGTCGGACAAGTATGCCCCGTTGAGCCCACTCGATAGCGCAAAGCTTTGCGCAGCACCGGGGATCGGTTCTGCAAAGCGGGCACAACCACCAATCGTCAGATTGTTAGTGAAGGTGGTTATGGCACCGGGCGTGTTGTTCCATTTCCACTGCGCACCCATGTTGCCATAGGATTGAGAGTTGGTGATGGTAAGGGTCTTCACGTTTGTGTGCGGCCCGATAAAACCATCTTTTACGTTATAAGCCATGACGCAATGATCGCAGGTTAAGGTGTCCAGATCGGTATCCTGCCCGCTCCAAGCATCGCCGAAACCATTGCTTATATCGTCGTAGCAGGCCTGTCCGGAGAAGGCGTGCTTCACGGGATATTCCTCATAACATCCATTGCCGATCATCGTGACGTAATGGGCAAGGATCTGCGACCCGGCCGCATCGGGCGTGTCGCTGCCATCGTCGAAGTTCCAGCCGGCGAAAGCGTTGAAGCCGGCGAACACCCTGGTCATTGTGATAGCGCCTCCAATTGGCCCATCAAACCCGGAAGAGTTGAAGCCATGCACGTATATGTCCTGAAAATTGATGTTTGAGGAAGCATTGTTTAGGACAAGGCCGTTCAGCGCGTAGTCGTCGAGTGGCTGGTTGCGGTTACAAGGCCTGGGGTATTGCGGACTGCCGGAAGTAACACATTGGCCATTGTGCGTAGTCAACTCGATACATTGGACATCGACATACCGTGTGCTCTGCAGATTCAACGCTGTGCTAAGGCTAAATCCGGCAAAGAGCTGCGTTAGGTTGGAAGCATAATCGCGGGGGTTCGTCCCGTCGCCGACGTTGCAGTTTGCGTAATTCTGTCCCAAAATACGTGTGTGCTGCTGTGCGGTACCCGCTGGAATGGGTGGGTTATAGCAGGTATAAGAACCCACGCCATAGCACCAAAGATTCGCTCCAGTTCCGGTCGGAGCATCCCAGCCTAGGCGGCAGCTCGGGTTGGACGCGTTGGATTGCGTCGCGTCTGCTGTACAGCCGCGAACCAGGACCGTATCACCCCCGGATATCACCCACGCGCCAGAACCGACTCGGCCACTTTTATCGTCCCAAAGATAGCGGAAGTCCTTAAACGCACAGTGCTGGTTGACGCCCGTGCCCGGATACGCCGTATCTGACTTTCCGTCGCACTGGCCTTGGGCGACGTTCGCCGAGTACCGCGTGCCGCCGTCCGGACGAACGTACCAGGTGGTGTAAGGCGAAACCGCCTGGGCGATTGTGATGGCGGTGGCGAGCGTCTTCACCTGGGCTGGGTTGCCGCTATCGGTGACGGACACGGAGAATGAGAAGCTGCCCGCAGATGCTGGTGTACCGGAGATCAGACCCGCCTTACTGAGCGAGAGACCCGCCGGCAGGGCGCCAGCGGTGAGAGACCATGTGTAACTCGGTGTTCCGCCCGTTGCCTCAAGATTTGCTGTGTACGCCGTCCCGGTTTGTCCGCTGCTCAGAGTGGATGAAGTGATGACCAGAGCGGGTCGGCGCACGCGGAACTCCACAGGAAGGACCGTTTTACTCGAGTGGATGGAAGTTCCAGCACCACCTTGGACGACGAGATCCCACTTGCCTGCCTCGGTTGGGGTTCCAGTAACCAAGCCGGCGCTGTTCATGGCCAGTCCCGGAGGGAGCGATCCTGTGACGTGCGACCATTGGTATGGCGTGCCGTTCACGGCAGACAGGAGACTTAGGTCCATAGCCGTTCCAACCGTCGCATCAGCTTTGATAACCGCACCAACACGCGGCTTAGCAGAGGCAACACTTTGCCCTACTTCCAGAGGGGCCGAACCCAAGGGATCGGACAACATGCTCAAAGGAGCAGATGCGCTAGCTCCAGCGACGTTGATTAATGCAAGCAACCATAATACGAAGCTGGTAACGCACCGATTCCACTTATCCTTCACAGTAACTCCCAAGTATTCAGTTTCGTACCGTCCTGGCCAACTGTGGGCGCCTGTCGGGGCGAGGCGTTCACAGTTGGCGAACAGGAATCCGAGTAACGCGTTATCTTTGACGTGCAAACGTCGGAGCGATGTTTACACGGAAAACTACGCAAAGTGGGCTTCAATAGGTGATTCCTGGAACAAGTCATTTCTCGTTGCGATCAGGGGTGACATCGCTTTCGGATGGAACACTTGCCTGCCGCAATCTGTCTTTTGACATCATCCCCGCCACTTGCGGGGTGGGACCATCACGCAACGGAGTTGCACAATGTATCGTCGGATACCAGCCGATAACACGTTCGTTCGCGATCACTTACCAGAAAGACCGGAGGGTCGAGAACCGTGTTATCAGCTGTGCACCGAGGTAAACTGTAACGGGACGCCAAGACCAGACGAGTTGGGAGGTCAAAGGCCCTGGTCTATGCAAATGCAGAGTCAGAGCCCGGCTTGCGTTTATCAGCGTCGGCGTTACCAGCAAGAGGGCTGGCGCTCGCGGCGGAAGACCGCCCTCGTT
This sequence comes from uncultured Acidobacteriaceae bacterium, assembly GCA_964245045.1. Lineage (GTDB taxonomy): Bacteria > Acidobacteriota > Terriglobia > Terriglobales > Acidobacteriaceae > Granulicella. The sequence continues at coordinate 20,101 of CAXTLD010000022.1, read as the reverse complement.
TACGCTTCCAGGAGAAGCGTGCAAGCTCTGTGGAGAGCAAGACCGTGCGTGTGCAGCAGCAAAGGGTCACAATTCCCGATCATACCTGCGGGTCGCAAGGCGACACAACCGTTTACGCCGAACCGTTGAAACACACGATCGATGCCGAGAACAGCCCCTCACACCCGTTATCCCGTCCTTGATCTCACGCTTCAGGTGGTCGAAGGCACTGGTTGGCCTTGTCCTTGGGAACTGCCAGCGTACGTTGCTGCCGCCCACGGCGCGCAAAAGGGTAATCTGATGCTGCATGGAGGCGCAATGAAACGTCCGCAGGAACCATCGCCACTCGCCACGCCTGATCGTTTCTACGAAGCCGAAACCACATATATGCAGGCTGCCGAGCCCGACTTCTCCGCCATCGCGGCCACACTTCATGCAGAGTGCGTGATCTACCAGCCCGCCTCGCTCCCGTGTGGAGGGGAGTGGCGCGGCCATGCAGGATTCGAAGCCTGGATGCAGGCGTTTGCTGGGGTCCAGAAAGCTCTCTATACTTTGCCGCATGGAAATTGTCGGCGGGATAGTGCTGCTGTTGGTTGTAATCGGTGTCGTTCTGGGCCTCCTTAATCTCATTGCACGAGCCATAGCTGAACGAGTACCTAAGAGACGCATTACAGAACAACCTGCCGCAGCACCACTGGCCGGGCGTAAGCCAAACAAAGCACTGGCTGGTGCATTAGGAGCGGTGGTTTGCATGCTTGCGTTTTGGGTTCTCGTCCGTGCATTTACAGGTGAGGTAAAGCATTCCGTAGCGTCTGACGCCGTGGCTCAATACGAGATAGCGGATCGAGAGGGCGGCAAGATGGACAAGTGCGTACAGGCGGGTTTGGTCAAAGCGGCTTTTTTGCAAGCCCAGGACGAGAGAACTACGCACACTGGGCAAAGGTCGCGAGGATGGATTGTGCTGCTGCGGGTGTACCCGCTCCGTAGATCTACGCAGAACACGTGGGATCCTAAACTAGCGTCGGGATACGCCGCGGAGGCCAAAGTGACACGGGGAGGCCGGACAGACCGCACCACCGATGCTCTCTGGAAGCTGCCCAGGTAGCTCTGTAAGCAACGGGACAACCAGCAATGGATCATGAACAACATCCGAAACGGCGTCATCGCCCTGACTAACGGCTAGAATGGACAGCTGCTTCTGCGGCAGGCCAATCGGCAGACGAGAGCGCCATTGTTGACTAATGGCCGGCAAGCGGGCAAACCAATCAGCAGTGAGGGTGACCTCCGTCGGGGGCGGCAAGTTCGAGCGCATAAGTGCGAAAAGCGGTCAGGCGCTTGATGCATGGGGGCGAAGTACCGGAAGTTACCAGGTGTGGAACGAAATCCATACACGCCGTGTTGTTGCGACGCCGAAGACGTGCTACAGTAAATCATTGTCTGGCTATGGGAAACCATACAGGCATACAGGTTCGGGTGTCCTCACCCAACGTGTTGCGTCACTGGCCTCCCGGCACGGACCCCCAAGGTTCGTGCCGTCTTTTTTCCCCCCCGCGAAGTCAGGAAAGCGACGCCGCCGCGGTATACTGGATATGGCTCATTGAAAACGCCCAACGCATTGTTGGTGCCGGCTCACCCAGGATGGGGGCGTCACGGCTTCGACGGGATTGCTTGCGGCAAAGAGGCATGCCGGGGTGTGGACACCCGTAATCGCTCACAAAACTATAAGTGCCGAACCTCAGTTCGCTCTTGCTGCTTAATTAGTTAAGTAGCCGCGCGCCACCGCTTCGCCTACGGGCGGTGAACGTGCGTCGCACAGTAGGCTGGTCTGCGGAGCTCCGCCTGGGCGCCAAAGACGAGACCAATCAGGCTGGTGGCCTTCGCATCTTCGCCCGTTCTAAGCGCTGGCCACGAGACCAAAACGAACCTGGGAAAAGCATGAATGCTCTCTGCTGACAGCCGTTTCGGACGCGGGTTCAACTCCCGCCGCCTCCACCACCTTTGAATCTCTGTTTCGAGCAGCTTCTCAACACCGGTCCTATATCGCCCCATTCTGTACATGATTTGTGTTCGCCATATCGTGCTCTGTTAGGACGGTCCTCCAACCCGCGAAAGATGACGGTTGACCGATGCCCAGAGCCGCGCGCTCGACGGTCCACCCTTTCCAAGCTCGAGACAATCTTTCGCAACCAATAAGAAACAGCCTTTATATGAACGACAGAGGCGCAGGCAAACCGAAGTTCTCGGTGTTGAGTGAGCGGGCAGGGGAACTCCGACCCGGTCGCCGCGTTTTTTGTAGCAAGGAAGCTGGCTGGCAATCCGTCCTTCTACAGATCTATGAGCAGCCCAGCGCGGTTGAGCCGTTTGAAACCGCCGCTTCGCCAGATCAACTCCTTGTTGTTGTCCTCCAAGGCAGCTACGAGATCGAGAGCTATAGCGCGGGAGCGTGGAAACGAGCGATGTATTCGCCCGGAAGCGCCGGGCTCACCGCACCCATGAGCAGCAACCGGCTGCGTTGGCGGTCACGGACAGACCATGAGTTACAGATCCTGCGCATATACATCCCGCAGGCTTATTTTGCCGATGCGGAAGAGGAGTACCGCCGACCGGGCGCCCGAACCAGCAAAGGCTATCCAGACTCTCTCGCGTTCCGTGATCCCGTGGTGTTCTCCGTTGCGACGGCCCTGGCGCAAGCCATGCGCCAGGGTGTGCCCGACCTCTACGCCGACGCGGGAGCGCGATTTCTCGCCATGCACCTGCTCTCCACGATGCATCGTTGGTCCGATCCGAAGAGCGGTGGCAGGAGCTTCGGCCAGGACTTGACGGACCGCCGGCTACTACGCGTGTTGGAGTTCATGCAGCACCACTGCGCGGAGCCGGTCACCCTGCAGCACCTGGCTGCGGAGGCCTGCGTCAGTCCATTTCACTTTGCCCGGATGTTCAAGGCAAAGATGGGCGTTTCGCCCCACCAGCATGTGGTGCATTTGCGCATGAATGAGGCAAAACGTCTGCTGGTGGAAACGGGGCTGCCGGTTGCGCAGATCGCGCTCGCCTGTGGCTACTCCCATGGGGGTCACTTCGCCACGGCCTTCCGGCGCGAGAGCGGCATGAGCCCCCTCCTGTATCGGACAGGCGCACAGGCAACCCGGAAAAGCGCAAGGCTGGGATAGAAACTGCGCAGGATCGGACCTTTTTGTATCGTTGCACCACATCGAATCTACAAGCGCGGTAACTGCACTATTCCAACGCGCTCAAGCAAGAGGGCACGCCATGACAACGGTCTATATCGTGTATCCGGGCGATGCCCAAACCCGGTTCGATCATGCGTACTACGCAGAGAAGCATCTGAAGCTTGTTTCAGAATGTTGGACCCCCTATGGCCTCAACAGCTTGGCAGTCTTTTATCCGGAACACGATGGTGCAGGCACTATTGCCATCTGCTCCTGCCTGTTCAGGGACGAGGCTGCCGTGAAGGCCTGCTTCGACGCGCCGCGAACGCCGGAGGTGATGGCCGACGTACAGCATTTTACGGATGCAAAACCGCTTCAACTTAAAATGATTCCGCTTTAACGGCACGGCAAGTTTCTCGATGGGTCTGCACGAGAGCTCCCGCAAGGTGAGGAGAAAATGACACCAATCGATTTGCAACAGTCTGCTTCCAGCAGCGACACACAAATCACGAAGTTCTGGCAAAACACACCGGTGCGGTCTTCGCGGCGGGGCGAGTTCTGGCTTCCCGGTGAGCGAGTCGAGGTCCACGGTAGCCACTATCAGCGTGGGCCCATGTATGTCGCGTGGGAGGCGCCGGAAGATGTAACGCGACCCTATCCCATCGTGCTTGTGCACGGTGGCGCCCTGCAAGGCACGGAGTGGCTGGACACACCGGATGGACGTCCGGGCTGGGCGCAACGTCTGGTGGAGGCTGGGTACGCGGTTCTGGTTGTTGACCGGCCCGGGCATGGCCGCTCGCCCTACAACCCCGAAGTCCTTGGCCCCATGGGACCGCAGTTCGCCTACGAGGAGGGTAAGGAGGTCTTCTTCCCCGCGAAGACCGCGACGGAACATACACAGTGGCCCTTGGACGCGCATGATGACGCCGCGCTGGGAGCGTACATCGCTCCGTTCGGTCCGCTTCCTGCCGACATCGCCACATGGCAAACGCTGGACGCGGCGCGCCTGGCTGATTTGCTCGACCGGATCGGACCGGCAATCCTCATGACGCACTCGGCATCCGGCTCCGACGGCTGGTTAGTCGCCGATCTTCGTCCTGGCAAGGTTGTGGCCATTGTCACGGTCGAGCCGATGGGGCCGGCGTTCGCGGATACGCCGAACATTGGTGCGCTCTCCTGGGGGCTGACCGCCGCGCCCATCACGTATGACCCTCCGCGTGCGACCGCCGAAGAGGTTCGCGCCGCAGATCCCGCCACGCTTCGCATTCCGGCGCTCAAGGACGTGCCGGTGGCGATTGTAAGTGGCGAGGTGTCGGTGCAGGCGAAGTACGCGCCGCAGATCAGGGACTTTCTTGTCCATGCAGGAGCAGCTGCGGAGCTCTTGCACTTGCCGGACTACGGTATTCATGGGAACGGTCACGGCCTCATTTACGAAAAGAATTCAGACCAGGCGCTCCAGCCTGTGTTGGCGTGGCTAGGCAGACACGCGGGTGCGAGACCCGTGAAGCAAGAGGGAGGTGGCGCATGAGATTGCAATCGATTTTTCCGTCCAGCCTGAGTCCCGAACAGCGTCCGCTGTTTGACCGTATTCAGAAGTTTACGCAGGGGCAGGACCGTGGCTTCACCATGGCACGCGAAGACGGCGCCATGTTGGGTCCCTACAATCCCATGCTGCACTTCCCCCAATACGGGGCAGCAACTTGGGGCATGATCGAGGCCCTGGCCCACAACACAACCCTGCCGAAGCCCGTGCATGAGCTTGTGATTCTTGTGACAGGCGCCCGCTTTGGCGCGCGGTATGAGATCTACGCTCACGAGTTCACGGCCGGCAAGGCAGGCCTTTCTGAAGCTAAGATCGCGTCGCTGGCAGCAGGTGTCCGGCCCGATGAACTAACGGACGAGGAAGCGATTGGCTTTGCTGCCGCAAGTGCTTTGGTGCAGGGGAAGCAACTACCCGAGAGCACCTACGAGGCGGGGCGAAGAACCTTCGGTGACCAGGGCATGGGCGAGCTCATCTTTCTGGTTGGCATGTACTGCCTCGTTTCGGTCGTCCTCAATGGCTTCGACGTTCCCGTACCGGGACGCGATGAGGAGGGCGAGGATGGGCGACGGTGATCTCAGTCGACGTGATGTGCTTGCAGGCCTTCTCTCAGTGGGAGGCGCGATGATGGTGAACCAAACGTTGGCAGCGCAACCAGTAGAGTTCAAAGTCGCTCACGAAAACGTGCGTGCGCCTGAGGCCATCTCCAGCGCGGATGTTCTGCTCAAGATTAACGGCCAGCAGCACAGGGTGGCGCACCTCAGCGTGAACACGACACTGCTCGATTGCTTTCGAGACACGCTGCAGCTTACCGGCACAAAGAAGGGGTGCGGTCTTGGGCACTGTGGTGCGTGTACCGTACTCGTGGACGGACGGCGCGTAACCTCGTGCCTAACGTTGGCGGTGATGCAGCAAGGCAAGGAGATCACCACGATCGAAGGGCTCTCGCACGAGGACACTTTGCATCCGGTGCAGGCCGCGTTTGTGGAGCACGACGGGTTCCAGTGCGGCTACTGCACACCGGGCCAGATCATGAGCGCCGTGGCCTGCATCCACGAGGGCCACACCGCATCCGACGCGGAGATTCGCGAGTGGATGAGCGGGAACCTTTGCCGTTGCGGCGCCTACACCAACATCGTTGCCGCCGTGCGCCAGGCTGCCCAAAGGCGGGCCTAGGCATGGTGCCTTTCACCTACACCCGCGCCGAACACGCCGCAACCGCCGTTGCAAGCGGGGCAAGGCATTTGTCCAATCAGGCGAATGAGCCGGGCACGGATTTCTTCGCCGGCGGCACCGACTTGATGCAGCTCATGCAGGAGCGCGTGCGCAACCCTGGCCGTATCGTAGACATCACCGCGTTGCCTGGCATGAACGGCATCACCGTTGGCCCGGACGGCGCGACGCTCGGTGCCTTAACGCGCATGAGTGACGCTGCCGCGCATCCGCACATCGTTCAGCACTACCCTGTAATTGCCGAGGCACTGATCGCTAGCGCATCGCCGCAGGTACGCAATCTCGCGACTCTCGGCGGCAACCTGTTGCAGCGCACGCGTTGCGGCTACTTCCGGGACGTGGCGACTCCGTGCAACAAACGCGAGCCCGGGACAGGTTGTCCGGCGCTCGATGGCCAGAACCGGTTGCACGCGATTCTGGGAACCAGCGAGCACTGCATCGCCACCTATGCCGGCGACTTCGCAAACGCGCTGGTGGTCCTGGATGCGACGGTGCATGTCGCCGGTCGCGAGGGCGAACGGCAGATCAGCGTCCGAAGCCTGCACGCATTGCCGGGAAGCACGCCGCACATTGAAACGCAGTTGCAGCCCGGCGATCTGATTACGTCCATCTTCGTGCCGGCGAGCGCCGCGGCTCGACGGTCGCACTATCTCAAGGTTCGCGATCGCGCCAGTTTCGAATGGGCGCTCGCCTCGGCTGCGGTGGCTCTTGAGCTCGACGAGACGAACAGGGTGAGAGACGTACGCATCGCCGTCGGTGGCGTCGCGACCAAGCCATGGCGGCTTCCGCAGGTTGAGGCGGCCTTGCAGGGTCAGCTCTTTACCCCGGACCTGTGCCGTGGCGCAGCGGCTTTGGCAGGGGAAGGCGCAATCACGCATAGACACAATGCCTACAAGGTCAAGATCATCGAGCGCACGGTAACGAGAGCCCTGGAAGAGACTGGAGACCTGGCATGAGCGGACTTATCGGCAAGCCCGTCTCGCGCGTAGACGGTGCTCTGAAGGTGACGGGCCGCGCTTCCTACGCGTCGGAGTTCCATCCTGAAGAATTGACCTATGCCGCGCTGGTCGAGAGCACGATTCCAGCTGGCCGCATTATCAAAATCGACATCGAAGAAGCGGAACGTGCGCCCGGTGTGCTGCTCGTGCTCACCCACGAAAACGCGCCCAAGCTGCCCTATGCTCCGTTCACAAAGCGTCCCGCCGTCGAGCCAGTCTCAGGTGAGGCTCTTCGCGCATTCCAGGATGCGGAGGTGAAGTTTTCCGGCCAACCGATCGGTGTGGTCGTCGCGCTGTCGCAATCGCAAGCCGAGTACGCCGCCTCGCTTGTGCGTGTCACGTATGACGTATCGCACGCACCGCTGACCCAGTTCGACCCGGAACAGGCGGTACCAACTTCAGAGGCTGCCGAGAAGAAGGGCCGTGGACCTGAAACAGAAACAGGCGATGCGGACGGCGCGTTCGCCAAGTCAAAGGCCCGCGTCGACGAGCACTATCTTCTGGCGCGGGAGCACCACAATGCGATGGAGCCCCACGCGACCGTTGCGAGTTGGAAGGACGGCAAGCTGACCCTGTGGGACAAGACGCAATGGGTCGGCAACGTGCGCAGCGAGATGGCGCGCATCTTCGGCATCCCTACCGACTCCATCCACGTGACGAACCCGTTTGTGGGTGGCGCCTTTGGATCCGGACTACGCACATGGCCACACGTGACCATCGCGGCCATGGCTGCACGACAAGTGGGCCGACCCGTGCGGCTGGAGCTCACGCGACGGCAGCTCTATACCTCGATCGGTTTCCGGCCGCAGACCGCACAGCATGTCATGCTCGGCGCAGACGGTGATGGACGGCTCACCGCGCTCATCCAGGAGGCCGTTGGGCAGACCTCCACGTACGAGGAGTTCGCCGAAGCCACACTCGATCCAGCGTCGGTCACCTACGCTTCCCCGAACCGGCGCACCAAGTACGGCCTTGTGCGGTTGAACACCAACACGCCCTGCCCCATGCGTGGACCCGGCCATGCGACCGGTCTGCTCGCGCAGGAAATCGCCATGGACGAGCTGGCAGCGAAGTTGCACATGGACCCGATCGAGCTGCGTCTGCGCAACTTCGCCGAGCGGTCTCCCAAGAAGGACCTGCCCTGGTCAAGCAATCGCTTGCGGGAGTGCTACCGCGTCGGCGCTGAGCGGTTCGGCTGGAGTCGACGAAGTCTCGAACCGAAGTCAATGCGTAGTGGGCGTAACCTTGTGGGCTTCGGCATGGCCACTGCGATCAACACGGCACCGCGCTATCCGGCACAGGCGTCTGCAACCATGTATGACGATGGAAGCGTAGTCGTTCGCAGTGCGACCAGCGACATGGGCCCGGGCACCTATACCGTCATGGCGCAGGTAGCCGCCGATATGCTGAACCTTCCACTTAGCCGCGTACATGCGGAGCTCGGGGACAGCTCGATGCCAAAAGCAGAAGAACACGGTGGATCGACAACCACGGCGAGCATCGGGCCGGCGGTGCAGGCCGCGTGTGTGGCGCTCCGAGACAAACTCAACAGCCTTATGCGTGAGCACCCTGCCGCCCCGCTCAACGGCGCAGCTCTGTTGCAGCAGGCTGGGTTGAAAGAGCTTCGCGCCGACGCCAACAGCGCGCCCGGCGACGAAAAAGAGCGCTTCGCTCTGTACTCCTTCGGCGCCGTCTTCGCCGAGGTGCATGTTGACCCGGACTTCGGCACCATCCGCGTTCCGCGCATGCTCGGCGCCTACGACGCAGGCCGCATCGTGAACGCAAAGCTGGCACACAGCCAATGCATCGGCGGCATGGTGGGCGGGCTCGGCATGGCCCTCCTGGAAGAGGCCGAGTGGGACCCACGGTTCGGGCGCGTGATGAATGCCAACCTGGCCGAGTATCTTGTTCCGGTCTGTGCGGATGTCGTGGAGCTCGATGCCATCTTCGTCGACGGTGACGACCCAGTCTTGAATCCGCTCGGCGTCAAAGGTCTCGCCGAACTCGGTCTCTGTGGTGTCGCGCCGGCCATCGCCAACGCCGTTTGGCACGCTACGGGAACACGGCTACGGGAGATGCCGATGACGCCGGACAAGCTGCTGGTGGAGCTGAGTTAACGGCGTGGTATCGAGTGACTTCTAGCATTAACGCACATGCTCTGAGAGAGCTGCCGATGATCATCGCCCCCTACCTCGTAAGCCTTCCTTCGAGGACAACGGAAGGTGATCCGCTTCGAAATTGTTGGACTACACCGGTATACGGACGGGCAACCGTGCATCCAAACCTCGCAGGAGATTCCATGTACCGGAACTTTCAGCGTTGTGCCCTGACGATTGCCATCGCAGTCTCGTCTTCCGTTTGTATCTCTCACGCGCAAGGTCTTGGCGGCTTGCTGAACAAAGCGAAAGACAAAGCCAACGGTGCCGGCGTGCCAATTTCAGCCCCCGCTTCTGCCCAAGGGATCGGCAGGGGAACGGGGCTCGACAGCACTGGGCATCCAAAGCATATCCAGCCCGAAAGCATGTCCACCCCGGCCAGGGAGCGGGCTCTCGCCGACGCCATCATGCATGACCCCAAGCCGGGCACCAACGAAGATCATGACGGCGAGGCCTACTTGAAGATGAAACAGGAGTATGGCTTTGCGCCGGCCTACACAGCCGACGACTCGTTCTTTACCTCCGTGCCGAATTTCCAAGGCAGGGCAAATTACTACATAGACTGGATCGATAAAGTAAGTAGTGAGTTCCACGGCTCCTGCACATCCACCTACGGCGACCAACTGCAGTCTGGATCAAAGAAGATAAAGACGATCCACTTCGCCACCCGTGCGGAGAAGGTGAACCCGGACGACGAACTTGAAGGTTGGAAGTTCGCGTGGGATAAATCCACCGGCACGCTCACCATCTTCTTCGGGGACACGCTCCGCACCTGGTCTTACACTCACCCTTTATCGAAGTGGGTTGCCAAGAACATCGGCTGAACCGCTCTTCGACTCCCTCCGGGCTCAATCTCATCCGGGCCGGCCATTCTGCGTCGCTCGCGTTTTCTCGGCCCAGATCACCTCGCAGCTCCCTACACCCACACAGGCATGGCCAGCAATGAGAGGTTCAGTACTATGACGCAAGCTCCCAAAGATGTTGTTCGCGCGATCCTTCAGAACCCAACCGACCTGGACTCCGTACGGGAGCTCGTGGCGCCGGACGCGACGTACGTTTCGCTCAACTTTGACAATCCGGAGTTGAAGCATCTCATGCCCTGGGCCGGTACGCAGCACGGCCCCGAAGCGATCGTGAGCACGTACAGCAACGTCGGCCGGCACTGGAAGAACGAAGGTTTCGACATCACGGATATCTTTGGGGAGGGCGAGAACGTGGCTGTGTTCGGCCGGTTCAGCTATCGATCCGTGACCCTTGGTAAGGCGATTACTTCCCCCTTTGCCATACTCGCGAAAGTGTCCCACGGCAAGTTGACCTACATGCAGTTCATGGAAGACACCTTCGGAACGGCCTCAACATTTCGCAGCGGCGGCAGCGCCACCTTTCACGCAGACCCGGCGGGCCGGGAAGTTACGCTCTAATGGATTGTAAGGAGGCCTATGCAAGATTCGGATAGCGTACTGCCCGTTATTGCCGTTCTGAAACGCTTCTACCAAGCCGAAGCTGTGTACATGACAGCAGGTGGTGCTTCGCGAGGCGCCAGTTTCGACGGGATCGCCGCAACACTCGATCCCGAAGTCGTGCTCTATCAATCGCCTGACCTGCCCTGGGGCGGCGAGTTCCGTGGTCATACAGGTTATGCGGAGTGGGCTCGCATGATGAGCGATGCGTTTGACGATCTGCAGGTCAAGGACGAACAGCTCTTCGCCTCAGGCGATACCGTGATCTCTGTTTGCCGACTTGTCACGCGTTCACGAGGTACTGGAGCCGTTGTCGATGCCCCTATGGCGCAGGTGGTCAAAGTGCGGGGCGATCGCATTGTTGAGTTCAGGCCGTTCTATTGGAATGTCCCGCAGTACCATGCTGTGCTCGGCGGTCAGTCCACGAGAACGCCCTAGGCACTAGGCGTCGCGCAAGCGCAGATCCCGGAAGAAGGCATGGAGGTCTGCGGCTGGAAGTTCTTTCTCTTCCGCGGCAGCGAAGTAGCCACCCCTGGGCATAGATGTCCAGCGTGCCACGTTGTACCCACGTTCGACCCAGCTCCGAGGTGGCGCCATAATCTCCTTGGGAAAACACGCGATGGCGCATGGCGGTTCCACATAGTCGGTGGATCTCGAGCATGTCGAGGAACGATCCTGGCCAGCCATGCGTCATGATGAGCGGAATCGCCGAAGGTCCTTTCCCTTGACGTGAAGGAAGTGAATCTTTCCTTCAGCCGCTTGGAAACCGAAGTGCGGATACACCGACAGGCGATCGAGCTGGGCTTGCCAATCGAAGTCTTCGCTCCAGTAACGACAAAGATCGATTAGGAACTCAAGATTGAACCCGCTTCCCCAGTTTGCGTCCGGTAGTTGATCAGGCCACCGCGTTCGTTTGAGACGGGTACGCCAATCCTCCCAGGCTGAAGTAGAAAATGGAAGAACAAATGGCTCAATCACAGTCAAGCTCCTCTTGGGCACAGCAATGGTTAGAAAGCCAGATGCTTCCTTATCCAGCGCTCGATTCCTACAACTGGAATGGCTCTTTCAGCGTTGAAGGTTGCCGTCACAGGCCACGCCACCCCTCGCCCTTCCGCAAAGACGACCCGGTACTTGCAGAGCGCACTGTTCGGCTCCCTGGCGAGTTGTTCCTTCAGCATGGGTACAGTCCACAGGACGCGCTCGAGCTTTCGATTGAGTATCTGGTCAAGCGTATCTGCCAGCTGACCATAGGTCACGGTGTCTCCAGCCGTGTACACAATCTCGTTGCTGATCCTTGGCTGCGCAAAGAGGATCTCTGCGGTCAACATGCCGATATCCTCCGCCGTAGTCACCGTTACGGAGTTCTCCCAGCTTCCCAAGGCGTGCACCGTGTTTCGGGGGAGATCCACCACGCCGAACGACGGCTCAAACAGAAAGCTGGTGAACATGCCGGTCGACACGATGATCCACTCGGTGGCTTGCTGCGCCCGCAAAAGAGCACGCACGTCGCGCTGCTCGTCGAAGAGATCCTGCGCGCTGCCCTCACCGATTACGTCGTAGTCGACGCCGAACTGCCAAGGGATGTATCGCTTGAGGCCTGCGGCGAGCGCGGCGCGGGCAAGCTTGAGTTGGATGCTGCGACCCGCCACGAAGCCCGTGCAGCCGATCACTGTATCGAACTCGCGAAAGAGTGTGACAAGGTCGAATTCCGAGTGCTCAGCCAAATCGCTGAAGACAACGCGGACACCCAGGGACCGCAACGCAGCAAGCTGCTCCTGTTTGCGTGGACTCTCCGCACCCTTGTTTTCAGGGCGGAGAAGAACGCTCACAGTGAGCTCCGATACCGATGTGGCGCGCTGCGCCAAATGCCGAAGAACGGACATGCCGAGTTCTCCGGCTCCCAGAACGAGGGTGGAGCATGGTTGTGCTACCGCACGGCTGTCTGCCGGCGCGTTGGAAGCGGAGATGCGATCCGGGTGTTCCGGCTCAACGGCCATGAGGATCTTCCGCAAGACCGTGATCGTCCATGCGTCCGAAAAGAGCTTCGAAACGCGTGAAAACGGCTTCAAAGATGTTGGCCTGCAGCCAGTTGCTTGCCTTCTCGATGTCGCCGTCGGCCGCGTCGAAGACACCGTAGAACTCGAAGAACGACCCACCTCCGCGCGTAAGGGGCCGCACCTGCATATGGCCGTTGTAGTTCAAGGTGAGATCGGCGCCCTCGAAGGTGAGGAACCTTAGGCGCATTTCTGGATCGCTCAGCTCCAAAAGCCGTTCCCGCACAACCCCGCCGCCGCGTGCCTGCAAGGTTCGTACCGCGCCTACCTTATCGTGCGTATCCCCTTCTCTGAGTTCACTTGAGACGATGAAGGGGAACCACTGAGGGAGCGCGTTGAAGTCCCTGACCAGTGCCCAGACCTTCTCCGGGTCTGCCTTCACGATGGTGCTGCCGTATACCGTTGCCATGTGTTGCCTCCTTGCAGCGGTGATGAGAAGGAATGCCGAACTTGTCAGGGCTGCACACGGATTACGATTTTTCCGAACGCGCCCCGGTAAAGGTGCCGGTAGGCATCCAGCGTGTCCTCGAAGTCGTACACTGCGTCGATCACCGGGTGGAGTTGCCATTGCTCAAACGCGCCTAGCATCTGCTCGAACGTGGCTCGCGAACCGACCGAGATACCGCCCAGCGTGAGCTGCTTGATTACGAAGGGGAACAGCGGAACCTGCGCGGACACGCCATTCAGGAAGCCGATCATGGCGACGTGACCGCCGATGCTCGCAGCTTGCAGGGAGCGCGTCAGGTTGTCTCCCCCGGCAACCTCGACGACGAGGTCAGCACCCTTGCCCGAGGTGAGCTCCAGTACAGCGTTGTCCCAGTCCGGCTGCCGAACGTAGTTGACGCCGTGAGCGGCGCCAAGCTGCTTTGCGCGTTCGATCTTTTCGTCGCTGCTGGAGGTCACAATCACCTCGGCGCCCAGCGCGGAGGCGATCTGCAGAGCAAATAACGAAACGCCGCCCGTCCCCTGCACAACAACGGTCTGCCCCGAGCGAATCTTCGCTCGATCCGCAACGGCGTACCAGGCGGTGACTGCGGCGCACGGCAGGGTCGCCGCCTCTATGTCGGTCAGGTACGCAGGCACCTTCACGGCAATCTGTTCGTCAATGACGATCTGCTCCGCCAGCACGCCCGAGATCAGGCTGCCCAAACTGTAGCTCGACTCCTGCAGCCGCGGAGGCCCGTCAAACCAGCGCGTTGCGAAGTTCGCAAGGATGCGGTCCCCGGGCTGCACCCGGGTGACGTCCTTGCCGATCTTCACCACCTGCCCGACTGCGTCGCTGCCTTGAATCATCGGAAAGTGAAGGTCCGGGTTGTAGATTCCATCGACCAAAAGTTTGTCTCGCGCGTTCAGCGAAACAGCGCTGACACGCACAAGGACTTCGTGATCGCCCGGCTCCGGTACATCGCGCTCCGTCAACCGCAAGTTGTCAAGACCGAAACCTGCCAGCTCCCAAGCTTTCATGGCTTCCTCCTCCGTGCTATCGACCAACCAACAAGTTCGATAATTCTCGAACAACCTGCCCAAAGCTATGCCAAACCCGCTACGATGTCAAAAGTGAAGGTCGTTACCCACCCACCGATACAGGACCTGCAGTTGGCCAAGGTGCTTCAAGCATTGAGCGATCCGGTGCGCCTGAAGCTCGTGCGTATGCTGGCGACCGAAAAGGACCTCCCCTGTAGCGCCCTCTGTCTAGGGAGGCCAAAATCGAGCATGTCGCACCACTTCAAAACGATGATCGATGCGGGCTTGCTCCGCGTCGACGTGGTGGGGAATGTTCACCTGAACAATCTCCGGCTCGACGAGCTTGAGGGCCGTTTTCCTGGCCTCATGTCCGCCGTTCTCCAAGTCTCTGACGGGATCGAGCAAGAGCCGGCGAAGGACAAGAGCTGAGCAAGCCGGAGCCTTAAGGCTGCCCTGACGCGATCGCGTCCAGCAACTCTCTCCTGAGATTGATCGCGAGTTCCATCTGATGCTCGACCCGATGCAGAACCCGAAGAACACGGCGAATCAGTGAAGAAAGCTCTGGCCGCTTCAGCACTTCTGCACAGCGTTCGCTAAGAAAACGGATCGCATCGGCCGCTCTGTCCGTCTGAATCATTACTGGGTCCGGCTCAGGAGCCAAGTCTCATCTTGTATTCTTTCGGCGTAGTGCCAAGCTGATCAACGAACTCACTACGAAGGGCGGCAGCGCTGCTGAACCCGCATCGCTTTGCCACGGCAGCGAGCGACAAGCCGGGCTCCTGCAGCAGGGTTTTCGCTCCTTCCACGCGCATCTTCCGAACCCACGAGGCTGGTGTCTGAGCGAACTCCGCGGCGAAGCGTCTCGCAAACGTTCTGGGGCTCATCACCGCTTGCCGGGCCAGCGCATTTACGGATAAATCTCTTGCAAGAGATCCTCGTACCCAGGCAGGCAGGCCCCGGAAGGCTTCCTCTTCGCCCGTGCCACTTTCCGCGATCAACTCGCTGAACTGCGCCTGTCCTCCAGGCCTGCGAAGGTAGAGCACCAGTACACGTGCGACCGCACTTGCTATCCGAACCCCAAAGTCTTCTTCGACTAAGGCCAAGGACAGATCGATGCCCGCGGAAATACCAGCGCTGCTGTAAAAAGGGCCGTCCTTTACGAAGATCGGATTTTTTTTCACGTCGATCTCTGGGTACTCCTGCGCAAGCTGGTCCCAACATTGCCAATGCGTGGTGGCTTTACGGCCATCCAACAGTCCCGTTGCCGCAAGTAAGAAGGCGCCTGTGCATACAGAACCGAGCCGGCGAACTCGACCCTGCCGTGCACGGATCCATTCGAGTACATCCTCGTTGTGCGGTCGCATGGCCCCGCTGCCGCCAACTACGAGCAGGGTGTCGATCGGTTTCCTGAAATCTCGATAGTACTTGTGGCCGCTAAATGACAGGCCCGCGGTGCTCGCGAGCGCGTGTTCCCGCGTGGTGGATACCGCATGGAGGGCGTAGCCCTTTGTCTTTCTGACGGCATTCGCTTCGGCAAAGACCGTATAAGGGCCGGTCAAGTCGAGCAGTTCAAACGGTGGTGCGATAAGGAAGACGATGTTGCGTGTCAACGGAGAGCCCCGAACCATTATGGCAGGCTTTCGATAACATATGGCATTTCTGCCACGCCCGTTCAGGAGATAGTGGAAGTCAGAACGATATACGTTCGTTCCTGGAGACAAGTATGGAGCCACTTCAAGCTAATGCCGCGTTGCTGCTTATCGATGTTCAACAAGGATTTTCCGATCCTAGGTGGGGGCCGCGCAACAACCCCGGTGCTGAAGCAAACATCAGCCGTCTTCTTGCCGCATGGCGAGAAACCGACCGGCCTGTAGTTCACGTGCATCACGATTCCTCCTCGCCGAACGGAAGTTTTGTACCGGGTACGCCGGGCAACGCACCCAAAGCCGAAGCGGTTCCGATCGAGGGTGAACCCGTTCACCACAAAACGGTAAACAGCGGCTTTATCGGGACTAGCCTGGAACAAGATCTGCGTGCCGCCGGCATTGACACGCTCGTTATCGCCGGCTTAACAACCCAACATTGCGTCTCCACCACGTCGCGTATGGCTGGAAACCTTGGCTTTCACACCTACGTACTCGCGGATGCTACGGCGACCTTCGATCAGACCGGCATAGACGGGGGCAGGAGAGCGGCTTCGGATGTGCACATGGCAGCATTGAGCGACCTGCACGGTGAGTTTGCAACCGTTGTTCAGACCGCGACAATCCTCGATTCTGTCATGGGTCGAGGAACGAAAGGGACTGCATAGCAACGTTGGTCCTCAATGGCTTGGTCAGACATCGCCCCACTATGGGCAGCGTCTTGTGGTCCACCAAGGGAATCAATGCTAACCGGTATGGATCAGTGCTGCTCGGCAACCAGGTCAGGGAGGTCCGTGCTCCGAAGTCCCGCTTCACCGAACCGTGTCAACGCTTTGGCTGTGGAGGGAATGCTTGAAGATGATGGCGCTGGTGGAAAAACCGCAACCCGCTCCGATTGTCCCAGCACAGCGGCGGCCATCATGGGAGCGCCATACCGTTCGGCATAGCGCTCGCTTCCGGGGTGGCCGCTATCTCTCCGCAGAGGCGAGCGCCCGTGGCGAATGGCAGCCGGGCGGTGCCACGCATGCCGGATACGACGCCTATGCCACTACCAAGCAATGTGAACTCGCCGCGGCTTTGGAACTCGCGCGGGAAACGCCTCGCGTGCACATCAACGCGGTAGAGCCGGGCTTCAGTCCCGGTACGGGTCTCGGGCGTGATGCGAACGCGGTGGTACGTTTCGTTACCAGATACTTGCTGCAACCGCTGGCGCAACGCATGAAATAGGCCAGCTCCCCAAGGTTGGCAGCGCACGTGATCACAAAAGTTTTGCTGAACGAGGCCGGGACGACCGGCATGTACTACAACGAGAAAGGGCACCCGATGCAAGCCTCTGCACAGGTACGCGATCCGGAGTTTAGAGCTCGGGTTGTCGCCGAAACCCTAGCCTTGCTGGCTGTAACTTGAGCGGTGAGCGCGGAGAGTGCGCTGGTAGGTCCCTCCTCCGCGTAAAGCAAACATGCCTGGTCAACAGCCTTACTGCTGAAGCCAGATAGATACTAGGGACTGTCATGCCCATCGCCTGAGTCAAAGGGCCGACCCTTTTTGTAGTAACTTGTACGGAGCTTGGCGATCGTGACGTTTGTAAGATTGTGACTGTGCTGAAAACGGCAGACTCTTCGTTTTCAACACGACGTCCGGGTCAACTCCCGCCGCCTCCACCATTCCTTCTCAACTCTGATCCAGCTGCGAAAGCGTATCGACGCACAACTCCGGGCCCCCGGCTTCGAGTTCCGCGCGTTTAAAGACCCCGGTGGCGACCGCAATGACCTCCAGCCCATTGGTGTGCGCCGCCTGCACATCCGCCGGCGTGTCGCCGACGACGCACACGCTCGCGTGTTGCCCTACACGCTCGCGCACGGCGATCAGGGCGCGGCGGAACACTTCCGACCGGCTCTCGCAACCATCGCTCCATCCGCCCAGGTGGAAGAATCGCCGCAGATCGCACCTGGTTAACTTCGCCTCACCCACCCGCGTCAGGTTGCCCGTGGCCGTGGACAACACCGCCTCGCGATCCGACAGATGCTGCAGGACCGCAGGCACCCCGGGCAGCACCTCGATGCGCATCTGCTCGCGATTTGCTTCCACCTGCGCACCCATCCGTTCGCGAACCTGCGGCATGCGGCCGCGCCACACCGCCTCGTCCACGCCATTCGCTCGGAAGGCGTCGCGCAGAATGCCCTCGTCCGTATTGCCGTGCGTCACTACGCCATCCAGGTTTAACGGCCTGCCGGCGACCTCGCTCAGAGCATCGCAGAACGCGAAGTAGTGCACCGCGTCCTGGCAGTTCAGCAGTGTTCCGTCGATATCGAACAGATACGCGTCAAACGCGTCCCAAGCCCGCGAGAGCCCTTTTGTCGTAAGCATTTCCGTCATTCCTCACCACCCTCGCAGAGGTGCCTGCTCTGTAGCCAGCCTTCCAGTCCGCACCGCACGCGCGCCAGCAGCTCCGGCCAATCGCCCTGCACCGTCTGCCGCCACAGCCGCAAGCTCGGGTACCACGGCGAGTCCTCACGCTTGCTCATCCACCGCCAATCAGCCTGCTTTTGCAGCAACACCCAACACGGCACCCCCAGCGCCCCAGCCAGGTGTGCCGCAAGCGTATCCACCGTGATCACCAGATCCATGGCCTCTATAGTAGCGGCCAGCGGTAGGATGCCATCGCCGCACGCATACACATCGCGCTGTGCCGCCGCGCCCATCACGTCCCGCCAGTCACTCCGTTCCGACTCGCCCTGCAAACTCCAGAACTCCGCGCCGTCCACGCCCAGCAGCGCCCGAAACGCCGCAAACGGCACCGATCGCAGCGGATTCCAGTGCCCCGCACACCAGACCAGCCCCACCCGCGGAAGCCGCCGCGCGCCGAGCACCGCGGCGACCCGCGCCCGCGCCGCCGACGGCAGACGCAGATACCCCTGCCGCGGACCGAGGTCGTCGCTGCGCACCCGCAACGCATACGGCAGCTCCATGATCTCCAGCTGCACATCCCAAGCGGGCTGTACTGCGGGCGCGCCCTCGCCCCAAGTGATGACCTCGCCCATTCCCGCAAAGCAGGATGCCAACTCCACCAAGCGCGGCGGCACCTCCACAATCAGCTTTGAGACCATCTCCCCCAGCCTTGGCAGGAACCGAAACATCTGCACCGCATCGCCAAATCCGTGCAAGCTCCGCAGCATTACCTGCTTGCCGCGTAGCTCCTCACCGTTCCAAAAGCGATGCGGGTCTGGCGCACCCCGGCGGCGGATCGCGTCGCTCTCCCGCCACGCGCTCTCAAAGTCTCCGGCGAGCATGTGAGCCATCCACCGTCCGCCGGCACACCGGTCCGGATCGGCCACATCCGGCTCAGCCTGGTCGAACCATGCCAGCGCTTTGGCCAAATCCTCGCACGCCAGGGCGACTTCTGCAGCCTCCGCCAACGAGTCACCCGCCAGCGGTGCAGATGCTGTGGTCGGTGCTCCCATCACGCCTGGCCGGACACCCCGGGCGCCATGGCCGGGTATACCGCGTGCGGGCCGTCGGGCGGCATCGCCACGGGCTGCCATTGGCACAGATAGACCTCATGCTCCGGTCGCGCCTCGATCGCAAACCCAGCCGACCGCAACATCGCCTCCGTGCACGCGCGATTGGGAACCCACCAGTTCGTCTCGTCGTGCGAGTAGCGTCGCTCAATAAAGTGCAGCTTCGGATACCCAGGCTCGTCGAACGGCGCCGGCTCGTTGAAGTCGTAATCCTCGGCCACCTCGGCCATCTCGGCGCTGCCCCGCTGCATACTCTGAAACAGCAGCAGATCCTTCGCAACGTGGTCGTGGATCAAATCCAGCGCCAGCAGCGGATGCCGAAGGTGGTAGAGCACCCCCATGAAAATCACCAGATCGAACTTTTCGCCTAACTGCGCAACGTCCCAAACGGCCATGCGCCGAAATTCTACGTCCAGCGCTTGCACCTCGGCCGCGAACCGCGCCTGCGCCAGGTAGCCCGTATCGGTGTCAATACCGACCACGCGCGAGGCACCGCGGCGCTTCATCTCAAACGAATAAAAGCCGGCATTGCAGCCGATATCCAGCACACTCTTACCGGTCATATCCGCCGGCAGAGCCGACCGGAAGCTCTCGAACTTAACCTCCGGGTAGTTACCCAGAAAGTGCTCCGGCGCCGTCTCCACCCCGCGCAAGCGCAGGTTATGAAACCACGGCCCCAGCGCCTCGATCCGCTCCCGCAAGGCGGCCTCACCCATCTGCGCAGGCCGTGCGTCAGCCGGCAACGACTGTGCTTCGATCATGCTCTTCCGTTCTCTCCCGTTCAGTCTGTTCCCGTGCACCGGCCATCCACGGTGCACCATCCTCAAGCAGCCGCAGTGCGGAGCGGTAGCCGTGGAGCGTGCCCACATCGACATACGCCTCGCCGGCC
>CAXTLD010000021.1:0-46347 GCA_964245045.1 uncultured Acidobacteriaceae bacterium | reverse complement strand
GCTCGGCCCCCAAAAGCCGCGCCGAGCGCGCCGCCGGCCCCAACCACCGCGCCGACCCAAGCCATCCCGCCCAAAGCCTACAACCTGCCGCCCGGTCCGCTAAGCAATCTCCCGGTCAAGATCACGACCGCACCCAATGAGGTGCGCATCTCCGGCCTCGGCAGCAGCTCCGCGCCGTGGAGCATCGTGCTTTTGCTCACGTTGCTCAGCGTCATGCCGGCCATCCTGATCTGCGTGACACCCTTTGCGCGCCTTCTGGTCGTGTTTCACTTCCTGCGCCAAGCCCTCGGTCTGCAGACCACGCCCTCCAACCAGACCCTTATCGGCCTCACGTTGATTCTCACGTTCTTCATCATGGAACCCGTCGGCAAGCAGGTTTATGAGCAATCCCTGATCCCCCTGGAGAACAACCAGATCACCGCTTTCGAAGCCATCGCCCGCAGCGAAGGCCCCCTGCGGGAGTTCATGGTCCATTTCGTGCGCGAAAAGGATGCGGCCCTGTTTCTTGAGATCGCCAGGGAGCCCCGCCCCCACGACATCCACGACCTCTCCATGCGTGTGCTGCTGCCCGCGTACATCGTCTCCGAACTCAAGGCCGGCTTCCAGATCGGCGCCGTGCTGTTTCTTCCCTTCCTCGTGGTGGACATGGTGGTCGCCTCCATCACCACCTCGGTAGGCATGATGCAACTGCCGCCCGTGGTGATCTCCACGCCGCTGAAGCTCATGCTGTTTCTCATGGTCGACGGTTGGCACCTGTTGATCGGCGCCCTTGTCAGGAGCTTCAACTAATGGGCACCGACCAGGTCATCACCATGGGCCGCCTCATGCTTACGGAGGTTGCGATTCTGCTTGCGCCCATCCTTGCGCTCGTCATTGCCGTCAGCTTCGTCATCAGCGTTTTTCAGGTGCTCACCTCCTTGCAGGACCAAACCCTGTCCGCCGTTCCGCGCCTGCTCGCCACCGGCATGGCGCTCTTTTTCCTCATGCCCTGGATGTGGCGTCACCTTGCGCTCTACACCATCCACGTGCTCTCGGACTTTCATGAGGTGCTGCGATGACGTACCAAACGTTTGCCATGGGCGGCCTCACGCTGCAGCAGATTCTTGTCGCCTTCTTGGCGATCGTCATGCGCCTCTCCGGCCTCATGCTGTTTGCTCCGTTCTATGGCAGCGCCGCTATCCCGGCACGCGTGAAGGCCGGCTTTGTGCTCGCGGCCAGCATCCTGTTCTTCCCCACGCTCGCCCCTTCGCTCGTGCATCTTGACGTCGCTTCGTGGCCGGGGCTGGTGTTGGGCGAAGTGGTCATCGGCGCAGGCATGGGCATCGCCACCAATCTCGTCTTCGACGGCGTGCATATGGCCGGCCAGATCCTCAGCACGCAGATGGGCTACTCGCTCATCAACCTCCTCGACCCGCAGACCCAGGTGGAATCCACCGTCATCGCGGTCTTTCACCAGACCATTGCCATGCTGATCTTTCTTCGGCTCGACGTTCACCTCTGGCTTCTGCGCGCCGTCGGTCGCAGCTTCACCTTGGTGCCGCCCGGCTCCGCGCACCTTACCGGCATGTTCACCATGACCGCGGTCCGTGCCGGCGGCGAGGTGTTCACCCTCGGCGTCCAGATGGCCGCGCCCGTCCTGTCCGCCACCTTTCTTGCCGACATCGTGCTCGGCCTGCTGGGCAAAGCTTCGCCGCAGGCGCCGCTCATGATGCTCGGTCCGCCCATCAAGACCCTGCTCGGCCTTGCCATCCTTTTCGTCGCGCTCAAATTCTGGCCACCCATGCTAGACCGCTTCTTCCTCCACTCCCTGGAACTGTCCAACAGACTCCTCACCCAAGCTCGCTAACCACAACCATCTCCTACTCACTGCTCACTGCGTCCTCCCCATGCCCGAAGCCAACCAAACCGAGAAGGCCTCCCCGCAGCGCCGCAAGAAGGCCCGCGAACAGGGTCAGATTGCGCGCTCGCGCGAGTTGCCGAGTCTGCTCGCGATGGGCGGCGTCGCCGGCGCTGTCTTGTTCATGAGCAACGGCATGGCCGCGCACTGGCGTAGCTTCTACGCCGGCACCCTCGCCGCGGCCGCCAGTGACACCGTCACCGCCGACGGCCCACTTTTTTACTGGACCGCGCTGGAAGTCCTGCGCTGGATCGCACCCGCGCTGCTGTTGGCGCTGTTGCTGTCCGTGGGTGCCGGCTTCGCGCAGGGCGGCTTTAACTTCGCCCCCTCCGCTATGCAACCCAAGTTCGAGCGCCTCAACCCGCAGAGCCGCCTCAAGCAGATCTTCTCTTCGGCCAGCCTTAGCAGCCTCGGCAAATCGCTTATCCCTTTCGGCGCCATCTTCGTGATCGGCCTCAACGCTCTTCGCGCCCACTGGGCGGAGTTCGAGCGCGCCTCCGAGATCGACATCCGTTCGCTCATTTCGCTGGTCGGCGCCATTACCTGGACTGTCGCGTGGAAGTCCGGCCTCATCCTGCTTGCGTGGTCGGTCGTCGACTACGGCCTGCTGTGGCGTCGCAACGAAGCCCAGCTCCGTATGAGCAAGGAAGAGCTCAAGCGCGAACACAAAGAAAACGACGGCAACCCGCACACCAAGCAGCAGATCCGCAAGATTCAGCGCGCCATGCGCCGTCGGCGATCGCTCAAGGCCGTGCAGACCGCAACGCTTGTGGTGACGAACCCAACCCACTTCGCGGTCGCGCTCCGGTACGAGGCGGGCATGGCCGCCCCTGAAGTCGTCGCCAAGGGGCAAGATCTGCTCGCACAAAAGATCAAGGAGATCGCCCGCGAACACAGCATCACGGTGATGGAAAACAAGCCGCTCGCGCAGGCCCTCTTCAAGTCCACGGAGGTCGGCGACTCCGTCCCCGCCGAACTCTACCAAGCGGTCGCCGAAGTGCTCGTCGTGGTCTACAAGGCGCAGGCCGAACTGCGCGAGCAGGAACGCGCACGACGCGCAAAAAACGCCGCCGGTGAGGTAATCGAACCCAAATGAACAAATCCGTTCTCAGCAAAATACTCAAGAGCTCCGCCGAGTGGATCGTCCCAGTCACAGCCGTCATGATGCTCTTCGTCATGCTCGTGCCCATGCCCAGCGTGGTGCTCGATCTGCTGCTCACCTGCAGCATCGCCGCCTCGGTCCTGGTTCTGCTCACGGCCATTCAAGTGCTGCGCCCGGTTCAATTCTCCGTCTTCCCGAGTCTCATCCTGCTGCTCACGCTGATGCGCCTCTCGCTCGATCTTGCCAGCACACGCCGTATCCTGCTCCACGGCAACGAAGGCCCATCGGCGGCCGGGGCCGTCATTGAGGCCTTCGGCCAGTTCGTCGTCGGCGGCAACTACATCGTCGGCTTCGTCCTGTTTCTCGCTCTCGTCGCCATCCAGTTCCTAGTCATCAGCCACGGCGCTGTGCGCACCGCGGAGGTCACGGCCCGCTTCACCCTGGACGCCCTTCCCGGCAAGCAGATGGCCATCGACGCCGACCTGAACGCCGGCCTCATCAACGAAGACCAGGCCCGTGCCCGGCGCGAAGCCGTCGCGCAAGAGGCCGAGTTCTGCGGGGCCATGGACGGCGCCGCCCGCTTCAGCCAGCGCGACTCGCTCGCTACCATCCTCATCCTCGCCATCAACATCGTCGCCGGCATCCTTATCGGCGTGTTCCAACAAGGCGTGCCGCTCGAGGAAGCGCTCAAAACCTACACCATTCTCACCGTCGGGGACGGTCTCGTCTCCATCCTTCCCTCGCTTCTGGTCTCCGTGGCCGGTGGCATCGTGGTCACGCGCGCGGCCTCGAAGAAGTCGCTCGGCGTCGATGTACAAAGTCAGCTGATTCGCCAACCCATGCTGCTGTATATCGCGGGCGGCGTGCTCTGTGCGTTCGGCCTCATCCCCGGCTTGCCCAAGCTCGCCTTCTTCACCCTCGGCGGCGGTCTGATATACGGCGCGTACAAAATGAAGCCTCCCGTCGAGGAGCTCCCGCCCGGCCAACTCGCCGCCGCGCAAGCCAAACTGCCCGGCGCTAAAGGCACCTCGACTGACCCGGCCGTGGTCGCTGCTGAGGCCATCGATGCCGTGCTCAAGCTCGACGAGCTCACCCTGGAGGTGGGCACCGCCCTGGTTCCCATGGTTGACGAGGCGCAAGGCGGCCAGTTGCTGAACCGCATCCGCGCCCTCCGCAAAAAACTCGCGCAGCAGCTCGGCTTCATGGTGCCGCCCATTCACATCACCGACAACATCAGCCTGCGCGAGGGCGAGTATGTCGTTCATCTGCGCGGCGTCGAGATTGCCCGCTGGGAGCTGCATCGCGGCTGCCTGCTGGCCGTCAGTTCCACGCCTGGCAGTATCGACCTGCCCGGCATGGACACCCGCGAGCCCGCCTTCGGCGTCACCGCCAAATGGATCGCGCCCAACCTCCAGGCACAGGCCATGGTGAAAGGCTGCACCGTCGTCGAGCCCATCTCCGTACTCGTCGCTCACCTTGCCGAACTGGTGAAGCAACACGCGTACGAGCTGCTTTCCCGCAACGAAACCAAGCGCCTCGTCGACCGCCTCAACGATTCCCACCCCAAGCTGGTCGAAGAGCTCATCCCCAAGCTCCTCTCGCTCGGCGAATTGCAAAAAGTACTGCAGCAACTGCTGCGCGAGCAGGTCTCCATCCGCGATCTTGGCTCCATCCTCGAATCCCTCGTCGAGGCCGCCGCCAACAACAAGCATCCCGTCGCGCTGGTCGAAGCCGCGCGCCAAAGCCTGGGCCGCGCCCTCATCCATCCGCTGCTCTCCGGTGGCGAGCTGAAGGTCGTCACCCTCGACAGCGCCATCGAGGAAGAATGCGCCCGCGCCGGCAATTTGCTCCCAGGCCAACTCAGCTCCAGCGCCCTGCAGGTCTCCGTCGCCCGCCGCGTCCTGGACGGCCTCCGCGCCAACTTCGGTGAAGACATCGGCAACGCCACCCCGGTACTTCTGTGTACGTCCCCCGGCCGCTTCTACCTCCGCCGGCTCCTGGAACCCTTTCTTCCCAAAGTCGTCGTGATCTCGCCCTCGGAAGTTCCGTCCATCACACCGATCCGCACGCTCGGCATGGTGCGCTGATCGATTCATCTACGACCTAAACGCATGCCACTGCGAGCTCTTTGTTGCTCACCGCTGAACCTTAAAAGGACCATTCCTTGACCGCCGCTGAACTGCAAAATCTCAACACCAAGACACCGCCGCCGGAGCCCACGATCCTGCCGTGCAACTTCCGCTCGGCCGGTCGCCTGTCCAACGACAGCATTCGTCACCTGCGCACGATGCACGACACCTTTGCCCGCAACGTTTCGCACTCGCTCGATCTCTTTCTCGGCTCGCCGTTTGAGATCAAGCTGCTCAACGTCGAGCAGATCGGGTCGCGCGACTTCGTCGGCTCCATTGCGCCGGGCAGCTACCTGGTCCCCTTCACGCTCATGCCGCTGCAAAGCCGGGTCATCGCCAAGTTCGACAGCGCCCTCCTCTTCCCGCTGCTCGATCTTCTACTCGGCGGCTCCGGCGATCCTCTGGACGACCCTCGCGAACTCACCGATATCGATGAGGAGTTGATCCGCAGCGTCACCGAGCTGATCGGCGTGCAACTCGAGCGCACCTGGAAGGCCTGCCAGGTCAGCGTCATGCCCTCGCCCTCGTTGAAGCCGGCGCTTGTCGGCCAACTCTTCCTCACGGAAGAACGTACCGTCGCGTTGAACTTCGAGATCACGCTCGCGCGCACCACGGCCAACATGCGCATCGTGCTCCCCATGGCATTTTGTAACGCCCTGGTCCGGTCCACGCATCCGGAGAACACGCCCCTCGGCCGCGATGCCGGCGGCCCGCTTCCCCTGCGCGAACGCGTCCTCGACTGTGACCTGCTCGTCTCGGCCGAACTCACCGGCCTCCAGATTTCCGTCGGGGAACTGATCGCCATGCAACCGGGAACGGTGCTCGACCTCCATACGCCCGTGGAAACACCGGTTCGCCTCAACGTGCAGCACTACCCTCTTTTTGAAATCACTCCGGTACGCCGTGGCGGACGCAAATCCGCGCAGCTTGGATCGCCCTTCCAACCGGAGATGGGAGCCTGATATGACCACACCCGCACACGCCCAAGCGGACACGCATGCCGCGCCAGACCAACAGCTGACCAGTGCCTTTGCTAGAGCTCTGGGCCAGGCTGTCTCCGCCCAGACCAATAAGGCCTGGACCGGCCGCGCCCTGCCCGCAGCGCAGCAAGCCCCAGCCGAAGCATCCACCACCACGGTCACGTTACGCCTATCCGGCGACCTTGGCGGCGATCTCTTTCTTTCGCTGCAACCACAAGCCTCGGCCGGTCTGCTCGCTTCGCTCGGCACCGCCGCCGCGCAGGATCCCGCGCAGGCCTGGCTCACGCTGTGCACCGCCGCCCAGGAGATCCTCCTCGCTTCAACCAATCTCCCCGTCGCCGCGTTCGCGATCCAGTCTTGCCAGCTTGCCACTTTGCCGCACACGGGCGAACCGCTGGCTGCGATCGAGCTCACGGACCCGCAAGGCCTGCCCGGCGCACGGGTCACCGTAGCTGCCGACATCGTCCTGCGCACGCATCTCGCCAGACTGCAAACGGACGCGCTGCGCCATACAAATGCCCCGGAACAGGACGAAGTCGAACCCAGTGCCCAGATCGACCGCGTCATCGACGTGCCCCTGGCCGTCACGCTGCGGTTCGGCCAACGCCACCTCACCCTGCGCGAGGTGCTCGCCCTGAACTCCGGTTCACTCGTCGAACTAGATCGTCAGGTCGAAGAGCCCGTAGACCTCGTGCTCGGGGACCGCCTCATCGCCCGCGGTGAGGTCGTCATCGTCGACGGCAACTACGGTCTGCGCGTCACCGAAGTCGTGCAAGGAGCCGCTAACCGCATCCGTCGCGCCCAGGCCACGCTTCCGGCAGCGGACCGCACCGCGGCGGAAAGCGCGACCGCATGAGGGACGCCCAGCCGCAACCGCTCGCAGCCGTAACCACCGCCAACCCGGTCGACGCATTCACCCAGCATGGTCGCCTTCTCGCGCTTCCCCTGCTTGCCAGCACCCACTTCTGCATGGATGTGCTGCTGCGTGGGTCGGTGCTGGACCTGGGCAGCGTCACCGAAGTCCTCGCCTTTGACCCGTGCGCGCTGCTGCGCCTTTATGTCCTGGTCGCCCGTGAGTTCCCTAACGCCGACGAACGGCCGCAGCGCCTGGACGAGTGCATCATCGCCCTGGGCAAGGCCGGCCTCGCGCAAACACTCTACCCAGCCCCCTGCACGTGGCAGCAGCAAGCGCGCCTCAGCGCCTTTGCCGAACACGGCGTCACGGTCGCCCGCTGCGCACAGATCGCCGCAACCACGCTCGGCTTGTGCGACCAAACTGCTTATGTCGTGGGCCTCCTGCACGACATCGGAACGCTCCCGGCCATACTCGGCTGGACCTCCGCTGCCTTGTCCCCAGAGGACATCGTCCACCTCACGGACACCATCGCCCACACCTACCAGCTTCCGCCAGCCCTGCATCGGGCCTTGCTCCAGATTGCCGCCGGCGACGAATCCTCGGTCTGGTCCGCGCTCATCGAGGCCGCCCACCAGCTGGCCGACGTCCCTAACCCCGATCACCTCGCCCCTGCGAAGCCGTAGCCTCCCGCAAACGCCCCGGCTCTCATCGTTTTCTTAGAAAAGCACACCGACTCCGCCCGCCAACCTCCCCAAAGGTCGCAGATTTCTCCTCAAGTTTGGTACGCCATCTGCTCCATACATCGGTGAGGACAGAATGGACAGCGGACTCTACGCAGCCTGCGCCGGTTTAATGGCGCGCTCGCAACAACTCGATACCGTGGCCTCGAACCTGGCCAACAGCAGCACCACAGGGTTCCACGGGCAGAAAAACGTCTTCGGCACCGTGCTCGCCGAAGCCGCGCGCCACGGCAGCTACAACGCCCTGAACCAGGTCACTAACAGTTACGGCATCCTTTCCGGCACCCGTCTGGATCAGGCGCAAGGCACCTTCACGCAGACCGGCAATCCGCTCGACATTGCGCTCGAAGGCCCCGGCTACCTTAAGGTGCAAACGGCCAATGGCATCGCTTATACCCGCAACGGCAGCCTTCAGGTGTCCAGCACCGGCAAGCTCACCACCGCCCTCGGCGACCCCGTTCTCGGCCAGGCGGGCCCCATCACGCTACCACCAGGCGTGCCCACCATCAGCAGCGACGGCACCATCTCTTCCAACGGCGCCGTCGTCGCCAAGCTGAAGCTGGTCGACTTCGCCCCCTCCACCATCCCCGTGACGCAGGGCAGCAGCTACTACAACGCCCCCGTCAGCCAGGAGATCCCGGCCAAGGGCACCGGCGTCCGCCAGGGCTCGACCGAAGCCTCCAACGTCAATTCCATCGACGGCACCGTCGAGCTCATTACCGCCCAACGCTCCACCGAGATGATGCGCCACGTCCTCACCATGCTTGATTCCGAGATGGACAAAACGGCAGCGCAAGACCTGCCCCGCGTCAGTTAAGCCCAGCCATTTAAGGAGTTCTCATGATTCGCGCCCTGTACACCGCTGCCAGCGGCATGAACGCCCAGCAGATGAACCTCGACAACATCGCCAACAACCTCGCCAACTCCAGCACCAGCGGCTTTCAGCAGCGCCGCATGCAGTTCAGCGACCTGCTCTACCAGAACGTCGTGATGCCCGGCTCGGCCTCGTCGCAACAGACCACCGTGGCCACTGGCATGCAGATCGGCCTCGGCGTCCGTCCCGGCGCGACCGAGATCCTCCAAACGCAGGGCGAGCTCGCGCAGACGGGCAACCCGCTCGATATCGCCATCGAAGGCGCAGGTTTCTTCCAGATCCAGCTACCCACCGGCCAAATCGGCTACACGCGCTCCGGTTCGTTCCAGCTCGATGCGCAGGGCAACCTCGTTACCTCCAGCGGCAACCCCGTGCAGCCCGGCATCACCGTCCCGCCCAACGCCACTGCCGTCTCCATCGGCAGCGACGGCACCGTGTCGGTCACCCTGCCCGGCCAGGCCCAAAGCAGCAAGGTCGGCGTCATCCAGACCGCCATGTTTGCCAACCCGGGCGGTCTCAACAGCGTCGGCGGCAATATCTACCTGTCTACCGCCGCCTCGGGCGATCCCATCGTCGGCTCACCCGGCGGCACCGACGGCCTCGGCGCGCTGCAGCAGAACATGGTCGAACAGTCCAACGTCAGCGTCGTCGAGCAGTTCGTCGAAATGATCGTCGCCCAACGCTCCTACGAGTCCAACTCGCGCGTCGTCAAAGCCGCCGACGAAATGCTGCAGCAACTCAACCAACTCGCGCAATAACAAGGCTCCGCATGATGCACCGTCCACGCCAACTCGCGTCATTCGTGTTCGCAGCCACTCTCTGCGCCACGCTTCCCTGCCTCGCCCAAACTGCGCCGGCTCGGTACCCGCTCACCGCGGATGCCGTGGCCGGCGCTCTCACGGCAGCGGGCGCTCCGGTCACCGCTGCGGATATCACCATGCCCTCCGCGCTCACCTGCATGTCGCTTGCGCCCCACCTCACGCTGCAAAGCACTGGCCTTTCCGGCCCCGCGCAGCTGCGGGTGCGCGTCACCTGCGCCGGTGCCGGCCAGTGCCTACCCTTCATGGTGCTCGCCGACCTCCACGACCCAACTACAGCCCTCGCCGCGCACCAAAAACTCACGCCACAGCCCCCTTCCAGCCAGCTAGCGCAGCACGCGGCCGCAAACGTCCTCCGCGCCGGCCAGCACGCCACGCTGCTCCTCGAAGACGGCCACATGCGCATCTCGCTCCCCGTTATCTCGATCGACACCGGCGCCACCGGCACCGAGATCCGCGTCGCCAGCCTCGACCGCAAACAAACCTATCGCGGCACCGTCACCGACGCCGATACCGTACGCGGAGCTCTGCCATGAGTGCACTCCCGCAGCGCTTGGCGCTCCTCCTCTGCCTCCTTTGCACGCTTACGGCCTCCGGCAGCCGCAAACCCAAGAAGACCGCGGAAAGCCTTCGTACCGAATACCTCGACAAGGTCGCCGCCAGCTGGACCGACCCGCCGCAAACTCGTTCCACGGGCAGTCTGTGGTCGCCCAACGGCCCCCTCAACGACCCCGGCCTCGACTACAAGGCCCACTCGCTCCACGACGACGTCACCATCGCCATCGCCGTGCAAACCACCGCCGCGCAGAGCGGCTCCGTCAACAACTCGCGCGACTTTAACACCACCTCAGCCCTTACCGGCATCTTCGGCAAGAGCCCCAGCGTCACCAACCCGCTCTTCGCGGCCAACTCGTCCCACGCGCTCAAAGGCGCGGGGCAAACCGCCTCAAACACCACCTTCAGCACAAACCTCACCGGCGAAGTCATCGCCGTGCTTCCCAACGGCAGTCTCGTCGTGGAAGCTCACCGTGCGATTCTCCTCAACAACCAGCATGAAGAGGTCATCGTCCGCGGCATCGCCCGTCCTGGCGACATCGACCCCGCCAACACGGTCCCCTCTACCGCACTCGGCTCCCTCGAGATCGAGCTCAAAGGCAAGGGCATCATCTCCGACAGCACACGTCCCCCCAACCCCGTCACCCGGGCCCTGCTCCGGATCTTTGGCTTCTAAATGCGCCTGCACCGTATGCCCTTCCTGACCCAGCTCGTACGCGCCGTCCTCGCGTGCGCGACTTCGCTGCTCGCCTGCACCGCGGCCCTCGCCGGCACACCCCACCCCACACACATCCGCGACATCACCGACATCCAGGGCGTGCGCGACAACCAGCTCATCGGCTACGGTTTGGTCGTGGGCCTGCAAGGTACCGGCGACCGCCAACAGACCTACTTCACGGTCCAAACCCTCGCCAACACTCTCCAGCGCCTAGGCGTGCAGATTCCTGTCGGCACCGCCGTCGTCAAAAACGTCGCCGCCGTCATGGTCACCGCGCAACTGCCGCCGTTCTCCGAGTCCGGCATGAAGATGGACATCACTGTCTCGTCCGTTGGTGATGCGAAAAGCCTCGAAGGCGGCGTTCTTCTCATGACCGCGCTCCACGGCACCGACGGCCAGATCTACGCCGAGGCCCAAGGCCCACTCACCACGGGCGGCTTCTCTGAAGGCGCCGCGGGCCAACTGCGCACCGTCAACTTCCCCACCGTCGGTCGCATCCCGCAGGGGGCCATCGTCGAACGCAACCTCCGCGTCAATCTGGCCGACCTTCACGTCCTCTCGTTCTTGCTTCGTGACGCCGATTTTTCTACCGCCCGCGACATCGCCGACGGCATCAACACCAACTTCCAACACCCCGTCGCCGTCGCTACCGACAGCCGCCACATCGACATCGACATCCGCGCCGCCGCCATGCCCTCCGTGCCGCTGCTCATCTCCCGCATCCAGAACCTTCAGGTCAACGTCCAGGCACCCGCCAAAGTCGTTCTGAACGAACGCACCGGCACCGTCGTTCTCGGGGGTGACGTCCTCTTGTCGCCCGTTTCGATACTCCACGGCGGCCTGCAGATCCAGGTCGACACCGTGCTCACCACATCGCAACCCGCACCCTTTTCCAACGGCACCACCGCCACCGTCGCCAACACTCAACTCTCCGTGAACGACAAGGAAGCGCGCTCCATCCGTCTCGGCAACGGTGCCGACGTCGAAGAGCTCGTCCGCGGTCTGCATGCCATCGGCGCCACAGCGCGCGACATCGTTTCCATCCTGCAAGCCATCAAGGCCGCCGGCGGCCTGCAAGCCGAGATCGAGGTGATCTGATGACAAACCTTAGCCCGTCCACCGCTACGCTGCTCCCATCTGCGTCCCAAACGCTCAACGCACCGCGCTCCAATCCTGCTCAAAGCAAACTGGACGCAACCGCGAAAGAGTTCGAGTCCGTCCTCCTCACCCAGTGGCTACAAGCCGCCGAGTCCAGCTTCGGCAGCGTTCCCGGTGCAGACGACGACCAGGACAGTGGCGGCGAGCAGATGAAAAGCTTCGGCGTCCAGCAACTCGCCACCGCTCTCAGCAACGCCGGCGGTATCGGCATCGCAAAAGTGGTCACGAAAGCACTCTCGCACGCCGAGGCAGTGTCCTCATCTGGAACACACAAAGGAAACGCTGTGTCAAGATGACGCACGTGGGATGACGTTACCCCAGGGTAACGACTCTTTCGACGTATTGAGACTTCTGCGATACAGCCTTACAACAACACAAGTGACGCTTATTACCGTCCATCAGCATCGACGGCATAAGCACTCACGCAGCCCGACCGACACTGAGCGCATGAACACACCTGACGTACATCTGCTGACCGGAACCGACGAAGTATGCATCCGGCAGATTCACGACCTCGAAGAGGCCATTCAATCGGCCATCCTCGCGGTCGCGAACGACGCAGTCGAGGAGTTGGAGGACAGCCTCTGGAAACAACAGGTGCTCTGCTCCGGCCTGCAGCGCTCCCTCGAATCCATCACCGTCGGCGGCGTCACGCCCGACCTCATCGAGCGGATCAGCCGCGCGATGACAACCCTGCACTCAGCTAATCGCACCTACGCAGAATTGGTGCGCCAGGCTCAGGTCTCCGCAAATCTCCTTCTCAAGCTTTGCAATAGCTATGAGAGCCAAACATCAGCAGCCGTTCTTTCCGCGATCGCCAACCCGGCACTCACGAGACCAAACCTATGTATGGCCTAACCTCCACCCTATCGACGGCCACACAGGCCCTCAACGCTGACAACGGCGCGATCAGTATCGTCAACAACAACATCGCCAACGTCAACACTCCCGGCTACTCGCGCCAAACCGTAAACTTGAGTCCGGCAGCCCTTCTTAATGGCGGCATCCTGCAAAACAACGGTGTGAGCTTCGGCGGCTTCACCAGCGTTCGGAACGAGGTCCTTCAACTCAGCATTAACCAAAAGACCTCCGACGCGGGCAGCCTCAACGCCCAAAGCACAGCGTGGACGCAAATCGAGAGCTCCTTCTCAAGCACCACTTCCGGCCTTGGCGCGGCCTTCTCGAAGTTCTTCTCCAACGTCTCCGGACTGTCCACTAACCCCAGCGACGCAAGCGCGCGGCAGGTCGCGTTCAGCTCGGCAAGGCAGCTGGTCGATGCCTTTCACCAGGCAGCCTCCTCTCTGTCCGGTGCGCAAAGCAGCGCTGATCAAATCGTGTCTGGAACCGTAGCTCAGATCAATCAGCTCAGCTCACAAATTGCCACTCTCGATCAGCAACTCGCCCAAGTACAGAACAGCGGCGCACAGGGCGGCACGATCCAAGATCAACGCGACGCGCTCACAACGCAACTCGCACAGCTCACCGGCGTCCACTCCATCAGCACCAACTCCACGCCCACTTTGGCGCTCACCAATGAAACACCGTTGGTGATCGACGGCAGCGCCTACCCACTTCACCTCGCGAAGGGCAGCGACGGTCAAACGCATATCTTCGATGGCCAGAACAACGACATCACCGCCACCATCACAGGCGGAACTCTCGGTGGCGCCCTTTCCATGCGCGACCACACCATCCCCGGCCTGTCCTCCGAGCTTGACCAACTCGCCACCCAGTTCGCGTCCGCCGTCAATGCAGCGCAGGCGCAGGGTTACGACGCCAACGGCGCCCAGGGTCAGGCCCTGTTCAGCTTGCCTGGCAACGGAACAAGTGCCGCCGCGGGCATCGCTCTAGCAATTCCCACCGCTTCCGGCATCGCCGCAAGTTCCGATGGCAGCGCAGGCAGCAGTGGCAATCTCACCAACCTGCTCGCCGTTCAAACGCAGGCCTTGCCTTCCGGTCAGACGCCAGGTGATTCCTACGCCAGTTTCGTTCAGACGATCGGATCCGGCAGTTCCAACGTCACCTCAAACCTGAACGCTACGGACGCTTCGCTCGCACAGTTGACAGCGCAGCAAAGCTCGGAATCAGGTGTCTCGATCGATGAAGAAACCACCAACCTGATCAAGTACCAGCAAGCCTACTCCGCCGCCGCGCAGGTCATCAGCACGGTCAATAACCTCTTCTCTGTAGTCCTCCACATGAGTACGGGTTCCTAACTATGAGAGCCGATCCCAGTCACTACGCCAGCGTCAACTCCGCAATCCAGACTGTTGAATCGCGGTTGCAAACCGCCATGAATCAGCTCTCGTCCGGTAAACGGGTCTCCCGGCCATCGGACGACCCGCTCGCCTTCGCACAAGACGTCCAGAGCGTCGCGTCATCGGCCAACGTGGACCGCTACACCAAAAACGCCGATGCCGCTATGTCGCAGGCCCAACTTGCCGACTCCGCTTTGAGCAGCGTCGTGTCATCGCTTAACCAAGCCATCAGCGTTGGAACCGAAAGTGGTGAATCCGACCTCACCACCACGCAAAGAAGTGCGTTGGCCCAACGCGTTCAGACCCTCTTGGACGGTGTCGTCGCACAAGCCAACACGACCAGCAACGGCGTTGCCCTCTTCGGCGGAACTGCCGCAACTACGACCGCGTTCGTCGTGAACCCAAGCTCTCCTAACGGCTATGCCTATCAAGGCACTAGCAACTTCAACCAGACAGTGATCGGTGATGGCCTCTCCGTCCCTATCAATCAACCCGGCGATCAGATTTTCACCAACACTGCCGGCAACGTTCTTGGCTCGCTTCAGCAGATGATCTCCGCCATACAGTCGGGCTCAACGACCGCTCTCGCCAGCGCGGATGCCGCCGTCACGGCTGCTGTATCGCACGTTGGCGAAGTACGAGCAGCCTACGGCAGTACAGAGAATGAGCTCACCAACCAAACCAGTTTCCTTTCACAGGACACTATCACCCTCACATCGCGGCAATCATCTCTCGTCGACATCGACATCGCAACCGCGGCCACCAACCTGACCCAGGCGCAAACAGCCGAAAGCGCCGTGTTTGCTATGGCCGCGAAAATTCTTCCCCAAACCATTTTGAATTACTTGCATTAATTTTGCTTTTTCCTCTAAAGTTTCGAGGTTTGCTGCCGATATAGCAAGTAGTAGCGGCAAGCTCTCATCGAGAGCAACAAAAGTTCTACAAAACCAAAAGGAGCGTACTACGTGCTTTCTATCTTGAACAACCTTTCCGCAATGAGCGCTGAAAACTCATTGTCCATGACGCAGATGAACCTGCAGAAGACCCTCGGCCAGCTCTCCACCGGTATGCGGATCAACTCCGGCGCCGACGACGCAGCTGGTCTCTCCATCGTGAATGGCATGCAGGCCAACATCGCTGCCCTTACCCAGTCCAGCCAGAACGCCACCAACGGCATTGGCCGGCTGCAGACCGCCGATGGTGCGCTGTCGCAGGTTTCCGCTCTTCTCAACCGGGCCGTCACGCTGGCCACTGAAGCGGCGAACGGGAACCTCAGCACCAATCAAAACACCGCACTGGACACCGAGTTCCAGTCGATCAAGACGGAAATTAATCAGATTGGCAGCAACACCAATTTCAACGGCACAGCGGTCTTCAGCGCGACAGCGGCTACGACCTTCATCAGCGACGGAACGAACACAACCAATAACACAATTTCCACAACGCTCTCCGTGCTCACGGCTTCAAGCCTGCTCAGCCCAGGCACCAGCACGTCGTTTGACCTAACGAATTCCTCTGACGCACAAACCGCATTGACCGCAATCACCAACGCAATCGATCTCGTTTCGGCCCAACGCGGTGCGATCGGTTCCTCCGTTAACCGTCTAAATGCGGCTTCCAACGTCATGACAGCTCAGGTGCAGAACCTCACCAGCGCCTCCAACGGCATCGCGAACGCCGACGTAGGCAAGACGGTGGCCAACATGACGCAGTACAACATCTTGCAGTCCACCGGTATGGCCGCCCTGCAGCAATCCAACCAATCCCAGCAGGCCGTTCTGAAACTGCTCCAGTAACCAATTCCATCGCAGGGTGAGGGATCTTACAACCTCACCCGCGATTCTCTAACCCATCCGCTCGGGAGAAGCTCGTCGCCATGAGTTCCACATCCGCACTCAATTCGCTGCTTTCCTCGAGCTCTGCCTCGAGTTCCTCTTCCATCAACCTCAGTTCCATCCTGACAGCTGCCACAGGAGCAACATCCACGGGCATCGACGTTGCCTCCGCCGTGGACGCGGCCATCTATGCTGCACGCGCTCCCGAACGGCAGTGGCAAGCTCAGCAGTCCACGGTGCAGTCGCAAATGAGCGTACTCAGCTCCGTCGAAAGCGCTGTTGCAACGCTAAGCACGGACCTCAGCGCCCTCAACGATCTTGGTGGTGCGCTGGCTACTAGAACAGCCACCTCGAGTGACACTTCAGTAGTGACTGCCACCGCATCGGCGGGCGTCGCCACAGGCAATCACTCCATTACGGTACAAAATCTGGCGAGTTCGGCTTCGTGGTACTCCTCCCCTCTCTCCACCGCGGCCGCTACCCTTGGCTCCTCCTCGCTGCAGATCACACAAGCCAACGGTACGCAAACAAACTTTGCGCTTGGCACGAACGGCAACACTTCACTGACCGCTCTAGCCGGCGCAATCAACACGGCCGCGCTTGGCATTAACGCGAGCGTTGTCACCGATGCGCTCGGTTCCAGATTGGCGCTCGTCAGCCAAAGCACCGGGGCGGCTTCCAGCTTCACCGTTTCCGATACGGCCACTACGGCGGCGTCCTGGACCTCTGCTTCTGTTGCGAGCGCATCGTCGTCGCTTGCTGCAAGTACATTCCAGATCTCTAACCGTGCAACAACTACCAGCATTTCCGTCGCCGCTGGCAGTTCCCTCACCACCGTAGCGAACCAGATCAACGCTGCCGGGCCCAGTTTGTCAGCACATGTAGTTACCGACGCTTCGGGCGCTCACCTTTCCATCGCATCGGGAATCGGCGGTTCCGTCACAGTCACGTCCGACCCCGTCCTACAGCTGACACAGTCAAGCGCCGGCACAAACGCATCGCTGAAAGTCGACGGCGTTCCTATTACCAGCGCCTCAAATACGGTGACAGGTGCAATCCCGGGCCTCACGCTCAATCTCCAGAGCGTCTCGTCCACCTCGCCTGTCACCATAGCGGTTAGTGCGGATACGAATCAGACGAGCTCCACCCTGTCGCAGTTCGTCACCGATTACAACTCGGCCCTTTCGCTTGTGAACTCACAGTTCACTTTCAATCCAGCAACGGGCACACAAGGAGCCCTGGGGGGCGATGCCGCCGTACGCACACTGCAAAGCGCTCTCTTATCGATCACTGGCTACAACGCATCGGCGACGGGCATCTCTTCCTCTCACCGGTCTCTCGCCTCTCTGGGCATTTCGGTGAACAACGATGGGTCTCTCACTCTTAATGCAGCGCAGCTAAATCAGGCGCTCGCCACCAATGCAAGCGCCGCTCAGAACTTCTTCCAAGGCGCAGCTTTGGACGGTTTCGCCGCCACCACCCAATCTGCATTGCAACTCTTCAATAATCCAGCGACAGGCGTGCTTGCTGCAGATATGAGGAGCATGACGAAGCAATACAGCGATCTTCAAACGAACGTCAACAACTTTGAATCCGGCTACATCGCCTCGCAAAAAACCGTGCTCACAACGATGTATAGCAAAGCCGAAATCGCATTGCAGCAGTTGCCCACAATGCTGAAGCAGATTCAGGGCGAACTCGGCAATCAGAACTCAGGGGGATAGCACGTGTTTCAGCAGCAGGAAAGCCAGGCAGCCTATCTATCTGCGTCGGCCGATGGAGCTACGCAGCTCGGTCTTCACGTAGTGGTCTACAATGCCCTCGCCGGAGATCTGCTTCGCGCAGGTGAGGCCTGCCGAAAAGGCGACATCGCGGGTCGGTGCTCGGTTTCCAATCGGGCCCTCTTGATTCTTGGTCATCTGGAGGCCTGGGCAGACGAGTTGGACGACGCTCCGCTTGTGAGCTCTCTCAAGGCCTTCTATCAAGGCATGCGCCACGATATTGTTCGGTTGCAGGTCAGTGGCTGTCCTTCCGACTTCGATCGCTTGTCGGAGACCGTACAAAAGCTGCGTGCCGCATGGCAGACCAAGGAACAAATGACTACCCGTGGCCACTCCTCTCCGCTGCAGGCGTTGGGGAGCGCACAAATCGAAGCAGTGGAACCACCGCTGCGACGCACTCCCTCAGCATGGCGCGCCTAAACTTCTCTTCGCGCGTCAATAAGGCGCCTTGGAGGAATTCTCAGCTGCAGGCCTGCGCGTAAGCCGAAGATGACTTGAGGCGCAGTGCCTTGATTGCTTGACACGTTCGACACATTAAGTTCTGTGGACAATCAGGCCATCTCTACAAGTCGGGGAGCAATGCGGCTAGAATCATCCAAGTATGCCCTTGTTGAAGATCTTGATTCTGGCCATTGTTCAGGGCCTCGCCGAGTTGCTGCCCGTATCCAGCTCCGCTCATGTCGTAGTCGCGGAGAAGCTGATGGGCCTCGACCCGTCCAGCCCTGCGATGACCCTGGTTCTCGTCATGCTGCACACGGGAACAATGTTTGCTGTGATCGTCTACTTTTGGACGCAGTGGAAACGCGCTTACTTTGCTACCGCGGACGCATTCAAGCGATTCCTGATACGCGCGATGTGGGCGACCGTACTCACCGCCCTTGTTGGCTATCCCATCATCAAGATCGTCGAGAAGACCGCTTTCCACGGCGCGCCGAAAGCAGAGATCGAGCTCCTCTTTGCGCGGCTGGATCTCATCGCCGCCGCTTTACTCGCGGCTGGCCTCTTGATCCTTTTCGCTGGTCTTAAAGAGCGCGGCCAGGAACAAGTCAACGCCCGTCACAGCTTTGAACGGGCCGGTTCACGCGCCGGCGAAAATGTTACCTTTGCTCAAGCCGGTTGGATGGGTGCCGTGCAAGGACTCGCGCTTCCGTTTCGTGGCTTTTCCCGCTCCGGTTCTACCATCTCTACCGGTCTGCTTACGGGCACAAACCGCGAGCGTGCCGAACGCTTTTCCTTTGCACTCGCGGTCATCCTCACGCCGGCTGTAGTTGGCCGGGAGGTTTTGCGCTTGCTGAAGGCCTCCCACGAAGCCACAGCCACGGGCGTCTCGATTGACCTGCACGCCAGCGTAGCAACGTCTCTGATCGGCATGGTCCTGAGCTTCTTTGCCGGTTTGCTCGCCCTCCGGTGGTTAAGTTCTTGGCTCGAGAGCGGACGCTGGTGGCTGTTCGGCATCTACTGTATCCTTGCTAGCGGATTTATCTTCTACCTTCACTTCGGTCGGGGGCACTAGGGCCTGTCATCAAACTAGCTATAGGCGAGCGATGCGGTCGTTTGTAGTGGCTGATGTGGACCAAGCGGTACGGGTTGCGGGATGAGATGTGGGCGCGGATGGAGCCGGGGTGTCCGGGACGGAGTGGCCAACTGGGGCGGCCCGCCAAAAACAACCAGCTGTTTGTGGAAGCGGTGTTGTATCGCTACCGGGCCGGAATTCCATGGCGCGATCTGCCGAAGCGTTTTGGTGACTTCCGGGTAGTGCACCTGCGCTTCACCCGCTGGGCCGAAAGGGGCGTGTGGGCACGTCTTTTCAAGCACTTGGCCGCAGACCCTGACAACGAATACGCCTTGATCGATGCCACGATCGTGCGTGCCCACCAGCACAGCGCCGGGGCGCAGAAAAGGGGGGTCCGAGCAGGCGCTCGGGCGCAGCAAAGGCGGGCTGAGCACTAAGATCCGCGTCACCGTCGACGCCCGTGGTCGGCCTACCGCCGTGCACCTTACCGCGGGCCATGCCTGCGAACTGGAAGACGCCGACGTGCTCCTGCTCTGGGTGCAGGCCCCGGTAGTGATCGCCGACAAGGCTTTGATGCCGACCACCGCGTGCTCCATTCCTTAGCCCGCGCCGGCAAACAGGCCGTGATCCCGCCCCGTCGCACCCGCCTGATCGCACGAACCTACGACAAAGAACTGTACAAACTGCGCCACCGGATTGAGAACTTCTTTGCGCACCTCAAGCAGTTCCGCGCCATCGCCACGCGCTACGACAAAATCAAACGCAACTTCCTCGCCGCCCTTCACCTCGCTTGCTCCTGCTTTTGGCTCAAATGATGACACGCCCTAGGGGTGTATTGACGAATCCACTTTCCGATTTTGTGTGAAGTCGTTTCAGTGGGTGGATGGCGAGTTTGCGGTATGAGCTGACGGAGCCGCAGTGGGGGCGGATCTAGGCCTTGTTCCTGGGCGTGCAGGGACGTGGGGCGTCCGGCAGAGCACAACCGGCGTTTGTGAACGGGGTGTTGTGCGTGATCCGCTCGGGGATGCGCTGGGCGGACCTGCCTGAGCGCTACGGCAAGCACAAGAGTGGCACAAGCGGTTTGTGCGTTGGGCCGAAGCCGGGGTGTGGGACCGGCTCTTCGCCGATCTCGTGGCCGACACGAAAAACCCGTACCTGATGCTGGACTCGACGATCATGCGAGCCCACCAGCAAGCGGCCACGGCCGCAAAAAGGGGGCGAGGACAAGGCTCTGAGGTGTTCCCGAGGTGGACTGAGCACCCGCATCCACCTTCTGGCCAACGGCCTGGGCGAGCCGCTCGCCTTCCGCCTCACCGCCGGCCAGGCCTCTGAGTTCCCCGAAGCGCTGCCGCTGCTGGAGGGTCGTCAGGCTGAACTGGTGCTGGCCGACAAAGGCTACAATTCAAACCCCATCGTCGTGCATATCCGCGGCATGGGCGCTGAAGCCGTCATACCCTCCCGTAACTGCCGGCAGGTGCCACGCCTCCACGGCCGCAACCTATACAAGCTCCGCAACCGCACCGAACGCTGCTTCAACCGCCTCAAACAGTTTCGCAGACTCGCCACACGCTACTGCAAACGACGTATCTGCTTCCAGGCTACCGTCAGCCTCGCCTGCACCTGGCTACACCTCATCCAATATGTCGATACAGCCTAGCGCTCAGCGACGGGCCGAGAAGGGCGCTCGGCGCGCGTGTACCGCCATACCCACCAGATCAGCGGCAGCTGTAAGGGCAGGCGCGCCCACAGAAGCCACTCCGGTATCAGGGGATAACGCTCCGAGTGCTGCGCCATCGATAAATTTGCTGGGAGGACGCCGATCAACCATAGGACCGCCCCCCACGCTGCAATTCGCTGCGTAGCCGGGATCAGCAAACCGATGCCACCCACCGCAGCCAGCGCCCCAGATGCAAGGACCAACTCGCCATGGCCAGGTAGATACTGCGGAACAATGGCTGCCAGCGGCCTGCGATATATGCCGTGTAGAACTGCTACGGATAGAGCTCCCATGCTTAGAGTGACCTGCCCGGTCCGCATCGTCACTGCACGCCTTTCTGACCCTGCCAAAGACTGAAAGGGCGGCCGAAGCCGCCCTTCGTTGCACTCCAGAGTGTGA
The DNA here is from genome assembly GCA_964245045.1 of uncultured Acidobacteriaceae bacterium. Lineage (GTDB taxonomy): Bacteria > Acidobacteriota > Terriglobia > Terriglobales > Acidobacteriaceae > Granulicella. Next base: position 25,017 of record CAXTLD010000021.1, on the reverse strand, counting down.
GTTTAGGTCTAAGCAAGCGCGTCGCGGTGATTGCGGACGTAGTCGTGCGATGTAAGCACATGCGCCTGCTGCGTCGTGAGCATATCCCGCACCGGTAGCGGTAGGTCGTGCTCCAATGCCTTCTTGTAGGCATCTTTGGCTACGTCCTCGCCCTGCTCCGCGGTCGCCAGCAGCTGGTGATCGCTGCCCGCGCCAAGGTGGGCCTTCAGATCGCCCCAGACCCGATGCGCTGTGCCCGAAACGGTGCCGGATGCGTTTACATCCGCCATGCCTTGCCGGTGCAGCTCATTCTCGAGCTCTGCGCGGAAGTTTGCGCGCTTCAGGCTTTCCGCCAGGAAGTACCGCTTGAGGGTGTCGTCCTTTAAGTGCTCCCCAATGTCTGCGAATCCTTTTTGGCTATCGTGCAAGACTTTGATCAAGCCCAGCAATACCCGCTCCGCTTCCTTGTTACTTTTCGATCCATCCAAGTCGTTTGCCATCGCGCTCTCTCCAGAAATCTCTTGCTTGCCGTACCGAGGTGGGCTGGCCTGACCGCCGAGCTTCTGCCAGGCGCAAAGGAAATTCGCGAAGCCAAGCCCCAAACCACAGCGATGCTGTCGTGCTTGTCACGCCAGCGTTCCTGTGTACGGATGCACATCGCTGCGCACACGTTTGCCTGCGTTCCCGCCCAGCAACCGAATAGTCCCAGGCTAGAGCCTTTTGGCGTCGCTACGGGTCACCACGCAGGTTCCACCACCACGTATGCGATCTTTCGCTGTCACGTTCGCCTCCGGCTATGAAACAATGCAGGTGCTCTGGTGCTTCGAAAACACCTCCGCGCCTCTCACTTCCGGGCGCGCTCGACTCCGCGCCGCTACGTACGTGAAATCACATCGCTTAAGTTACGCGCCTACGCGCAGTCGTCGCTTTAATGAAGTCTGCGGTCTGGCTGTTCTCGCCATCGCCGCCCTGTTGCTGCTTTCTTTTGTGACCTACAACCCGGCCGATCCTTCGCTGAACACCGTCGGCGGCGGCACGGGCAATCCTCTCCACCCCGCCCACAACTGGACCGGACTCACCGGTGCTTACTTTGCCGACGTTGTTCTGCAGGCGTTTGGCGTTGCCGCGCTGCTTGTGCCCGCAGTCGTCGGTCGCGTCGGCGTCTCATGGATGCGTTCGCGCCCGGTTGGGTCAGCCACCCTCAAGACGACCGGCCTGCTGCTCTGGCTCGTGTTTGCTCCAGCTGGGGTCGCGCTCCTTCCCTGGCACGTTCTCTGGCGTGGCGCTTTACCGCTCGCCGGGGTGGCGGGCCGGCTTTTCGCCGACTTTCTGGTCCATCTGCTAAACGCCCCCGGGGCGGCCATCCTCACCGGGCTCATGATCGCCCTGTCGCTCTACTTGGCTACCAGTTTCGCCTTAGGCAACGCACCGTCGTGGTTCACCGGCCACTTCGCTTCTCTGCGCAGCACCCGCGAACAGCTCCCCTTTTGGCGTCGCAGCCGCACATCGGCGTCGGCTGCCGTTCCACCGCCTGCCGCCCAGCCCCGCCCCGATGCGCAGGTTCTCCGCCACGCCCACACCGACAAGCATTCGCTGCTTTCCGGCTTTTTGCGGCTTCTGGGCCGCAAGCGCAAATCCGACGCCCCCACGCCAACTGCCGACCGTGCGTCGAGTCACGACCAGTCCTCCGAGCAGGTCTCGCTCTGGGACGCCATGCCCCGCACCGACGTGGACGCGCCTCACCTCGAGGGCCTCGCCGCTGCCTCTGCCGCCGTTGCTCCGTTTGCCGCGCAGCTTGCGGTCGCCGCCACCCCGCTTCACAGCGCTGTCCCAGACCCGGCTCCCCTCCTGGACAACGCGCCGGTCTCGCGTTCCTCTCGTCGCACCACCGCAGACGACGAAGATTGGCTCAACGCGCCGGAGCGCCAGGTGATCGCCCCCATTCTGAAGCGGCAACCCGAAACGACGCCCGCCAAACCGCTGGGCGACGCGCCTGGGACCGGGGTAGCCGGCCCGCATCTGGTTCGTCGGACCGGCGGTGCCCCCGAACCCACGCCGTTTCCTGATCCTGTCCCCGCACCCGAGCCGCCGGTGCCACCGGTTCCCTCGCCCCCCGTTACTGCCTCGGCCACACTGCAACAGCGCCTCACGGCCGCGCCGGCCATGCCCTCGCCCACCGCCGACATCCGCGCCCAGAACGTTGCTTTTGGCAATCGTGCCGATGCCCACCAGCTGCGTGGCTTTCAGCCGGTTAAGTCGATCAAGGGCTACAAGTTACCTCCCTCCACGCTGCTTCATGCCGGCGAAGGCCAAAGCATCATCCGCGAGGATGCCCTTCGTTCGGAAGCCCAGGTGCTGGTCGAAAAATGCGCGGAGTTCGGCGTCGCCGGGCGAGTCGAGCAGATCAACCCAGGCCCCGTCGTCACCACCTATGAGTTCCGCCCCGACGCCGGCGTCAAGTACTCCCGTGTCACCGGCCTCGCCGACGACCTTTGCCTCGCCATGGCCGCTGAGTCCGTCCTCATCGAGCGCATGGCCGGCAAGTCCACCGTCGGTATCCAGGTCCCCAACATCGAGCGTGAAACGATCTGGCTCCGCGATGTGGTCGAAAGCGAGCACTTCGCCGCCCCGAAGTTCAAACTGCCCATCGCCCTCGGCAAAGACATCGACGGTCGCATCGTCACAGCCGACCTCGCCTCCATGCCGCACGTCCTCATCGCCGGTTCTACCGGTTCGGGCAAATCCGTCGCCATCAACGCCATGATCATGAGCGTCCTGTTCCGCTCCACGCCGGAGCAGGTCCGCATGATCCTTGTCGACCCCAAGCGCGTCGAGCTCGGCATGTACGAGGGCATCCCGCACCTCTTCACGCCCATCATCACCGAAGCCAAGCTCGCCGCCAACGCCCTCAAAAACGCCGTCCGGGAGATGGAACGCCGTCTCAAACTACTCGCCGCCAACCACGTCCGCAACATCGACCAGTTCAACAAGCTCTTCGAGCACGGCTCCGAGTACCTCTTCGAGGACGTCAACCAGGAGCCGCTGCCCTACATCATCATCGTGATCGACGAGCTTGCCGACCTCATGATGCTCGACCGGGCGAACGTCGAAGAAGCGATCACAAGGCTCGCGCAAATGGCCCGCGCCGTCGGCATCCACCTCGTCCTCGCCACCCAGCGCCCGTCGGTCGACGTCATCACCGGCCTCATCAAGGCCAACGTCCCCACCCGCATGAGCTTCCGCCTCGCCACCAAGATCGACTCCCGCACCATCATCGACACGAACGGCGCCGAGTCGCTGCTCGGCCGCGGCGACATGCTGTTCCTCCCGCCCGGCACCAGCCGCCTGCAGCGCGTACACGCCCCGTTCGTGACAGAAAAGGAGATCGCCGCCGTCACCGCCTTCTGGAAGGCGCAGGGCGAGGCCGAGTACGTCGAAGGCTTCCTCGAAGGCCCCAAGGACGAAAAGTCTGACGCTGGCAGCAACTCCACCAACGAAGCCGAAGAAAACGACCCCCTGTACGACGACGCCGTGCGCCTTGTCTTCGAGTTCGGCAAGGCCTCCACCAGCCTCCTCCAGCGCCGTCTCCGCATAGGCTACGGCCGAGCCGCCCACCTCATCGACCTCATGGAGCGCGACGGCCTCGTCGGCCCAGCCGACGGCTCCAAACCCCGCGAACTGCTCAAGCCAGCCAGCTACTTCAACGAGGTCGATGCGGCCATACGTTAGACTCTGCCCTCCTGTGCCATCGCCCGGCCGGAAACCTGCTTCGCGCTTTCCTTCTTGTTGTCATTCCCGAAGGGAATCCGCGTTTCCTCGCATCGTTGCTTCCTGATTGTCATCCCGAGCAAAGCCGAGGAATCCGCTGTCACCGGCGACGGCGAAGCCGAGCCCGTCATTCTGTCTCCCAGAACCGACGCCACTATTTCCATCACGGCCGAAATCATCCGCATTAAGAGGTCAAAGGGCTCTGTTTCAGAACCGATAAAAGCATCACTTGCAAAACCGGTCGCAAAGGTGTACTGTCCTCCCGCAATATAACTGTGGTCGTTGAAGGAGCTGAGATGTTACTTCGCGTCACGTTACCCGCCCGCCTCTGCCTCTGCGCAGCCTTGCTTACCGTTCTGCCGCTCGTCACCCTGCCTGCCCAGACCAAGTATCCAGGAACCTCAGTGCCGCAGCACACTCCAAATTTGGCACCCCCGAGCCCATGTTTGGCTCCATGCCGCTCGTCGCCCCGGTATTCCTGCAAACCGACCAGATCGACAGCAGCATAAGCGTCGTGAACGCCATCACCTTCGCCGTAAACGGCACAGTGACCCTCCGCGACCAAGCCGGTACGATCATCGGCCAACAGACCATCAGCTTCCCCGCCCACAGCAGTACTCCCGTAGCCATGAAAAGCCTGCTCACCGCGGCAGGTTCACAGGCCCATTCCGGTTCCGTCACACTGGAGCAGGACCCTGCCTTAAAAGGGCCTGCCCTCCTGGCACAGCTTTCGATGACCCTACACACCGGCAGTCAAGCGGCGTTCCTCGAGGAGGAGTTCGGCATGCCCACGGCGCATGGCTCGGCCACTTTGCAGGGCGTCGCAAGTCAGACCAGAAATCTACCGCTCATCGCCATCACCAGCGTCTCCGACGCTGCGCAAACGATCCACGCCTCGTGCATCGGCGAGAACACCGCCTCGTCCAGCATTGAGCTTCCGGCTTACGGCACTGCAGTCGTTCAGGCCTGCTCATGGCAAGGGATCCCAGATGCAGCCCTGAATCTTAGTTCTAGTCTTCTCAATGGTACCGGAAGCACCATTACCGATCATGCGCTCTCGCTTAAGTCGGATAGTGTGCCCGGAGCCTTTTACGCCTTCGGATTCGCGCTCAGTGGTGGCCTGGACCAGGCACAACTGCAACCGGTCGACTTTTACGATCCGGGCCTGCTACCAACATCAGCCATCTCGTATGTGGGCGTGCCCATCGGAGTAACAAACCTGCTGGCAGCCGCACTTTCGGCGCCAACCCTTACCCTGGCCAATTTCTCCGGTCAGCCCAGACAAGCAACTGTCACATGGGCAGATAGCTCCTCAGGAACGCCCAAGGTTCAGCCCATTGCTAGTCTGACGCTCGCACCTTTCAGTACACAAACCACCACGCTCTCAACACCGGGTGGGAGCGGCCTCCTAAACACCTTCACCATCACCTCGAACGGCCAACCCGGAGACGTGCAAGCACACCTATTTACCCGCATGGGCACTTCCCAGACACGGACCGAACTGCTGGCCAAAGATGCACATGACGACCACAACGGCGGAGACCACCCATGGTCTACGGCGAACAACGATCACTCAACGCTGCTTCTCTTCAACAGCGGAGCTAAGGTAGCGTCTTTTCACGTCCGTATCTCCGGTCGGGGCAATACTTGGGTGGAGTCGTACAAGCTTGCGCCTTCGGAAACGAAAGCCATTTCGATTAACGACATCGCTAGTGACCAAATCGCGGATCGCACCCATCGCAGCCTTCCCAGGAACCTCAACCAAGGTGAGGTGCAGTGGAATACCGAGTTCGGTGGGACTGGTCTAGGCAGGCTACTTGTGACCAACACATCAACCGCGCTTACCCGAAGCTTTAGCTGCCCTACGTACACCAACATGTGCGCCTCCCAGTTCGGTCCAGAGAACTACGAGGATCTTCTACTGGAAGGCGATCCCGTAAATTTATCCCAAGTACAGCCGATCTTCTGCACGGAATACTGCCCTAACTGCTGCGGCCAGACCTCACCTGTGGGCAGTTCACCCGCCTACTCCTTTAGCACATCTTGGACGGTCAGCAACTACAGCGGTGTCACCTCACAAATCAGTTCTTCCAATTCTGACATCCTGCTAAAAGGCATAAATATCGGCACCTTCTATGTCGATGCCGAGGGCGAAGCTGGCTCCTGTCAGGCAGGGGCACGAGGTGGCGGCACAGTTATCAATGTGACGACCTCACCATCTGCCATAAGCATGTCTAGCGGTGATACCTCGGTGAATATCACCGTTAACGTGAACCCTTCCAGCTCGGCTTCTTCTGCAAGCTTCGCCTTAAACTTGCAAAACAACCCCAATAGCTCCAGCACTGCAACAGTTGGATTCAACCCACCGTCCTCATTCACGGGCAATGACAACTGGACAATTAGTGTGTCCGGCAGCAATTCGCCATCCGGAATATTTCAGGCGAGGGCGTGTATTAATAACGTCTGTTCTCAGAATCCAACAACGATCACGGTACCTCCTCAGGTGATAGTCCAAGTCCTTTATGGGGAGGCGCACGGTCAAGCTGCAATTGGTGATAGCGTAAGTGAACCTGCAATAGCGTCATCCATTACACAGCGACTCAATAACCCCCGCTTCGGATCCCCGTCAACTTGGCAGCAGGCAATTACTCCCCAACAGTTCAATGGTATCTCGACACAGGTGACCACCGGACAGGAACCCGAACTCGATGTGGCAGTTTCAGCGTATACCGGCAGCCTTCAAGATGGCACTAGTGGATCACCCTGCTTCTTTACCCCAACCGCTGCAGGTTTTGCAGCCATACAGGCAACCTATAACTCTTCCGCTACGAGTGTTCCTGCAGTCAGCGCTGACCCATTGTGCTATGGAGATACCCGGCAACTAGTATGGAAGACATCCATCGGTAACAATGCGAATGGGAACGGAGCACCCGCCTTCATTTTCGAACGCAATAAGATAGGATCTGCGGCGGTGGTACAGATACCATGACAATCCTAAAAACATGTGTTGCGTTATGGATAATCGCTGGATGCGTTGGTACTGCGGTGGGTCAGATCTGTGCTGTCGATAAACCAACATACGAGACGTTATCTGGGCAGCTCTTGATACACAATAAGGCTGATGCTGCAAGACTTAACGCAGTAGGGAATATGGATCACATCACAGACCAGGTACATACTTACGTGCAAACTTTGTTACTTAAGGAGTTGAATCATGAGAACAACATGAGAACGGTCGAGGAGTACGTACGCTGCCTCCAGAATAACCCTACTAATGATAATTGGAGGCAGGCGACCAATACTCCCTTATTGATCGAGCTTAATCCTCAAAGCGTGGTGATTGCATATTGGCTGGTTAGGGGAGGAGAAGCCGTTCCAAGTACGAAACCGTTTATTGATCTCTTTCTACGAACGGAGAGCGGTTGGCAGCCTGGGGACGCCCTAAATCTAGATCTAGTGGGAACCACATTCTTCATTCATGTGGTTAACGTTACTTCCCGCGGAACTGTATTAGTAGTCTCAGGCTTTCACATAGGCGACCCACAAACGGCTTTAGATCTAGACCTGATCGCTCTTGAGAGCGGTCGTTTGAGAATTGTCTATAAGACTGGTCCCCTTTCCCGCACCACGATTACCTCGATAAGTCCGAAGTCAATTGTGCTTCGCCAAGAGTTTAACATCAACAACAGCAAGGCACCTGAGTCTACGCGACGAATAGAGATCCCACTTGAAAAGTTGCCTCTAGATAAAGTTGAATGAAATGTGAATGATCTCTATTGAAGGGTGGCCTACTCACCTCATTGTGGCGACGTTCGGGGCCCATTCACGCATAGGCTTTATCGCGCATGACTGGGTCGACTCTGCCCTAAGCGCAGCGGCTGCGCCGACTTGCCTTTCCCCACCCCAACCAGCAATCTCCCGCAGAACCAAACGCAGCGCTTGCGTGGAATCACCCCAAACCCGCCACCTTGGAGAGTGCACGACACAGCCCCCCGCCAGATCCCACACCGACCGACACAGGGCAGTACCCGGCAGACCAAGTCCAGACCTAAGTCCAATATCGAGTGTACTTTAGACCAAAAGTACCCCCGGGAGGGATACTGCCCCGGAGCGCCCCCTCACACACCTGAGGCCACTGCCGCTCTGCCGGGAGGGCGCCCTAAACGCTGCCCCACTTGCCCGGCCACCGGCCAAAAACTCTCATCTCCTTACGACAATTCATCGCTTGGCTGCATCCAAACGAGCGTCTGGAAGGAGAACATCCGTTGAGAACACTTGCAAAGTTTGCAGCCGCAGCCATCGTCGCCCCCCTTGTTGCCCTGACCGCCCCCGCCCAGGACCAGCCCAAGTACCAGCACCGTATCCAGTCCGCAACCGAGATTCTGCACCAGCTTAACCATGTTCCCGATAAGGACATTCCCCGCGCCATCGCCAGCAAAGCTCGCTGCGTCGTCGTGATCCCGAGCTTCAAGAAGGCTGCATTCGCCGTCGGGGCTGAGTATGGCCAGGGTTTGGCCACTTGCTATGACACCGGCAAGGGCTGGAGCGCTCCCGTGTTCGTACAGGCAGAGGGCGCCAGCTTCGGCTTCCAGATCGGCGGCCAAAGCACGGACCTGGTCCTCGTCGGCGTAACCAATAACAGCGCCGACCGCCTCCTGAAGGACAAGTTCAAGCTCGGCGGTGACATCGGCGTAGCTGCAGGGCCTGTGGGCCGCGACGCCCAGCTCTCCACAACCGAACTCGCCAACGCAGGCTTCTTTACCTACTCCCGCAACAAGGGTCTTTTCGCCGGTATCGATTTGAATGGAGACGAGATCCACCAGAACTCCAAGGACACGCGTGAGCTCTACGGCAGCGATATCCCGTTCCAGAACATCTTGAATGGCGGTACGCCCGTCCCGGCCGGGGCACAGACCTTCGTTCGCGAAGTGACCCGGATTTTCGGCGGTCCAAACCGCAAATAGTGCCAACCCCTTCGGCTGGAAAGCCCGCTCTTACCGGCGGGCTTTCTATTTAGCCAGGGCCTGCGCTCGTAGCATTCCGGAATTTTGCCAATGGCAGTACATCGCGATCAGTGATCGCTCTCCACCCGGCTCCGATGGGGCTGGCCACGCAGATGCTTCTCGCCGGGTTGAAAACTACCGCGTTCGCCTCTCACGGGAGCCATCGGAAGCATCATACAAATGCATCACTTTCGACAAGGAGAAAGAATGAAGATTTTTGCACGAATCGCTGCCCTCGCGACATTGCTGCCGGCGTTAACGGTTGCCGCCGTCGCCCAGGACACAGCCAAGTTGAACGAGAGGCTTTCCGCTGCTACAGGTATCCTCAAAGAGCTCGCCCGTGTACCGGACAAAGGTATCCCGGACAATATCGCGAAGAAAGCGCACTGCGTCATCGTCGTTCCCAGTTTCAAGAAGGGCGCGTTCATCGGCGGCGCACAGTACGGGCAGGGCGTGGCGACGTGTTATGTCAGCAATAAGGGCTGGAGCGCTCCGGTATTTGTGCAGATGGCGGGCGTGAGCTTTGGCTTGCAGATTGGCGCGAAAGCAACGGATCTCGTGTTGGTAGGTGTGACGAACGAGAGCGCGACTGCCCTGCTCAAGGCCAAGGTGAAGCTCGGTGGCGACATCGCCGCGGTGGCTGGCCCGGTCGGTCGTGACTCGCAGGCAGCTACGACCGAACTCGCGAACGCGGCCTTCCTCACCTACTCGCGTAGCAAGGGGCTCTTCGGCGGAATCAACCTTTCCGGCGACGAGGTGAACCAGAACCAGGACGACACCAAGGCGTTCTACGGCAAGGACATCCCGTTCGAGACCACGCTGAACGGTGGCACCCCGACTCCGGCGAGTGCGCGTCCCTTTGTCCGCGAGGTCACCCGTGTCTTTGGCGGTCCAACGACACGCAAGTAAGCCGCGGCCTGGTCTCAGGCTCCAAAACCCAAAGGCTCTCCCTGAGGAGAGCCTTTGTGCATGCGGTACATATCAACGTGCGCAGCCCGTCAGCCAGTTAGCAATTACTCGACGGGTTGTCCCTTGCGTGGCCGCCGGTTCGCTTGCAAGACTTTCTTGCGCAGACGCAGCGACTTCGGCGTCACCTCGACCAGCTCGTCGTCCGCGATAAACTCGATCGCCTGCTCTAGGGTCTGCTGCCGATACGGCACTAGCCGCAGCGCCTCGTCAGCCGAGCTTGCGCGCATGTTTGTGAGTTTCTTTTCGCGCACCGCGTTCACGTCCAGATCGTTGTCGCGGGAGTGCTCACCCACAATCATGCCTTCGTAGACCTCGATGCCGTCCGGCAGAAACAGCACGCCGCGATCCTGCAACCCGTTTAGCGCATAGGTCGTGGTCGTGCCTGCGCGATCCGAGATCAGCGCGCCGGTGGGTCGCTGCGGGATCTCACCCTGGTACGGAATGTAGTCCGACGCGATCGAGTTCATCACGATGGTGCCGCGGGTCTCGGTCAGCATCTCGTTGCGCAGACCGATGAGTCCGCGCGACGGGATCTTGAACTCCATCCGCACACGCCCTGAGCCGTGGTTGGACATCTTGGTCATCTCGCCCTTGCGCGGCCCGAGCCGCTCAATCACCGTCCCCACGAACGTCTCGGGGATGTCGATGGTCAGCTGTTCAGAGGGCTCCATCAGCGCTCCATCCACGCGCTTGGTCACAATCTCCGGCCGCGACACCATCAGCTCAAAGCTCTCGCGTCGCATCATCTCGATCAGCACCGAGAGTTGCAACTCACCGCGCCCCAGCACCTTGAACGTCTCCGGCGAGCCGGTGTCCTCAACGCGGATGGACACGTTCGTCAGCAACTCCCGGTCCAGGCGCTCACGCAAGTTGCGCGAGGTCACATACGATCCTTCGCGACCCGCAAACGGCGAATTGTTCACCGAAAACTGCATCGCAATCGTCGGCTCGTCGATGATAATCAGCGGCAACGGCGACGGGTTCTCAATGTCCGTAAACGATTCCCCAATAGTGATCCCCGGCACACCCGCAATAGCCACGATGTCGCCCAGCGTTGTTTCCGTGATGTCGGTGCGCTTCAAGCCGTCGAAGCTGAACAGCTTGGTGATCTTGACGTTCTGCAACGAGCCGTCGCGCTTGGAGACAGCGACCTCTTGCCCGGTGCGCAAGGTGCCGTTGAACACCCGCGCAATCGCCAGCCGGCCCAGGTAGTCCGAATAATCCAGGTTCGTCACCAAAATCTGCAGCGCGCCTTCAGGGTCACCCTTGGCCAAGGGAATGGTGTTTTGGATCAACTCAAATAGCGGCTGCAGATCGGTCCCGGGCTCCGCCAGATCCATCGTCGCCGTGCCAGCCTTGCCGTTGGTATAGATGACCGGAAACTCCAGCATGCTCTCGTCCGCGTCGAGGTCGATGAAGAGGTCATATACCTCGTTCAACACCTCTTGCGGACGCGCATCCGGACGGTCGATTTTGTTGATGACCAGAATCGGGGTCAGCTTCGCTTCCAACGCCTTCGACAGCACGTACCGCGTCTGCGGTAGCGGCCCTTCCGAGGCGTCGACCAGCAACACGACGCCGTCCACCATCTTCAGTGCGCGCTCTACCTCGCCGCCGAAGTCGGCGTGGCCTGGCGTGTCGACGATGTTGATTTTGCTGTCGTGGTAGTGAATCGCGGTGTTCTTGGCGAGGATCGTGATCCCGCGCTCCTTTTCGAGATCGTTCGAGTCCATGACCCGCTCCACCAACGTCTCGTTCGACCGGAAAGTGCCGGACTGGCGCAGCATCGCATCCACCAGCGTGGTCTTGCCGTGGTCGACGTGCGCGATAATGGCGATGTTGCGGATGGGCTGCGTGGCGATAGCGGTAGGCACAGCGAAGACTTCCTGTCTCTGAACTGAATCTTTTGAATTGTGAATCGCGCAACGCCGGTCGAGAGGTAGGACCGGCGCACCGAGGTTCGTGCGCGAAGAAACTTGAATAAATTGCGCTTGTTCGAGTTTACCTTACCGCGCTTCCGCCCCGCTATGGGCACGAGCCGTATTCATTCGCCAAACTCCTCCAATGGCGGCGGCGGGCCAAACGAGATACGCGCCGGGGCCGCGTTTCTAACCTCATGCACCGAGCCCAAAAACACCGCATCCTTGCCGAAGCGCCTGTGTAGCTGCTCCATGGTACCCGCCACGGCAACGCGTTTCCCCAGCTCCGGCGAGGCAAACAGCTCAGCCGTATGCGCCGGTTCGAGATGCGTCAAGAACACGCATACGCTCTGCGCAATCTGGTGAGGCATGCCCGCCAGCAACGGCAAAAAATGCTCCTGCAAGGTAATGCCGTCCTGCGAGAACGGCACGCGGCAACCAGCCTCAAATACATACTCGTGATGGAGAAAGTAGACCGCCACGCCAAGCCCACAGGCGCCCATGCCTACACGGCGCATCCGGCGCACACAGTCCTGCAATAGCTTCAGCGCCGTAGCACGGCAGCCTTCCGTGGATCGCAGCTCCGGCGGCAGGATGTGCTGACGGCTGATTGTTTGCAAGGGTCGCGTGACGGGAGCGGGCAGATCCTCGCCGCACAGCTCCAGCCACAGGCGCTCGCCCACGACACTGCCCCACAGTGCGCCCATGCGTTCCCGGCTCAGGGCACACAGCGCACGCATGGTGGACACGCCCGCACGGCGTAGTTTCCCCTCCATACGTTCGCCTATGCCGGGAACAGCCGAAAGTTCTAAACAGTGCAGCGCCTGCGGCAAATGGCGGCGCTCAATCACCATCAGACCATCCGGCTTTTGCATCTCTGCGGCGATCTTTGCCAGCAGCCGGCTGGGCCCGAGCCCGATAGAACATCGCAGCGTTGTGCCGGCCCGCGCCCGGATGCTCGCCTTCACCTCGCTGGCAAGCTGCACCGCACGGGACGGTTCGCGTTGCCGCCCTTGCAAGCGGCAAACAAACTCATCGCAGGAGAGCACGGCTTCGATCGGCAGGCAGGTCTCAATCGCGGCCACAATGCGATGATGCATTTCGACATACAGCTTCGGCCGCGCCTCTACAAGCTCAAGGTGCGGACACAACGACCGCGCCACACGAACGGCGCAACCCGTGCGCACGCCGTACGCACGCGCCTCATAGCTCGCCGCAATGCAACAGGTGGTCTCGGCGACCACAGGCACAACCGCGATTGGACGACCGCGCAGCTCGGGCCGCAGCTCCTGCTCGACAGAGGCGAAGTACGAGTTCAGATCCAGAAAAAGCCAATGGACAATACGGTCGTGCACAAACGTCAACGTACACGAAGAAAAGGCGAAAGTACAAGAGTACTTTCGTTCCATGCCGATGGCATGGAAGTCAACACGGACACGCAGGGCCGCTGAGAAATAAGGTAAACTCGGTCTACTTCATGGACATTACGCGCGCGTCTCAGCTTGCTTTGCCTTCTCTACATGGCTACCAGCTGGACACCGCCTTCGACGAGATGTTCGCCGACCGGGGAGCTCTCCATCCGCACTACGGTCCGCTGCTGGAGCTCCTGGCCGCGCTGCCGCCAGGCGAGATCCAAAGTCGCAAACAGGCCGCCGACCTCGCGTTCCTCAACCAAGGCATCACCTTCACCGTCTACGGCCAGGACGAAAGCACGGAGCGCATTTTTCCTTACGATCTGCTTCCGCGCATCATCACGGCGGCGGAGTGGGAGCGTGTGGAACGCGGTCTTACCCAGCGCATCACCGCGCTGAACCTGTTTCTCAAAGACATCTACAACGAGGGCCGCATCCTCAAGGACGGCGTCGTGCCGCGCCAGCTCGTGTACTCCTGCCCGCAGTTTCGCCGGCAGATGCAGGGCTTGCCCGTGCCGCGCAACGTCTACGTCGCCATCTGCGGCACCGATCTGATCCGGCTCGGCAACGGCGACTTCGTCGTCCTGGAAGACAACCTGCGCGTGCCCTCGGGCGTCAGCTATATGCTCACCAATCGCCGCGTCATGAAGCGCATCTTCCCCGCGCTCTTTCGCAACTACGACGTGCGCCCCATCGAGAACTACACGCAAGTGCTTCTCAGCACCCTGCGCTCGCTTGCGCCGGAGGGCCGCCCCGAGCCCAACATCGTTCTGCTTTCGCCCGGCGTCTTCAACTCCGCCTACTTCGAGCACGCCTACCTTGCCCGGCAGATGGGCATCGAGCTCGTCGAAGGGCGCGACCTGGTCGTCCACGACAACATCTGTTACATGCGCACCACAAGCGGGCTGCGTCGCGTCGACGTCATCTACCGGCGCGTCGATGACGATTTCATCGATCCGCTGGCCTTCCGCCCCGACTCCATCCTCGGCTCGGCCGGCCTCTTCAACGTCTACCGCGCCGGCAACGTCACGCTTGCCAACGCCTTCGGCACCGGCGTCGCGGACGACAAGGCCATCTACGCCTTCGTGCCCGACATCATCAAGTACTACCTCGGCGAAGATCCCATCCTGAACAACGTCAAGACGTTTCTCTGCTCGATCGACAAGGAACGCGACCACGTGCTGGCGAACCTGGACAAATTGGTCATCAAGGCCGTGGGGGAGTCCGGTGGCTACGGCATGCTGATCGGCCCGCAGTCCTCGGCCAAGCAGCGCGAAGAGTTCGCCGACAAGATCAAGGCGAACCCCCGCAACTACATCGCCCAACCCACCATCAGCTTCAGCCGCGCGCCCTGCTTGATCGGCGACGAACTGGAGCCGCGTCACGTCGACCTCCGCCCGTATGTGCTCTACGGCGACAAGGTCACCATCGTCCCCGGCGGCCTCACCCGCGTCGCGCTTCGCAAAGGCTCGCTGGTGGTGAACAGCTCCCAGGGCGGCGGGTCCAAAGATACTTGGGTGTTGAGCTAACATGGAACATATATCCCAACAATCATCACCCCTCCAATGAAAACAATCCAGTTCGCCTCAACCTCTAAGATCGAGAAATTCCAAGATGAAGTAGACGCAATCATCCTCGCAATCGCCCCGTTCATGATCGAGCCGGGCGAAGATCCGCAAGACTGGGCAGAGGGTGTCTTCGTATCCAATGAATCGTGCATCGAAGATTTTCTTTCCAACCCTTCCGAGCTGCCCGCGTTGAGTCAATCTCTCGATATGCCGCTTCTGGAGAGGCGGAATCTTGTCTGGGAAGCAGCTGAGTTACTTCACCAAAGAAAGCGCCCACATTGATGGCGCGTGTTTCGGCGAGAGTAGACCAGAGCATGCCTGCAGGGCACATATCTTCACCTGTGTTCTTCCACTCGCGGCATGACGTAAGGGCCGTGTACAGGGGTAGAACCACTCCAAGGTAATCCTCGTTCCACCGTACGTGCGCGTACTCAACATACCAGTGTCCTCCCGGAGTTTTCCCATGCTCTCCCGCGTCGCCGACTCGCTCTACTGGATGTCTCGCTACCTCGAGCGTGCCGAGCACACCACGCGCCTGCTCGATGTGAACCTGAATCTCATGCTGGACGAGAGTGCATCGAGCTCCGACCACCGCTGGCAGCGTTTTCTGCAGTCGCTCGGCACACCGAAGCGGCTGCGCTGGGAGGGCAATCCTTACGTGCTCGCCAGCAGCGTGGTCTTCGACACCGAGCTGAAATCGTCGGTTCTTTCCTGCATCACCTCCGGTCGCGAAAACGCCCGTCACGTTCGCGAGCAGATCTCCACCGAGCAGTGGCAACGCTTAAATTCGCTCTACCTCGACGTGATTCGCCCCGAGCACGCCACGCTTTTCGACGCGGGCTCGCAAGCTCTCTCCGGCGCCGCGCCGTCCAACTTTCTGGTGCAGGTGCTTGAGGCCATCCACCAGTTTCAGGGCATCACCGACTCCACCATGAGCCACGGCGAGGGTTGGCAGTTCATCCAGGTCGGCCGCTTTCTGGAGCGCGCCACCGCCACCGCGCGCTTGTTGGAGGCCTACCACGAAGATCTCTGGACGCAGCCGGAGCGCGTGGCCGAAAGCAACCAGTTTCTCGCCTGGATGGGCCTCTTGCGCAGCTGCACCGCCTTTGAGGCCTACTGCAAGGTGTACACCGCAGATCTTGCTCCGGAGCGCATCCTCGAGTTCCTTCTGCTTGACCCGGAGTTCCCGCATTCGCTGCGCTTCTCGATCGAAAGCGCGGACCGCGCCCTCGACGCCATCTACGCCAAGAGCGGGCCCAAGAGCATCAAGGGTCGCGGCGAACGCCTGTACCGCATCGCTGGCCGTCTCGGCGCGCAACTCGGCTTCCTCAGCGTCGACGAGCTGCTCAATGGCAGCGTCATCGACTTCCTCCATTCGATCCAGCAGCAGTGTCAGGACATCCACAACAGCATCTACCAGCTCTACGTGGACTACCCGATTCAAGCCGCTCTCGCCGGCTAAGCCCTATGCATTTCTTCATCCGCCATCTGACGAAGTTCGTCTACAAGAGCCCGGTCTCGGAGAGCATTATGGAGACGCGCATGCACCCGCGTTCCGACGCGAGCCAGCGCTGCCTCACCTTTCAACTCTCCGTCACACCGCGCTGCCGCGTCTTCAGCTACCGCGATCACCTCGCCAACCACGTCCACCACTTCGACATCCCCGGTCAGCACAGCCAGCTCGTCATCGTCGCCGAATCGCTCGTCGAGATGCAGCCGCAGGTGCCGGTGCCCCTGTCTCTGCCCACCGACGCCTGGGACGAACTCGATCGCGAGGTCCACGAGGGCGACTTCTGGGAGATGCTGCTGCCCAGCGAGTTCGCCACACCCACCGCCGAGCTCGACGCGCTTGCGGCGCACCTGGATCTTGATCGCCGGGACGATCCGCTCAGCGTGCTCCACCGCCTCAACGGGCAGATCTACGGCCACTTCGCCTACAAGCCCAAATCCACCCGCGCCGACTCGCCCATCGATCTTGCTCTGACCACTCGCGCGGGCGTCTGCCAGGACTTCGCGCACATCGCCATCGCGCTCATCCGCACCAAGCTGCGCATCCCCTGCCGCTACGTCAGCGGCTACCTGTACCACGGCGGCGACACGCTGGACCAGCCCGACCGTTCCGAGGCCTCGGCCACCCACGCCTGGGTCGAGGCTTACCTGCCCGACCTCGGCTGGGTCGGCTTCGACCCAACCAATAACCTCCTCGCGGGTGAACGCCACATCCGCACCGCCATCGGCCGCGACTACGCCGACGTTCCACCCACGCACGGCATGTTCCGCGGCCGTACCCGCAGCGAGCTCACCGTCGCCGTGCGCGTCACGCCCAGCGAAGGCATACCTTTACTCGACCGCGAACTCCCCGTCCCCGAAGACTGGTCCGTCCTCGTAGAAAAGGCCCAAGCCCTCCCTGAACAACCAACCCCACGCCGTAGGCAATACCAGCAGGCGCAGCAGCAGTAAGTAAGCTCAAGAAAGCACAGGGAAGAGCCGAAGCTCTTCCCTGTGCCCTGCACAACGCCAGCTCAGAACTGATACTTGAGCGCCGCCTGGAACTGCCGCGTGTAGGTATTGTTGATCGCCCGCTCCGACAACGAACGCCCAAAGGTGCTGGAAGTTAGCGTGCTGCTCAGGGTCTGGAAGTTTGCATGGTTGAGCACGTTGAACGCATCCATGCTGAAGCGCAGATTGTTCTCGTTGTGGATCTTGAAGTTCTTGAAAACTTCCATGTCCCAGTTGAACAAACCCGGCTCCCGTAGCACGCCGCGGTGCATCCGCTGCACCGGGTTCACCAAGCCGATGCCCTGATTGAACGTGATGCTTCCCGAGCCGTCCGCGCAGGTGCGCGAACGAGTGACATCGACGCCCGATCCCGTGCATTGAAACTCGCTCACCACCGGCGTTGCCGTGGCGAAGCTTTTGGTCAGCCCAGGGTTTCGCGCGGTGTAGGAATTCAGCACAGCGCGATCGTTAGTGTTGCCGTCGCGGTTGGCGTCTACACCTGTGAACACGATGAACGGCGTTCCGGTCTGCGTGTCCACCGTGCTGGTCAGATTCCAGCCACCGATAAACTGATCCAGCACGCCGTTCGCGTTCCCGGCAAAGGCCTGGCCACGCCCGAACGGCAGCGCATACAACGCGCTGACCGCAAGCCGTTGGCGGACGTCAAAGGCCGAATCGCCATAGTTGTTGTTGTTGCCGATCGCGCGGAATTGGGTGTAGTTGCTCACAAACAACGGCGTTGCTTGCGCTAGCGTGAGCGCCGGGTTACCCGTGACGCACTGCATCGCCGCCAGAAACACAGCGTCCGAGGAAATCGTCGACGCCGTCGTGGAACCGGTCACCAACGCCGATTTGCACGGTGTGCCCGGAGCCAGATACGGCGCCAGCAGGTTGTCGTACGTCGCCTGCGGATTCGCCGAATCCGTGCCGCCCGCGATCTCGTCCGAGATTGTGTCCATGCTGTGCGCCAGCGTGTACGCCAGTTGCCCGGAGAAGCCGTGCGCCATGCGGCGACGCACCGTTACCTCCAGCGAATGGAAGTTCGACGTCGCATTCGAGGTGCGATAACTGAAACTGCTGAACGGTCCGCGAATGATGCCTGCGGCGATGTCGCTCTGCGAACGTCGCAATACACCACCGAGCGCGGCGTTGGTCGGACGGAACGAAACCGGAAACGTCGTTCCGTAGTTTGGGTTTTCCGTGGCGAAGAGCTTGAACCCAAGACTGCCCACGTAGCCAATCGTGAACGATGTGTTCGGGTCGAGCTGCTGCGACACCGCCAGGTTGAAATGGTGGGTGTAGGGCGTACGCAGATGCGGGTCGATCGCCGTTACTGAGTAGACCTGCGTCGTCGAAATCACACCCGAAGCCTGCGATCCATCGAACGTCGCAATCGGCGGCGCCGAGGAACCCGTCGAAACGATCGGCGCTACCTGCGGCGCGTTGAATCGCGTGTTGCCATACACGTTGTCGAAGATGCGGTCGTAGTACACGCCATACCCGGCGCGCACAACCGTGTTGCCGTTGCCCCGCACATCGTAGGCAAATCCCACGCGGGGACCCACGTTGTTGTAATCCGTGCAGAACGCCTTGATGCCGTAGTTGGTCGGATTGACCAGCGCCACGCTGGACATGCCCGTACCGAAGGGCAGCGAGGTGCAGGCCTCTGGACGATTGTTCGCGTCCAACACGAACGCATTGTTGATCAGGTTCTTCGACTCCGAAAAGGCCGGAAAGATCTCGTACCGCGCACCGAACTCCACCGTCAACTGCGGCGTCGCGCGCCAGCTGTCCGACACAAAGTAGCCCTGCTCCAGTTGGCGGAAGCCCCGGTCCGAACTGCCCGTAAGAAAGAAGTACTGCTGCTGGTTGCTGAGAGCACCCGTAACGAAGCCATTGAAGGTGCCGTCGTTCAAGGTTTCAATCGGTCGAGAAGAGGGCGAAAAGTATCCGTTTTCCTGAATGCGGCGCAGCTCAAAGCCGGCCTTAAACTCGTGCTTGCCACGTTGGTAGGTCAGCACGTCCGACCCGGTGATGGTATTCGACGCACGTCCCTGGGGGAAGTTGGAACTGACCCCCGTGTTGTTATAAAGCGCGTTCAGCGACGTGGTGTCGGGTACGCCGTTCGGGCTGCCCAGCGAGGCCGAGTAGGCCTGCCCCGCATAGGGGCCGCCCGTACGCGCCATACCCGACGCCAGCAAGGCAGCGCTTGGAATCTCGCCGGGGTAGGAATACGCCGTGCGCTGGAAAGCCAGGTGCCCGCTGTTGATCAGGTGCGGGTTGACCGCGAAGTTGTCCCCCAGCACAAAGTGGTACGGCCGCTGCGTGTTGCCGTAACCGGCAAACGGCACCGCGTTTGTATTGGCTCCGTTGGCCACAATATTCGCGATGCTGCCCGTTAAAAACGATTGATGGCGGCTCGACCAGTTCGCGTCGAAACGCACAAAACCCGTGTCGCCATCCAGCGGGTTCGCTAACTGGACAACTTTGGTCGTGAAACCGACGCCAGGGTTCTGCCAATTGCCGGCCGTCACCGCCACGCCGCCATTGGAAACCGCCGGGAACGTCGCCCGATACAAGGCTTGCAACGCCGGGTCCGTAATGGCATTGATGGCCTCAGTCGTCGGCAGCGACAAGGTCGAGTTCAACGATTCGCGTTGCCGATACCCCTCATACGCGCCCGCCATGAAGAAGTGGTCCCGCCATATCGGCAAACCGAACCGCCCCCCGAAGTCGTTCTGCTGCAGGCCGGTCTTGCGCGTAGTCGGATCGAACCACTGCCGTGTGTCCAGCACCGGATTCCGGAAGAACTCAAACACCGTTCCATGCACCGTGTTGGTTCCGCTTTTGGTCACAACATTCACCACCGCGCCCGACGACCGCCCAAACTCCGCCGATCCGTTTGCACTGATGACCGTAAATTCGGCGACCTCGTCCAAAGGCACGGCACCGATCTGTCCGCTGGACCCACCGGCGGCGCTGAACGGCACCACCGGATCGTTATTGTCGGTGCCATCAATTAGGTAGTTGTTGTTGGTCGGCCGTGTTCCCGCAGCGACCACGCCTGAGCCTTGCCCCGTGGAACTTGCCGCGCGCGTCACACCCGGCGACAGATAGATCAAATTCTGGTAGTCGCGCCCATTCAGGGGCAGGTTGGCGATCTGGTTGGCCGTAAACAGGCCCGTGACGCTGGTTTCCTGCGTGACGATCTTCTCTGCTTCCGTGTTGACCTCCACGGTCTGCGCGGTGGAAGAGACCGTCATCGGGATCTGCATGGTCTGCACCTGGTTCAGGTTGATGACCACGTCCGTGTACTTCTTCTCCGCAAACCCCGGCACGTCCACTACCAGGCCGTAGCGGCCGGGCGGCACGGCGGAAAACAGGTACTCGCCCGCCTTGTTGACGTCGCCCTTATAGACTGCGGCCGTGTCCAGATTGGTCAGCGTGGCAGAGCCGCCCGGCAAACCGGCGCCGGTGGGATCGGTGATCGTCCCACGCAGGCTCCCGCCCGTGTTGGCTTGCGCCAAAGCCCGGAAGGACGCGGTAAAAGTTCCAGTGATCACCAGTGCAAGAACAGCAGACTTCCGCAAGCTGCGACGGATCTTCTTTGACATCAGTACCTCGGAGTAGGGGAGTTGCGTCCCGAAACAAGAGACACTGCGGGCTGGACGCGCGTCGTTTGCGTCAAGTTCCCATATTTCCTCTTGTTCGGCAAGCAACCCTATGCACGTTGGCTGCCAAAGTCAGCCGGCATTCTGAACTCAGCGTAGAAGCCGGTGGAGCCCGTCGTTACATACCGTGTTTGCACCTAGCTTGATGCGCTTTCGTCCCGTCACCCGGTTAAGAGGCCCTGCAACTCCTATGTGAGTACCGCTCCTCGAATGTTGTATGACAATGACGCTGATGAAATTTCATACATTCACAACTGTTCGTTCATGACAGACTGGAACACTCGTGACACGATGCTTTCACAAAGCTTCAAATCCGCTCTGCCATTATAGATCCATCTTCTTAAAACGCCCCTCAGGGATCGCACGGATCACGGCCATGATCGCCCGCCAGTGCCCCGGCACGTACAGCACATCCGGGCCCTTGGCGCCTTGGTCGATTGCCTTGACGATCGTCGTTGCTACCTTGTTCACGTCCGCGAACTTGCCTGCGCCTTTCATGCCTTCGGTCATGGAGGTCCGCACCGGGCCGGGTTTGATCGTGATGACCTTTACGCCCTCGCGGTCGACGCGGTTGCGCAGGCCGTCCACAAAGGCCGTCAGCCCCGCCTTGGACGCGCCGTAGACATAGTTCGACTTGCGGCCTCGCTCGCCCGCGACCGAGCTCAGCACCGCCAGCGTGCCCGCGTGCCGCTGCGCGCAGTGGTTGGCCAGCCACGTGAGCAGGCTCACGGGAGCCACGAGGTTCGTATGCAGCATGTGCCCTGCCTCGGTGAAGTTGCGCTCCGCCCTGCCCTGCTCGCCGAGCACGCCCAGCGCAAGGTAGGCCACATCCAACCCGCCCAGTGAGTTGATCGCGTGCGCCAGCAACTCCGCATGCTGGGGCGTCTGGTCCAGGTCCGCAACGGCGGTGTCGACAAAGCCGGCCCCGCGTACCCGCGCGTCCGCGGCCACGGCGGCAAGACGGTCGGCATTGCGCGCGATCAGGAACAGCTCTTCGCCGCGCGAAGCCCATATCCTGATGCTCGCCTCCGCGATGCCGGAGGTCGCGCCCAGCACTAGGATGCGCCGCGGCGCGCCCAGCTTGGCAGCGGACTGGCCACCCGCGCGGCCCGGCGTAGCCTTGCGCTGCAGTGTTAGCGGGAGATCGGCGGTGGCGTTGTGCCCGGGAACTGTAGGGATGGGGGTCGGGCTCAACGACGCATCCCCTTCGCGCCCACCACACGCTCCCAGAAGCTTGAAGTAATTGCCGGGTCCTTGTAGCGCGCAAACCGCTCCCACTGGGGGTAGAACGCCTGGTACTGCCCGGCGGTCATGCGCGCGTCCTTGGCCGGGTAGAGTCGCCCGCCGAACTCGTAGGTCATCTCTGCCAGCCGGTCGAACAGCGCAAAACTTACGTCCGGTTTGATCGGGAAATCGAGCGCCAGCGTGATGCCCGGCTTCGGGAAGCTCATCATGCCCGGCGAGGGCACATCGCCAAAGGCCTTCAGCACCGCCAGGAAACTTGCCAGGCCCGACTTGGCCACCTCGCGCAAGATGCGCACCGTACCCTCGCGCGCGTTCTCCCACGGGATGGCGTATTGAAATTGCAGCAACCCGCGCTTGCCGTACATCTTGTTCCACTTCAGCACAGCATCCAGCGGGTAGAAGAACGGTTCGTAGTCCTGCAGGGTTTCCACGCGCTTCTTGATCTGCTTGTTGAAGAACAGCGTGTTGAACAGGCCCACGGTGGTGGAGTTCAAGGCCCAGCCCGGCAGTTCCATCGGAAATACCAGCTTCGGCGCGGTCGAAGGCTTCAGCGGTGCCGGCACCTGCGAGTGATCGCCTTGCATAAAGATGCCCCGGCAAAAGTTCTTGCCCTGCGAGGTCACATCGACCCAGCTCACGGTGTACTCAATGTGCTGCGACTTCTCGGTCAGGTCCAGAAACTCGTCGATGCCATGAAACTGAATGCCCTGGTAGTCGACCATGCGGCTCACAATGGGCTTCAACCGCAGCTGCGCCCACGTCATCACGCCGGTCAGCCCCATGCCGCCGATGGTGGCGGAAAAGAAGTCCGGGTTCTCCATGGGCGTGCAGTGGAGCCGCGTGCCGTCCGAGCGCACCAGCTCAAACTGCGTCACATGGTTGCCGAAGGTCCCAGCCACGTGGTGATTTTTGCCGTGGATGTCATTGGCGATGGCCCCACCCAGCGTCACGTACTTGGTCCCCGGCGTTACGGGCAGGAAGTACCCACGCGGTACGGCAAAGTCCAGGATCTGCGCCAGCGTGATGCCGGCTTCGGCAGTTAACAGACCGGTCTCCGGATCGAACGCCAGCAGGCGGTTCATCCCGGTTGTCTGGAGCAGCGTTCCGTCTTTGAGCAGGCACACATCGCCATAGCTGCGCCCCATGCCGACGGGCAAGGCCCCATGGTGCACACCGCCGATGGTGCGCGGAAAATCGCTCTGCCAATGCAGCTGGCGTAGATCGGCCCCATACATCGGGTAGCGGCCCCAGGACTCAAACGGCACAGGGCCATTGCCGGCGGGATCCGCCGCTTGCGGGACGGGGTTGGCGAGCCGTGGTTCGGCAGTTGCGGGCATAGCTCCAGTCTAGCGGATGGCCGTAGCTTCAGACGCCTCGCTGGCCAGACCGTTTGCGCGTCACGCCGAAGCACATATCAGCGTTACTCGCCAGGCGCTCGCAGTTCCCTTGCGATAGCTTGAGCTTGTGTCTTCCAGCGCACCCAACCCGACCTCAGCCGGCCCGGCGAGCCCCCCGGAGCTCCCCGAACACACGGCCATGGCGGTGTATCGCGCCCGCGAGGTCGACCTACGCTCTCGCGAAGCCGCGCTGCAACGCGAACACATTCGGTTGGGCTATGTTCAGCTTGCCTTTGGCCTCGCCCTGGTGGTGCTCCTGCTGCCGCCCATCCCGCCGGCGCTGTTGCCGCTCGCGGCTTTCTTTCTGGCCTCGCGCGCTCACAGCCAGGTCCTTCGGCGGTTGGCCGAGACACGCCGCGCGCTGCTGTTTTACGAGCATGCTCAGGCACGCGTCGACGACCGCTGGGCCGGACGCCGGCCCCGGCAAACCCGCCTCAACCTGGCAGACAGCCTGTATGCCGCCGACCTGGACCTCTTTGGCCCGGGCAGCCTTTTTGAGCTGCTTTGCGAGGCGCGCTCCTCACTCGGGGAAGACACCCTGGCGGCGTGGCTGCTCGCCCCAGGCACCGTTCAGGAAGCGCTGGCGCGTCAACACGCGGTCACCGACCTGCGCGCGCGCACGGCGCTGCGGGAGACCTTTGCCGCCGCGGCCGGCCCAGCCGTCGTCCACCTCGACCGCCACGCGCTGGCCGCCTGGGCCGAGGCGCCGGCACACCGTCTCCCCCCGTTGCTGCAATGGGTCGCACCGGCGCTCGTCGTCTGCACGCTTTTAGCCGCCGCGCGCTACGCCGCCGTGCACTCCCCCGTGCTTCTGATGGGCATGCTCATCGTGGATGCCAGCCTCACCTTTGCCTACCGACGCGTCTTCGGGGCCGTGTTCCCGGAGGCGGAGCGCGCCCAACGCGCCCTGCGAACCGCTGCCGCCCTGCTGCGCGCCATCGAACAGCAGACCTTCACCGCACCGCGCCTTCAAACGCTGCAAGGCCGCCTGCGCTCCCTAAGCCGCAGCGCGTCGCAGGCTCTCGCGCAGCTCGCCGGTCTGGGGCAATGGGCCGATGCCCGTGGCAACTACGTCGTTCGCCTCCTGGACGCGCCGTTCCTTTACTCGCTGCAGCTCGCCCTGGCGTTGGAGCGCTGGCGTTCCCATTTCGGTCCGCAGCTTGGGCTCTGGCTCGATGTGCTCGGCGAGTTCGAGGCCCTGCTCTCCCTCGCAGCCTACAGCTTCGAGCATCCGGACGATCCGTTTCCGTGCTTCACTCCCGGCCCGGCCAGCTTCCGCGCCGAGCAACTCGGGCACCCGCTGCTGCCGGCCACCACGTGCGTACGCAACAGCCTCGCCATCGGCGACGGCGCCCGCTTGCTGCTCGTGAGCGGCTCCAACATGAGCGGTAAAAGCACCCTGCTGCGCTCCGTCGGGGTCAATACCGTGCTCGCCTTTGCCGGTGCGCCCGTACGCGCTCGCTCGCTCGTGCTGTCGCCGCTCACCGTCGCTGCCAGCATCCATGTGAACGACTCCCTCCTTGCAGGCCGATCGCGCTTCTACGCCGAGATCCTTCGTTTGCGCGCCATCGTCGAAGCCGCCCGCAC
>CAXTLD010000020.1:0-47187 GCA_964245045.1 uncultured Acidobacteriaceae bacterium | reverse complement strand
CCCACAACCCCCACCACCATGCGCACGAAGCGCGGCAAGCTCGCCACCGCAAACTGCTGGATGCCCACCGCCATCAGCGCATCGGCATACTGCGGGTCCAGCTTCAACACCGCTTCGGAATCGTTGCGCGCCTGGTAGCCCTGTCGCGCACCCGCCGCATACGCATGGTCCGCCAGCACGACGAACGACGCATGCAGACCGCGCGCATACCCACGCGCAAAGAGCGCGTTTTTGTCACTCGGATCGGCCTTAAGCCGCGCATCGCAGAGCCCGATGACCTTGTCGGTCAGTCGCTCGATCCGCTCGCGCGCTTGGGGAGTCAGGCTCACACTTCGCTTGTTCGCCAGAAAGCTGTCATGCGCGTAGTACGTCGTATCCAGCAGATCCAGGTGGTAAAGCTCACGGAAGATCACCACCAGCAGCAGGTAGTCCCACGCCATCGGGTCCTGCGGATGCGCGTCCGTGACACCCTGGAACACCCGCTGCGCGCCGTCGTAGTCCAGGTTGTAAAACCGTTCAAGCCCCTGCTTCACCACGGGATCCAGGTTCAGCGGGTTCGTGTGCACGTGCGCCTGCGCCCCAGCCACACCGGATCCCAGCGCCAGTCCAACAACCGCCAGCAACCCCAATCGAAATTCTCGTCCCACCTAAAACCTCGTTGTCAGCCGCATGCGGGTCTAGACTATACGTTGGACGCAACGGACGCCGCACAGCGCGAGCGGTTTCCCGTTTCGGCATCTGCTCATGGACCTCCAAACAATTCTTCCCTGTGCTCTTCTCCTGCTTGCTGCCGGCGCCTACATTTTCTGGCCGCAACGCCTTGTGCTCACCCCCATCCACGAGAAGACCCGCTTGGACTACCTTCGCGAGCGCAAAGATGTGATCTACGACAATCTTCGTGACCTGAATTTTGAGTACCGCGCCGGCAAGTTTCCCGAGGACGATTTCCATCGTCAACGCGACGCCCTCGAACACGAGGCCGCGCAGGTTCTGGCCGAAATGTATACCCTGGGTACCGCAGCCTAGACCAAAGTACCGCTGACATCCCGCAGCCCACCGCATCTACTACGACAGGACGTCTAGGTGGCTGCTCAAGAGTTCACACCTAATCGCCTGCTGTAGATCACCAGCTTGACAACGAACACAACGGCGATTAGAACCACTGTGACGACGGCAAGAACAAGCGTTCCGGCCATCGAAACAGAGCCCTGAATCTTCGCGTTTCCGAAGAGCTTCATGGTCTAGTGTCCTTTCCGTGAAATCGCCCCGGAGCCTGTTACTCCGGGGCGTTCTCGTTTCGCCTAAGAGCGAATGCCGTGAACCCACCCATCGTTGTGCTCTTAAAGCGCAGCAGCCGGAAAGAAGACATCCCAAGTCTTTCACCGCACCCCAAACTCGTCTCTCCAACAAACGTCGTACGCCCCGCCGATGCCCTACCCTGACGTATCCTGAAAGACGTGGCCCACTTCCGCAAGCTTCGCCTCTTGACCTCGACGTTAGCCCTGCTTCTGCCGGTGCTGCTCGCCCACGCCGCCGCCCCGATCACCGGCACGGTGACCAACAAAACTACTGGCAAAGTGTCCGCCGGGGACGAGGTCACCCTCATTCAGCTGCAGCAGGGCATGCAGGAGTCCACCCGCACCACCACCGACGCCCACGGCCGCTTCTCCCTAACCGTTCCCGACGATGGCATGCACCTCGTCCGCGTAACCCACCAGAAAGCTAACTACTTCCAGCCGGTCCAGCCCGGCACCTCCGCCGTCCAGGTCGCGGTCTATGACGCCGCCCCGCAAGTCGCCGGGGTCACGACCGGTGTTGAGGAGCTTCATGTTGAGGCCACCCCGAACGAGCTCCACATCGTCGAGGTTCTCCAGGTTCTCAACAACTCCGCTCCAGCCGTCACCCAGTTCGGTCCGAACGGCTTCGACTTCTACCTCCCCCAGGGCGCGCTTATCGGCCGCACCGGAGCCATCACCCAAGGCGGCATGCCCGTCCAGACACCCGCCGTTCCCCGCTCCGACCCCGGCCACTTCAGCTTCCTGTTTCCCATCCGTCCCGGCGAAACCCAGTTCGGCATCGGCTACACCCTGCCCTACACCGGCAAGTTCACTTTCACTCCGCACCTTACCTCCCCGGTGAAAACCTTTGCGGTTCTCGTGCCTGACGCGATTAGCCTGACCCCCACCGGTCACGTCGCGCTTTCGCTCCAGGCCGGCAAACCCGGAACCAAGACCTACCTCGCCCAGGACGTCTCCCCCGACAACCCGCCCTCGTTCTCCATTGCCGGCACCGGCACACTTCCGGACCAGAACGCCGGCGCCGACACTGGCGCCAACGGCCCCGCGCCCAACGCCGCCACCGCCAACCCCGGCTCGAACTCAGACGCTCAGGCCCCCGCCGTCAGCAACTCCGAGCTCGCCGGCGGTCGCGGCCTGAATAACCCCCTGAATGAAGGCGGCGATCGCGATCCCTGGGCCAAGTACAAGTGGTGGATCCTCGCCGGTCTCGCCCTTCTTCTGGCCGCTGCCGCCGGTGTTCTTCTCCGCAAGCCCTCGGGCACGGGTCGCGCTGCCGCCAACGCTCTCCCGAATGCCAAACCGTCCTGGCCTCCTGCTCCCGCCCAGCCGTCTGCTCAGCCCACCCCGGACAGCACCCTTCTGCAGGCTCTGAAGGAAGAGCTGTTCGCGCTCGAAACCGAGCGGCTGCAGCGCCGGATCTCTGAAGCGGACTACCAGGCAGCCCGCGCCGCCTTCGATCTCATTCTCCGTCGCACCCTCGCGCGCACCACCCCAGCGCCAGTCCATCTGCGGGCCGCCGCACCTGCAGAAGAACCCGCCCTGACCGGCACATCCGGCGCATGAAGCTCACCTTCCGCGCCCTCCGTCTGATTTCGCTTGCCCTCTGGGTTGGGGGCATTGTGTTCTTTCTCGCGGTCGCGAGCGTCGCGTTTCGGACCATGCCGGACACACACCTCGCCGGCCTCGTCGTTCGCGGCTCGCTGCTCGCACTGCATCGCATCGGCCTCTTCGCCGGTACGATGTACCTGTTCTTTACGCTAGCGCTGCTCACCACGCACGATTCCCACCCCGCCCGTGCCGTCGAGATCGCCCTCATCGTTTCGATGATGGCTCTCACCCTCTACCTGCAACAGTCCGTCATCCCCCGCATGGAGACCGACCGCCTCACCCTCGGCGGCGACGTCCAGGCAACCGCGCCCGACCTCCCCGCGCATCGCCGCTTCGATCGCCTGCACACCCTATCCACCCGCCTCGAAGGGGCCATACTGCTTGAAGGGCTCGTGCTCCTCTGCCTTGCGCCCGTGCATGGCCATGAGTTCCATCGGTTTAGCTAGGACAAAATTGGGTTTAAGGACATCGGCACTAGTCAACATAAACTGCTTTCGCGGGATTAGTGCTTGCGTTAGGCTTGGACCTGCTCCTGAGCTGAGCTGCGTGTGTGCTGGAATGACTTGTATCAGAGCTGCCGAAATGCGCGATGCTCCTGCGATTGCGCATGTACATGTCCAGAGCTGGCTGACAACGTATCAAGGTATCGTGCCGCAGAGTTATCTGGCCTCTCTAAATGAGGCTGAACGGGTGCCACTATGGCAGGAGCGGCTTACCCGTGAGATTAGTGTCTTTGTTGCCGAGCACGAAGGCAAAGTCATCGGCTTTGCTGCTGGAGGTCCTATACGTGAAACTCTGCAGCCCTATGACGCTGAACTTTACACGCTATACCTCCTCGAAGAAGCGCAAGGCCAAGGCACGGGTCAAGCCCTTTTGAAGGCAGTTACCGAAGCACTCGTGGAGCAACGCCATCGATGCCTGCTCGTTTGGGTACTTGAACGCAACCCGGCGCTTGGCTTTTATGCACACGAAGGTGCGCAGTTCATCACGAGCAAACTGGTTGAGATCGGCGGCGTTGGACTCGTAGAAGTAGCTCTTGGCTGGCCAGAGCTTTAACACACGTCGGGTGCGGATCGCGGCCGACTACCCACAAGACACCGGTACCGGGGGGACATGATGCTAAGTAACCATCAAAGCTGATCTCTCACTACTTACTCAACCGGCTGGCTTAGCCCGTTAGCCATCCCGCGCGCAAAATTTGAATACTTCAACGGTTTGCCTTCGTTGTCGACCAGGTACACCTTTATCTTCCGGTAGCTGCTGTCGTTTTTTGCATTCGTCGGTTGGTAAGTCAACACAAGCCAACATACGAGGATTTACATCAGCATGAATAGTCTCCTAAGAATGTTCATAGAGAATCCTGCCCTTCATTGCATCTACAAAGTGACCAACCAGGAAACCAACACACCCTCCCAGTGCTGTCGCCGCGCCGACTCGTATCGGTTTTCCTGCTGATTCTGTGCTGTGGTCCGAAAGACCTGAAATCGCCCCACCAGCACCAGCCCCTAACATCGCCCCGATCACCGTTGCTCTATGAGAGAGCAAGATGATACGCCGAATACGCTCGCGCTCGACCCACCAGATAGAATCATCGAGCTCACATTCAACACCACTGTCCATCACACGTCGCACTGTGCAGGGAGCGCGGTGGCTAGTTACGAGATAAACCCGTGTACCTATTGGGAGGTGCTCAACGACCGACCAGTCGGTGCTCTGGGCGTGAAGGCGACAACACAACAGAAAAAAGACGAACAGTGCAGCGATCCTCATGCCGCGACTCTACTGCGGCGTGGTTTATGCCGAGATGCTGGTTGGTTCACTTTTGCTGACTGTCACATCGCACTGCCAAGGAAAGGAATTGAGTGCGCTTGGAGCGAACGCGGCCAATGTGAGGCTACAGCAACCAAGTGGTCACGCGACCGGGGAAGATGCTCAGCAAAGGAAGCTGCAACGGCATTGATCTGAAGAACCACCACCTGTGATGCATCGCCGACGGCTGCCAGTACTGCTTGTGCCTTGCTGGGCATAACGGCAGCGAGGCGACCATCAAGTTCGGCTTTCAGTCGGGATGCGTTGCACCCGTCCTTCAACACATAGACATCGGGCTTACAGCGACCGGCGCTCTCGATCTCAAATAAAACAAGCTCAATCAGGTCGCGGTCCTCTTCCACCAGGACTGGAAGACTAGGCCCATCCAGAAAGGCCTTGATCTGCTCCAACAGTTCATGATCGGTCATTCCGAGTTGCCGGGCCGCATGTACCGTCTCTGCTATGTGCGAAGCAACGCTTGTCCCGAAGCTAGACTTTAGCTGTTCATCCCGGCCAGGGACCTCTGATCTTAGGTAAATGCCGCTGCCCCGGCAATAGCGCACGAGTCCTTCATCCTGCAGGCGGCGATAAGCGGAACTGACTGTGTTTGGATGAAGTCTGAACCGACGGCTGAGCGCACGTAAGCTGGGGAGCTTCTCACCGGGCTGAAGTTCTCCGCTGAGAATGGCCAACGAGATCTGCCGCGAAATCTGGTCGCGTAACGAAACAGCCGTTGCTGGCGTGAGCCAAAGTCGCATGTCAAGGCTTCCACAGCATCATAGACGCAGAAGATGGGGACACGCATAGCGGATGGCATCCCGGCAACCAACAACGCCCAGCCCCTCTACTCCACCGGCAGCTTAGCCCTGTACCCATCCCGCGCCACAATGGAATACTTCAGCGGCTTTCCTTTCTCATCCGACATCTTCAGCGGCTTGCCTTCGTTGTCGACCAGGTAGACCTTCACTTTTCGGTAGCTGCCGTCGTTCTTCGCGTTGGTCGGTCGGTAGGTCAACACGTACTTGTTTCGGATCGAGTCATTGATGCGCGAAAAAATGTCTGGCATCTCGCCCTGAAACACCGGCTGGAAGTACATGCCGCCCGTCATTTGCGCAAACGTCCGCAGCTCGTTCTCCGCTTGCAGATAGGTCATGTGCCGCGGACC
Source organism: uncultured Acidobacteriaceae bacterium (assembly GCA_964245045.1). Taxonomy (GTDB): domain Bacteria; phylum Acidobacteriota; class Terriglobia; order Terriglobales; family Acidobacteriaceae; genus Granulicella. Next base: position 41,307 of record CAXTLD010000020.1, on the reverse strand, counting down.
CGCGCCCGAGCTCATCTCCTGCAGCATCCCGCCCGTCGCGATCGAGAAGATGGTCGTGTTCTGCGCCGCCTTCACCTTCGCCAGCATCTGGTCCAGGTTCAGCTTGGACATCGTATCCACACCACTGCCGATAAGGATGATGTACTTCTGACCGTCGACACGGCTGAGCCGGTCGATCGTCTCATACAACGCATCGAACTCGTTCGTCTCGTGCCAGGTCGGCAGCATCAGGCTCTGCAGCGCCTGCGCTACGACCTCACGATTGTTCGTGAAGTCGCACAGAATATGCGGCCGTATGTCATACGTCTCCACCGCCACGTAATCTTCCGGCTGCAGGGTTCGGAAGAAGGCAGCCGACGCGTTTTGCATGTCATTGATCAACCAATACGAATTTGCTGCAAACTCCAGCAGCATGACTGCCGTGATCGGCGTCTTGGCTGTGCGCACCGTCTGCACGTGCTGCTCCACCCCGTCTTCCACCACCAGGAAATTGTCGGCTTTCAGACCCGGGACAAACTGGTGAGTCTTGTCCAGCAGCACACCCACGTCCAGGTTCACAATCGGCACATCGACGCGCAGGGAGTAGATATCGCCGTTCGGGTTCTTCGGCCTGTCCTCAGCCGGCGCGGGCGGCGGTGGCGGCGTGTCGGCATCGTCCTTCTTTTTGGGCAGCACCACCGTGTCGTTGGTGGTTGCCGGTCCACTGTCATCCGTCGTTGCCGGAGGCTTGGTTTGTGCTGGTGCGCTCGGTTGCTGCTGCGCAGACGCGCCTCCCGTCAGCCCAACGCCCATCATCAGGCCCGCCATCCAAAGGCGCACACTCATCATCCACACTCCCATCCAGGGCACACCCCCGCGTCACCCTGGCTCACCAACCGGTGCCTCTTTTATATAGACGCCAAACACTCACCTTTGGCTACGTTCCTACCCCGCGGGGTGAGATTAGAACCGGTCTGGCACTCGACTCAACTCACAATCCAAGCGGATGGGACATAGCCGAAGAGTGCAATTCCCATTTCGGGACCTACCTCGATCCTTTCGCTCGGCGGCACTCACCCAAGCTCGCCCCCGATGCGATAATCACGCCATGCACGCCTGGCTGCGCTATGCTCTCCTCCTCACCGCCACCGCAGCCGGTTCCGCGCATTGGGTCGAAGGAACGGACCTCACCCCGGCCTTCTACACGGTCGCCCCGCAACGCTCGGCGCATCCGCTTCTGTCCGGAAACCAACTCACCGGCGAAGCGTTCTCCCATCCCTTCCAGGTCACCGCCTACCAGATGGCCGCGCGTATTGAAAAAGTCCTCTACGCCCAACCCTGCTACTGCCGTTGCGACCGGGCCCTTCGCCACAAATCTCTGCATTCCTGTTTCGAGGGAACCCACGGCGCCGAGTGTGGCACATGCCTGCGTCAAGCCATGTACGCCTATCAACAGACCAAACTCGGCAAGACCCCCGACGAGATTCGTGCAGGCGTCGAACACGGTGACTGGCAGGCTGTTCGCCTGGAGGACGCCGCACTTTGAGTCGTAGCACGACACTACTCCGCGCACAGACTACCGCCAGCGTCAGCACCTGAACGCCCAACAACTCCTGCATAAACCGCCGCCGTAGCCGCAGCGATCTTGGCCCAGGTCTGATCGCCAAATCGCATGGTCGCAACATTCCGCCCCAAACGCTCCCGCAACTCCGGCTTTTCCAATAACCGCAGCAGTGCCGAAGCCAGCTCCGCCGGGTCGCCCGGGTTCACAAGAAGCGCCGTCTCGCCCTCCACCAGGGCCTCGCGAAACACCGGCAGATCGCTGGCCACAATAGCTTTTCCTAACGCAAGCCCGGTAGCCAATGCCCCACTCGTCGTGATCGCCCGATAGGGGTACACCACCACGTCCGCCGCCCGGTACGCCTCCACCAACTCCCGCGCCGAGCAGAACCGGAAATCGAGCCGCACTCGGCGTAACCCCAACGTCTGCACATGCTGTGCCAGCGATGCAAGCAGCGCCGGATCGCCCGTGCCCAGGATCACCAGTGTTGCCGCTGACGTTGCCGCCTCCACCTGCTGCCACGCCGTCAGCAACAAGTCCACTCCCTTATACGGGAAGATGATCCCTTGCCAGAGCACCACCCGCTGCTCACTGCCTACACCCAACCGCATTGCGGCTTCGCTCGCATCCCCCACCGGCAGGTCATAAAAAAAAGGTCCATGCGGTATGACGGCGATCCTCGCCGCCGGCACCCCGAAGTCCTCCACCAAACGTCCGCGGATGTGCGCCGAGTGGCAGATCAGCGCGTCCATGCGCGCATACAGTCGCGCATACACCGCCCGATGCGCCTCCCCCGTGTCATGCGGCAGCAGGTCATGCACCGTGATCACCAATCGGGCTCCGCGCCAGCGACAAAATCTCACAAACCACAGGTCGATTGGCAAGCGTGACCGCAACAGCGGCAAAAACTGTACATGCACGACCTCCGGCGGACGTACCGAGAATCGGAGACTCAGTGCCAGAAGGTTCACCACACCCTCCAACAGCTTTAGCGCGCGCCGCACCGTGCGCGGCAAGTCTCTGCCTCCAACAACATCTGAAGCTCCCGGCTCCAGCCGGAGCCCGCGCGCCCGGAAGCACTCCCGATCTAGGTAATAGGTGATCGACCCAATCTGCACCTGCACACCTGCCGCCAGCAACGCCCGGGACAGGTACGCGGTGTAGTACGGCACGGTCGCCCAAAGGTCCATAAAAAAGACCTGGACGGGGGCCGTCCTCCCGCGTCCCCGCCTCTGCATCAGGCCGCGCTCCTTACCGGCATCCCACGCCGCGCGGCCGACCGCCTCATCGCACGCTCGTACACCGTCCTGTACTCCGCCGCCATCCGCTGAGCGGAGAACTCCTGCGAAACCCGCTCTTTCCCGGCCAACCCAAAGCAACGCCGCAACGAGGCGTCGGCCAACAGACGTTCCATGGCGTTGGCCAGCGGCTCCGGCGCATCCGGCGGCACCAGCAGCCCTGTCACCCCGTCGTCCACCACCGACGGCACCTCGCCGACGCGCGTCGCAACCACGGGCAAGCCGCTCGCCATGCCCTCCAGCAACGCCATGGGCAAGCCTTCCTGCCGCGACGCCGAAACCAGCAGGTCCAGAGTGCGGTAAAACGCTCCCATTTCAGTCAACGCTCCGAGCAACATTGCGCGGCCCCCAAGGCCGAGTTCAGCGATCAAGGTCTCCAGCCGCTCGCGTTCCGGGCCCTCCCCGGCCACTAGGAAACGTATACCCGGGAAGCTGCCGGCGATCCTGGCCACCGCTCTTAGGTACACATCCACACCCTTCTCCGGCGCCAGCCTGCCCACAAGACCAACCTGCAAAACCTGGCGTTCCAACGGCACACCCCCGAGCGGGTGCACGCTCAGCCCATTGCGGACCAAACGAATCCGTTCTTCGTCCACCCCGGCACGCAGTAGTCGCTCCCGCACCTCACTGGAAACAGCAACGACCGCATCGAAGTGCCGCAGCGCCCAGCGGTCCGCCGCGCCATACAGCCGCACAGCAAAATCGTTGTCGTACCAGGTATGGCACGTGGAGACCAAGGCAGGTCGCCCGCTCCCCCGAAACGCCGCGAAGGTATACAAATCCGCCTTATACCCGTGCGCGTGAACTACATCGGCCCGCACACGCCCGGCAAGATCCTGGATCGAGCGCACCGCGGAACGATCCAATTGTCCATGGCACTCGATCAATGCGGAAGGGATGCCGGAGCTGTCCGCAACTCGATGCAGTTCCGGTGTCGGGAGCCCGAAGTGGTGAAAGACCCCAACGCTACTGCTGTCCCCAGGGCTCATGTGAGCCACTGCCGAGAGCTGCAAGATTACGGCTTCCGCTCCATACATGCCGCCGCTGCTGATGATGTGCAGGACCCTCATGAACCGTGTACTCCCGGCTCCGCAAGCTCCGGATCGGCAAGCTCCGGTTTCGCAAGCTCCGGCTCCTGCCGGTTCCCTAGTGCCCAGAGGCGCGCGTAGAGCTGATCTCCTAACACGCCGCGTGCCAGACCTTTCACTCTCTCTGCCCTTTCCAAACGCGCCAGCGCACCAGAAGCCGGCTCCAACACCTGTTGCACGCGCGCCGCAGTGGTGCCCCCGCGAAGGTTGAGCCGGCCAACGGTTCGCGGTGTGGCTTCCATGGCCTCTGCCCGTGGCGCTGACGTGAACACCTGGGTATAACCGGCTCGCTCACATGCGCCCAAAACACGCGCATTGAAGCGTCCACCGGGCAAGGACATCGTCCGAATCTCGCATCCCAGACCGTCCTCAAGCCGCCGCCGGGCAGATCTTAATTCCTCCTCGAGTTCGGCGTCCGAACACCTCGTCAAGAGCTTATGGTGCATCCCATGCGCCCCGATCCGGTGCCCCGCCTCGTGCAGCAGCCTAAGCTCAGTCCAATCCATGAAGCCCTGACGCTGTCCCGTCCATCCAGCCGTGATGAAGAAGGTCGCGCGCAGACCATACTTGCCCAGCAATGGCAAGGCCAACGTCGCGTCGGACCGATGCCCGTCATCGAAGGTGATCTCAGGCCGGAGAGTAGCGCCTGTCCCGGTCTTCTGCAGATGGGCGTACAGGACACAGTGCGCCTCGAACTCTTCCTCCGTCGTGACGTAGGTGTAGCTCGTCTTGGACGGGCGCAGCTCGTGATAAAGAAGATGGAGGCTTCGCATGTAAATTCCAAACTGATCATACCGATGCTCTGAGCTTGCCTCCATCCCACAACTCGGGCATGCTCCCGAGATTCCTGTCCCAGAACAGCACACCCGCACACGTCCACTGCCCCATGTGCGCCCCGCACCTCCCTCGAATCTGTCATTTCCCGGCCGGGCATGTATGCGTTAGGGTCACAGTTGGACACATGCGACTGGTCTTCTGGCTGAGTTTGACCGTTGTAGCCTACGCCTACGTCGGCTACGCCCTGCTGCTCGCGTTGCTTGCGCGCATCCGCACGCTTCCGGTGCATCGCACAGCGGCTCGCTCCCGTGTGTCAGTCGTCCTTGCGGTACATAACGAGGAGGCAAACCTCCCCAAGAAACTTGCCGCGCTATCCGCGCTCGACTTCCCCAATGAACTTCTGGACATCGTCGTCGTTTCGGACGGCTCCACGGACAACACCAATGCGATCCTGGCAGAGCATAGCGCTCACCTGACGGCTGTGATCCTCCCAGCCCCGGCGGGAAAAGCGGCAGCCCTGAATGAGGGCGTACGCGCTGCACACGGAGACATCCTCGTCTTTATGGACGCACGGCAAGGCATCGACCGGGACGCCATCACGCAACTGACTTCCTGCTTCGCCGACCCCGAGGTTGGCGCGGTCAGCGGGGAACTGCACCTGGAAACTGCCGATGGCAAGCCCTCCCCCGATGCGCTTGGAGTCTACTGGAAGATCGAGAAACTGGTGCGCAAGCTCGAATCCGCCACGGGCTCCGTGGTGGGAGCTACAGGCGCACTTTTTGCTATGCGCCGGGAGCTCTATGTTCCGCTGCCTCGAGGCACACTCTTGGACGACGTGTTGACCCCCATGCACGTCGCCCGGGCGGGAAAACGTGTCCTGTTCCTGGACACGGCCATCGTCCGCGACACAATTTTCACGGAACACGGAAAAGAGTTCAGCCGCAAGCTACGAACGCTCACCGGCAACTATCAACTGCTGCAACTGGCTCCGTGGCTTCTCACGCTGCGCAACCCACTCCTGTTTCGCTTCGTCAGTCACAAATTGCTGCGACTCGTTGTTCCCTTCCTGCTCGTGCTCATGCTGCTGGCCTCGTGGCTGAGTTCCGGTGGCATCTATCGCGGCGCGCTGTGGTTGCAGATTTCGCTGTACACGCTCGCCCTTCTCGGCGCGTTGGTCCCTAACGCCAGACGCGTTCGCGCCGTCTCGATCTCCTATACCTTCGTCTTGTTGAACGCGGCGGCGGCAAAGGCGTTTTACAATTTCCTTACAGGTAGGGCGCGCTGGGCATGATCCTTCCTCATCGTCAGGCACAGCCCACCAAGGAGGTGCGATGGGAACAGGTCTAGGACATTACATCCCTTTTGTCGCGTACCTCGGTTTCTGGCTCGTCATCCTTCTCTCGCTTTTCAAGGATCCGCGCATCGGCCTTTACTACATGATTCCCTTTTTGCCCTACAGGACCATGCGAGATCACTTTCTCGAGTGGCCGCTGGGCGGCAACGTGCTCACCATCCTAGTCGTTTCAGTCTTTCTCGGTGCGCTCGTCCGCGGCAAGCGACCACCTCAGTCCAAGCTCCCGTGGCTTTGGTGCGTGTTTGCCGTCTACCTGTATTTTTCCATGTGGCTAGGCACCGCGCTGACCTCTGCTCCTGCCCCGATCTGGCTTTCGGATCTGAACTTTGTAACCTGGAAAGACTACATGCTCATGCCGCTGATCTTTGTATCGGCGGCCATGGTCATTGAAGATCGCAAATCGATTCGTACGGTCCTTCTTCTTACTGCATTTTCGGTCTTGATGATTGATCGAAGTTCGTTGATGGACAGCCTTTCGCACAGCTGGGCGAGCTTCGATGAGAACAAGCGGAGCGGAGGTCCGCTCGGGTACGGGTCAAATCAGACAGCGGCGTTTTTGGCTCAGTTCGGTATGTTCTTCTGGGGATTTGTCCGCTACTTGAAACGACGTAAGATCAGGCTCGCAACGTACGGCTTGGTTGCGGCTACGCTCTTTGCCTGTATGTACTGTTTCTCCAGAGCGGCCTACCTCGCGGTTGTTGTCTGTGTCCTGCTGCTCGGCCTGTTGAAGGATCGAAAGCTTCTGATTATCGGGGCCGTCTTTCTTGTCACATGGCAGGCGATCGTTCCAACCTCAGTCACCGAGCGGGTAAAGATGACCCATGCTGAAGACGGACGTCTCGAAGCTTCAGCCCAGGAACGTGTCGACCTTTGGACCAATGCCGAGGAGACGATCCTGCACTATCCCCTATTTGGTGCGGGCTTCGCCAGCTTCCAATTCGGAGAACATGTGGACAACCTCAAGGACACACACAATTGGTATGTCAAAGTGTTGGTCGAGACCGGCGTTGTCGGATTCCTGTTCGCGGCCGCCTTGCTGCAACAAATGTTTGCTATTGCCATCCGGCTATTTCGCCGGGCATCCGATCCGTTGTTCGGCGGTCTGGGGCTCGGTCTGCTTATCTGTCTGACGTGCTTGGTGATTACAAATATGTTTGGCGATCGATGGACGTATCTTGAAATCAACGGCCTGCTTTGGGTGATCATCGGCGCCGCGCTCCGGGCGGATCAACTCACGCAACAAGCGAGCCCGGTCACCGTTGACGACCACAATGTGCGGGCCGCGCGTCCATACGCGTTTGCCTCCTAAACCGACCCGTTATGCCTGAGATCACCAAGCTCGCTGCAGGTACCAACGGCACCGCACCTTTCTGGGAGCACGAGAGTACGCATGTGCTCCTCGTTGTGGATGGGTTTCCAAAGGTGCTGGGCGGCGGCGAGCGGATTGTGCTACGGCTTGCCTCCCTGCTACCCCGCTACGGCTTCCGCGTTTCCATTCTCACCTTTGTCGTTCATCCGGAGAGCTCGTTCCGTCCAGCGGACGCGCCGTGCCCCGTTTATCTGCTGCCGCTGACGAATACGTACGGCCCGGGCGCGCTACGCGGCGCTCTCGCGATGCGCCGCTTCCTTCACAAGGAGCGGGTAGAAATCGTCCAAACCTTTTTTGAAAGCTCGGACATTTGGGCGGGGGCCGTCACACGCCTGTTTTCCTCGGCCAAGCTCATTTGGAGCCGCCGTGACATGGGCATTCTTCGCGGCGCGAAGCACCGGCTGGCGTATCGCGCCTTAAAACGTTTTCCCCATGCTGTGTTTGCCGTCTCCGCCAAAGTGGCCGAGCATGTGACGCAAGTGGATGGGGTGTCGCCGCATCGTGTTCACGTGATCTACAACGGGCTCGATCTCAAACCCGGCACGGGAAGCCACGCACACCCATCCGGGCCGCCTGTCGTGACGACGATCGGCAACATTCGGCGCGTGAAGGGTCACGATGTGCTTGTGCACGCGGCGCGGGAGGTGGCCAACACGATCCCGGAGGTCAAGTTCACCATCGCCGGCGAGGTTCTTGAAATTGACTACTTCGAAGAGCTGCAACAGCTAATTGCCGATCTCGGTCTGTCAGCCAATGTTCAGTTCGTCGGTAAAGTAAGCGACCTACAGCATCATCTCGCAAGTGCCACGGTCTTCGTGTTGCCGTCTCGCAGCGAAGGCTTCTCGAACGCACTGATTGAAGCGATGAGCGTAGACCTCCCCTGCGTGGCCACAGACGTAGGCGGTAACGCCGAAGCTGTGCAGGATCGTGTGAGCGGCTTGATCGTCCCGCCGGAAGACGCCACAGCTTTAGCAAAGGCGATCGTAACGATCCTGCTCGACACTGCGCTCGCGCGAACATACGCCGCTGGTGCAATCGGCGCCGTTGAAGCCAAGTTCACGGCGCACGCCATGATGCAGAAAATCACCCAGGTCTACCAATCTCTGCTCATGAGATAGCGCACATCGAACAGGCTGCAACCCTCACCTCGAGCCAAAACAACGCGCTTAGCCCAGATGGCTCAGCGCGTCGTTTGCCTCCTTTGCCGTCTGCGTATTGGGGGCAAGCGTTGTCGCCTTCTTCAACTCCACGGTCGCGCCTCCCTTGTCGCCCAACTTGCTCAGCGTCATGCCAAGGTGATAGTGAATCGAGGCGTCGTTCGGGTCCGCTTTGATCGCATCCTGCAGCAAGTCACGCGCGAGCGAATACGTTCCCTTGTGGTAATACACCCAGGCCAGGGTATCGGCCGTGCTTGGTGCCTGCGGCATGGCACGACGTGCCGTTTGGGCGTAACTCAGCGCGACATCGGAGTTCTCACCATTCTCCACCATCAAATACGCGAGATTGTTGGCTGCCACGGCCTGAGACGGATCCAGTTGAAGAGCCTTTTTGTAGTCGTCCATCGCTTTGTTTACGTCGCCTTTGGTCTGCTGCAGCACGCCAAGCAACATCTCCGCGCGAGCATCCGCCGGATGTGCCGTGAGCCACTGCTGCCAGACCCCGATTGCGCCGTCGGTGTTGCCCACCGCCACAGCAGCCTGCGAATAGGCTTCGGCGGCTGGAGCATAATCCTTGTTCAACTGCAGCGCTCGTTGCGCACTGGCCTGGGCGCCAGGGAAGTCCTTCATCTGCAGCTGAAGACGCGCAAGATCCGCGTACAGCGCTGCATTGTTCGGCACCTTGGCAACCTGGGCCTGCATGCGCGCAAGAGCTTTCTCCGGCTGCTTATCCAGGAGGTCAGACTCCACAAGCATGTTCAACGCGGGGATGAGATTGGGGTTGCGCGCAAGCGCCTGTTCCAGCAGAGCGCGTCCCTCCGCCTCGTGCTTCTGATGGAGCTCCAACTCCCCTAGATCCAGCTGCGCCGCCCCATTGTTCGGGTCACGCTTCAGGGCCTCGCGGAAGTCAGTCTCCGCCTGTGCAAACTGCTGTTGGGCGCCTTCTACCGACCCCCGCCAGATGTACCCATCCGGCGCGTTCGGGTGCGCGGCGATAGCCTTTTCGCCCAAGCGCGTGAGCTGGTTATAGTCCTTGCGACTGATGGCCATCTCCGCTAGCCCGCGCTCTGCGTCCAAACTCTGCGGATCCAGGCGGGCGGCCTGCTGGAAGCTGCTTTCAGCCACGGCGGAGTTGCCCATCGCCTGCGCTGTACTTCCCAGCAAAAGCTGCAAACGGACGTCATCCGGAGCATTGCCGGCTGCCTTCTGCAGAAGCGTAAACGCCTCATGGGTCTTGCCTGCATGAAGCAGCAGCTCCGCGTTCATGCGCGCCACTTGCGGGTTGCTGCCATTGGATTTGCTTAGGGCTTTTAGCGCATCGCTTGCTTGATCCCACTTGCCACGTCCGAGCAGAACGCGTGCGTAACTGATCTGAATCGGCAAACTCTTCGCGTGGGAGGTACGCAGGTCACCAAATACCGCCTCGGCGCGGTCTGCCTGCCCGGTGCGGACGTAGTACGTCAGAAGGATCTCTGAAGCCTGATCCTTGTCCGGCATGTCGCGAACAGCCTGAATCAAGGTCTCTTCGGCTTTGCCCTTGTCGCCACTGTGTAGATACAGCTCTGCCAGCGCGAGACGAGGTTGCAGCTCTTTGGGCGAGTCCTGAATGGCCGCCTGCACCTGCTGCTCGGCGGCTGCAAGGTCTCCCTTGTTGGCCATCACCCCAGCAAGGGCCAAGCGCGCGTTGGGGTTTTTCGCATCCAGGGTGACAGCCTTCTGCAGTTCCGCCTGTCCCTCGCCGCGTGTCTCCGGCGTCAAGGCCTCGATCAGGCCCAGCGAGGTGTGAAACTTGGAGTCGTTGGGATTCAGCGAGATCGCCTTCTGGATGTCTGTGAGCGCCTCATCCTTCTTGCCGGCTTTCAGTGCGATCCGGGACAGCAACGCATACCCGTCGGCGTTGTTGGGTTGCGCGGCCAGGATGGCCTGCGCCTGCTCCTTGGCTCGATCCGGTACACCGCCCGCCAGAAGGATGTTGCCCAGGTCTAGCCGGGCTTGCAGGTTCGAGGGACTCAGGTGTACCGTGCGCTGCAACTCCTGGTACCCAGCGACCACCGACCCTAGCTGAAGATAGGTCTTTGCCAGCTCGTAGTGAGCGGGTGCGAAGTTTTTGTCGACGCGTAAGGCATTCGAAAACTGGATCACCGCCTCACGCAGCTTGCCCTCGTTCTCATACCGCTTGCCGCTCTCGAGGTACTTCTGTTTCTGCTTGTTCGGATCGTGCTTACATCCACTTATCACAAAGCAAGCCGAAGAAATCGCCAGAAGCGCTGCGATGTGGCGTGCCGTTCTCAAAGACCTCGTGTACATGCTTTCCCTCTTCTTGCGTGAAACATTCGCGTCGCTTGCCGTGGGCCGGCACGGGTTAGTTCGGTACATACGCCGGTAACAACGGCGTCACAAGTTTGGCAAAGTCGATCACGCGCTGGTGCGCCGTTTGCGCATCCTCGCCGGCGCCTACCGAGGTAATCACGCGCACAAGGGCGGCATCAGTTCGGCCGTAACGGATGGCGTCGGTGAGCATAGCCAGCTTGGCCGCGTAGTCATTCGCAATGCTCCGTCCGTGGGACTGATACCAATACAGCACCTCTTGCTTGTCCCTTCCGTTCGAGATCAGATAATCGCCGACCCGGTACGTTTTGCCGGTGCGGTCCGTAAAGGAGGTCACGCCAGAGTTCACAAAGGTCCAGCCCGAGCCGGGCAGACAATTTTGGGGAGAATGGATCGACTGTCCCGACCTTTGCGTTGGGAAATAGGCGATGAACAGTTGCACGGGAACTCGCTGAGGAGCGACACGGGGCGAAGATTGTGCCCCTGTGCTGTTCGCTCCGTATACCCGGTTCAGGAAGTCGCCTTTCCCAAGGATCTCCAGCGCGTCCGGGCTAATCGCGACGTCCTGACTGTTCCAATCGGAAAGCGTAGTCGGCAGTTGGCTCAAAGGTGTGCTGGGAGGTACCTGATCCACGTCACCGCGCGCCTGAATGACGAGCAGCGTGGCAAGCAGTAGTACGGCTATGGCCCAAACCTGCGGCGATCTCATGCGGCACTTCCCTGCTGCCTTCGCCAGAGCATAGCAGTAGATCGATGCACAAGGTAAAGGCATCCGAGTGACACCAGAAACATCAGCCAACCGGAGAACTCGTGAAAGAAGCCCATGGCCTTATCTGGATCCCAATACTGAACACACAGCCCCGTTCCGAAGATGCGCGCGGCGTTCGCGGCAACGGCGATAGGCACACTGGCAACGGCGAGAAGCACGCGACGTGCGGTGCTCTTCTCAAGGAAATAGCCGTAGATGACAGCCAGCGTGGAGAGGCTCAACAGCGAGCGAATGCCGCTGCACGCTTCTGCCACTTCCAACTGCATGGCGGGCAATTGGATCACGTTGCCTTCGCGCAGAACGGGTACCCCGGCCAGCGGCAGCATTGAACTCGCCATTCGTGAAGCGAACAGCTGCAAGGGAAACGTGATCTGGTTGAACACCACGGCGGGTAGGGGGATGGCCAGAACCAGTACCAGCAGCGCGAATCTGCACTCGCGCAACATGGCACGGCCAAAGATCATCCACACGGCGCCGGCTGCGAGAAGTAGAAACGAAGTCCTCGACAAGAACAGGTCGGCACCAAATTTGCCCGTCAACAAAAACAGCAAACCCAGTAAAACAACCGGGAGTCCAGCCCAGGTTGAACGCACCGGCGTGGCTCGGATCTGCTCGCGTTTGATCCAAACCAGGTACGCTGCAAAAAACGGGATCAAGAAGCCGTGTGAGAAGTCAGGCAGCTCGTACCAGTCAGTCACCAATTTGACAGCGACGCCGCGGTATAGAAAAAACACCAACAGAAGCAGAAGCGCCGCGGGAACCGCATCCGCCCACGCCAGGCCGAGGCCGTTCGCGCCGGTCAGCACACCTCCCGACGCCGCTGCCGAACGCAAGGCGGTCGTCGTCCCTGGGGGACCAGACGGGGTCAGCGCCTTGGATGTTTGAGCCTGCACAGGGGACACTCCATCGTTCATTAGCTTGCCGCGCAGACCAGCGTACCGCATTTTGCGCCGCTCGCCATCAAACTCTAGCATCAGCCCGCCACACCTTAGTTGTAGCTGATTTCCGCTTGTGTCTCATAACAAGACTTGTTTCGGAGTGGCTGCCGAGAGAAACTATAGCCAGTGTATGCCAACGAATTCGCAACGAGCCGTCGCGGCCATCTCTGCGCAGCGCCGAAGACGAGGACCCCGATGAACGCCGCGCCGTGGCTTGCTGCCCTGCTCCTTTCCGCGATCCCGCTTCCCTCCCTCAGCGCGCAGCAACCGGAAACCAAACCGGTGATCAATGTCGCGCCGCAAGCCGCAACTGCGCCGCCGCAGGCAAGTGATCCCGTTCGTGTGCCGCAACGAGGGGGCGTGGACCCCGACTACGTGATCGGCCCGGGCGACTCGCTGGAAGTGAATGTCTTCAACGAACCCAAATTTTCCGGAGCTTCCCTTCCTGTGCGGCCGGACGGCATGATCTCAATCGCTCTGCTCGGGGACATCCCGGCCTCCGGGTACACGCCCATGCGTCTTGGCGAGGAGATCACGTCGCGATTGCGAACGTTGATCACCGACCCGCACGTCACCGTCAGCGTCCTCGCCATCAACAGCAAGCGCGTGTACCTAGTGGGCGATGTGGGGCACGTCGGCCCGCTCACGATGACGCCGGGGATGACGCCGCTGCAAGCCATCGCCACCGCCGGCGGCCTGGGAGCGTACGCGAACGCGAAGCACATCTATATCCTTCGAACGGTAAACGGAAAGCAAACAAAGATCCCCTTCAACTATAAGAAGGCGATCAAGGACGGAGACATGCAGGGTGTAACGCTCGTCAACGGCGACACCATCGTGATCCCATGACCGGTCGCCACAAACACGTTTGCCTTGCCCTGCTGGCCATGGCCGCCGGGCTTCAACAGGCCAAGGGACAGTCGCTCCCGGCCGACATCGGCACCGCCGCTCCGGGTGTCGGCTTCGCCCTGCCCACGGTCGGCGGCAGCCTTTCGTATGCGTTCAGCGCTTCGGAGCTCTTCTCCACGGGGTTCTACAACAGCGGCAGCAGCGAAAGTACCAACCTCTCCGGCGACCTCGCATACGTTTCCAAGAGCCAGTACCATCCCTTCAGCGCAGTCTATGCGGGAGGCGTACTGCTCGCAAATTCAGGCCAGCCAAACACCTTTTTTCAAAGTCTCTCGTTTTCACAGGTCCTCAATACGAAGAACTGGAACATCGCCGTCGCCGATTCGGTCAGCTACCTGCCGGAGAGTCCGGTCGGCGGTCTGTCCGGTGTTCCCGGCGTCGGCGATCTCGGCGTCGACCCGGTAACGGTCGGGCCAACCTCGGGCATCGGTATCCTGACCACGTATGGACCCCGCGTCAGCAATAGTGTCTCCGGGACGGTTGGCCGGCAATTCACGCGACACGTCTCTGCGCAGGCGACGGGCAACTACAGCATCCAGCACTTCCTCGGCGACAACGCCAACTCCGCCATCAACAGCACCGCCGAAGGCGGATCCGGCGGCCTCAGCTATCGCTTCTCCGCACGCGACACCCTCACCGGCAATTACAACTACTCAAACTTCGCTTTTTCAGGAAGCGCTTACAGCTTCTCCACCCAAGGCGCCACCATCGAATACGACCGGCGATGGTCTCGGCGCTTGGGTACGTCCGTCTACGTCGGGCCGCAAGTCATTGGCGGTTCCGATCCTGCGCTTGGGAGCAGTTCCGTGCAAATTGCCGCCGGAGCGAACGCCACCTACGTGAGCCGCACCACCGCCTACACGCTTGGCTACAATCGCGGGGTGAATAACGGCTCGGGCGTGATCGCAGGGTCGTTCTCCGACAGCATCACTGGGGCAGCTCACCGTCAGTTCGGGCGCAACTGGGTCCTCTCCGGCAATGTAAATTACTCGCGCAACAGGAGTCTTCCCAACTTTCTGCTCTACGGCTACAACAGCAATGCTGTGAGCTTCGGCGGCCAAGGGACACGAGGCCTCGGCCGACACTTTGCCGGGTACCTCAGCTACACGCTTCAGGATCAATCGTCGTCGTCAACCGGCGGCACACAAGTGGCGCCCAACGGGTTCAATGGTTTGTATCAGGTATTCGGGCTCGGGGTAACGTTTTTTCCCCGCAACCTCGTGCTCGGCAAGTAACGTAACGGAGGTTAGGCACATGCTCGGTCATCGCTCCCTGGTTCCCGAAGACTATTTCGCCATCGTCAAACGCCGCTGGTGGATCGTGCTGATCCCGTTGTTCCTACTTCCCATCGTCAGCTACACGTTTAGCTATACGATTCCTCCTCAGTACCAGTCGCAAACCCTGGTCTTGGTGGAAGGCCAAAAGGTTCCTGAAGGCTACGTCAAACCGGTCCTGGCCGAGGACCTCGATAGCCAGCTGTCCTCCATGAAGGAGCAAATCCTGAGCCGGTCGCGCCTGCAGCCGATCCTGGAAAACTACAACCTGTTCAGCAATCTGGGCTCGGACATGGACGACCGCATCGAGCTCATGCGGAAAAACATCGAGATCAGGCCCATCCACTCTGAGATCAGCGGCGCCGGTGGTCTGCCGGGCTTCTTCATCTCCTTTAAAGCCAATGACCCCCACGTGGCGCAGGCAGTCTGCAGCGAGATCACGTCGATGTTCACCAACGAGAACCTCAAGCACCGTGAAGCCTCCGCTGAAGGCACAACGGAGTTCCTGCAAGGTCAGCTCGACACGGCAAAACGCAGCCTGGATGAACAAGACGCCAAGCTCGCACAATTTGAGCAGAAGTATATGGGTAGGCTGCCGGGTGAGGAGGGCTCCAACTCAAACATGCTCAGCAGCTTGAACACGCAATTGGAGGCGGCGAACCAGGATCTGGCACGCAAAGAGCAGGATCGAGCCTACTTGCAAACCCTTCTCGCGCAAGCCACCAACGCGCCGATCTCGATCGGGGGCACACCGGCGGTCTCCTCGCCGGCACCGAACCCGGCATTGGACGCCGCGCAATCAGAGCTACAGACCCTGCAGAATCAGGAAGCCGATCTGCTTCTGCATTACACGAGCGACTACCCGGAGGTAATCGCGGTCCGTCGCAAGATCGCCGATCTGCGAAAACAGATGGCGCAGCAAGCCGCGGCACCCAACTCCGGCCGTTCCCCTGGCTCGGCCGCGACTTTCCGGGAAAATCCCGCGCTTCAACAACTTCGCGCCCAAATGCGTTCGGCCGAGTTCGGAATCGAGGAAAAGCGCAAAGAGCAAGCACAACTGCAGGCAAGCATTCACAGCTACCAGGATCGCCTGCAATCAAGCCCGGCCATCGAGCAGCAATACAAACTGATTACGCGCGACCATGACATGGCGCAATCGTTCTACAACGATCTGCAAGGAAAGCTGCATACCGCGACGATGTCGACGGATCTGGAAAAGCGCCAAGAAGGTGAGCACTTCCAAGTTATGGACGCGGCAAATCTCCCGGAAGCACCGTTCTCTCCGAAACGGGCCGTGTTTGCCATGAGCGGTGCCGGCTTCGGCCTTGCTCTGGGTCTGCTGCTTTCCGCCTTGCTCGAATACAGAGACACCACGCTGCGAACGGAACGAGACGTTTGGGCCTTTACCAAGCTGCCCACACTGGGCGTCATTCCCGTCTCCGACACACCGGAGATTCGAGCTCAGCGGGGTTTTCGGCGGTTCTTCCGCATCCTTCATTTCGGCAAGAAGCAACGCTTGGTAGGTGCGACCAACTAACGCCATGTACAAGCAGTTTTTCCATCTCGAAAGCGAGCCGTTCACCATCAATCCGGACCCGCGCTTCCTGTGCATGATGCCGCACACACGCGAAGCGCTGGCCTGCTTGCAACACGGGATCGCCTCACGTAAGGGCTTTATGGTGCTCACCGGCGAGGTGGGCACAGGCAAAACAACGTTGCTTCGCCACACCCTGAACGCCCTCCATCGCACACGTATCCACAGCGCCTTTATCTTCAACCCGCGACTGGACATCATCGACTTCCTGGAATTTGTGCTCTCCGACTTCGGACTGATACCCGTTAGTCGAAATAAAGCCAGCATGATTCTGCAACTCAATCGCTGGTTGATCGATCGCTTCCGAGACGGCGAGATCTGCGTGGTGGTCGTCGACGAAGCGCAAAACTGCTCGCTGGAGCTTTTGGAGGAGATTCGTCTGCTGACAAATCTCGAAACCTCCTCGCAGAAGCTCGCGCAAATCGTGCTCTCCGGCCAGCCCGAACTCGAAGACAAGCTCCGCCAGCCCAATGTTCGCCAGTTGCGCCAGCGTATCGCGCTTTGGTGTCGTACCAAGACGCTCACGGCTGCACAAACGGGCGAGTACATCCAAGGCCGACTTCGCATCGCCGGTGCTGCCGAGGAGATTTTTCTTCCCGATGCCGTGCAGCTCATCTACAACGCCAGTCGCGGCATCCCGCGGGTCATCAACTTGATCTGTGAGAACGCTCTCATCTTCGCTTATGTAGATCAGTTTCGTCAGGTACCGGCGAGCGTAGCGTTCGCCGCCATTCAGGACCTGCGCCTTGATAACGAAGCTTCCCTGCTCTACGAGCCCAAGCAAGTGTCCGCCACCGCGTTTCAAAGTCGCGATCTTGTCCACCATCCCACTCCCAGTTCCGGGTCCCTGCCGGCTGGCGCTGAGAAAACCAAGGGTCAACCATCATGAGCAAAATCTACGAAGCTCTGCTGCGAGCTGAACTCGAACGTACCGTTTCGCGGGTAGATAAGATCCCGGAAGAGTCGGCAGCGGACGCGATACACAGCCTTCTGAATCCAGATGTACCCCCTCCCCTGTCGCAAGAGACCGATCCTCTCGGCCCAACCTACATCGAGTCTTCGCCCCCCTCCAACGAGGCGCTTGGCCACATGCTCGCGCCCATTGATTTTTCCGAGGTTCCACGACGGTCTTGGAATCCTTCGGCCCCCTATCTTCCGGCACTCGAGGAGCGCGGCCCCCACGTCGAGCAGTTCCGTAGCCTGAGATCCCACATCTTCGAAGCGCGCGACGCCGCTCCGTTGAAATCGCTTGTCGTCAGCAGCGGCCTTCCGGGCGAAGGCAAGAGCTTCGTAACCCTGAATCTTGCGCTCTCGTTTTCGCGCCATAAGTCCAACCGCGTCCTCCTGATCGACGGCGACATGCGCCGTAGTTCGTTGCACAAACTGCTCGGCACAACACGCGATCCGGGGCTTACCGAATATCTTTCCGGCGCCAAAACGCTGATCGAGGTTATGCAACGCTGCGAGACGGCCGGCAGGTCGATGCCTCTGCATCCCGGGCTCGCGGCACTCACCTTCATTGCGGGCGGTCGGGAGGCCGACAACGCCGGTGACCTTGCGGCGCACCCACGCTTTCCTGAATTGATGGCAACTGCGGCAACCTGGTTCGATTGGATCTTCGTCGATTCGTCGCCCGTGAACCTGGTCGCGGACGCCGTCAGCCTCGCCCGCGCTTGCGATGGTGTTCTTCTGGTCGCGCGCGAAGGTACAACCCGCTTCAAGACCGCTCAGCAGGCCCAGGCTCAGTTCAAGGCAGCGAATATCCTCGGGTTTGTCCTCAATGCAGTGCCGAAGATGCCCGTAAAAGGCGATTACTACGGCGGCTACGACGCATACAAGACAGAGGCGTAACCGGAGCTTCACCCTGAGATGATTCGTTTTCTGAATGTGTACTACCCCACCAGGACTGTTGTTCTGCTGCTAAGTGAGGCGATCCTGATTGGTGGCTGTTTCCTTTTGGCTACGCTGGCTCTGTTAGGACCAGACGACGCCTACCTGGCGCTGACCTATGAGCAGGGCTATGTCAAAGTAGCCGGAATCACGGCCGCCAGTCTTATTTTTTCTTACTATTTCGATCTCTACGAACCGCAGATTGTCTCTGCCCCGCTGGAGATCTACTTCCGCATCCTGCTAGTCTTGGCGTTTGATTGCTTTCTATTATCAGCCCTCATCAACTTCTATCCGCAGCTCGCGATCTCACCTTACGTCTATGCTCTCGCCTTTGTGCTGCTGACCCCGGCGCTCATCGGTTGGCGCCGCTTTTACGATTGGGTGGTCAGCCATACGCTTTTCCGAGAACGAATTTACGTTCTTGGATCTGGCCCCACAGCAAGCAACATCGTTGACTGTCTGCGCACACGGCTCGAGCTCGGCATGGAGGTGGTCGGCTGGCGCGACATCCATGCTCTTGGCAAGCCTGCACGCAAACGCATCTGGATCGAAGAGCTCGCTCAAATTGCGCATGCAGTGCCGCCCGTGCACCGCATCATCGTTGCCGTCGAAGACGCTCGCGATGAACTTCCAGTGCAGGAGCTGCTCAACCTTCGTTTCGCAGGTTTTACGGTCGAGCGCGCAAACGATCTGAATGAGCGCCTCTCGGGCAAGATTCAACTCGATGGCCTTCGACCCAGCAACTTCCTCTACAGCGATGGATTCCGCATCAATCGCTGGCAGCAGTTCACTCGCCAACTCGTCTCCATGGTGGTCTCCGGGATCGGGCTACTCCTCTTTCTGCCGTTTTTCCCCGTAGTGGCGTTGCTGGTGAAGAGTACCTCGACGGGGCCCATTTTTTTTCGGCAGACGCGGGTAGGGATGGGCGGCCGCCCCTTCTACGTATATAAGTTCCGCTCGATGTTCACGAACGCGGAGGAGGCCGGCGCCCGTTGGGCCACGAAGAACGATCCACGCGTCACCAAGTGGGGCATGTTTATGCGCAAGACGCGCGTCGATGAGATCCCGCAGCTATGGAACGTTCTGCGCGGCGACATGGGCTTTGTCGGCCCGCGCCCGGAGCGCCCCGAGTTCGTGCCCATGCTCTCTGAACATCTGCCCTTCTACTACTTACGGCATCTGATCCGGCCCGGCCTGACAGGCTGGGCGCAGGTCCGCTATGGCTACGGCGCCACCCTCGCCGAGTCGCGAGAAAAACTGGAGTACGACCTCTACTACATCAAGCACGCTTCGCTCGGGCTCGACCTGCTGATTATGTTTGAGACCGTGAAAACCATCCTCCGGCGCAGAGGGGCACAATGATCGTCATGCAGGAGCAGTTCCGCCTTTAGAGCTTCCGTGCTTCAGCCTGCGCGCGCATACACCGGAAGCGGAGATCTACGCCGGACGCGGGCGATTGCTGAGCGTTCAGCTCAGCAGTTTGCTAGCACAAGGTCGTTCTTGCCTTGCTCCACGTACCACGCCGCGGTCTTCTCAAGCCCCTCGCGGAAGGAAACCGCCGGCGCGTAACCCAGCTCTTCGGTAGCACGGTGAATGTCCGCCAACGAGTGCGGGATGTCTCCAGGCCGCACCGATCCGAGTTGTGCCGGTTGCTGAAAACCGAGGATAGAGGCCAACGTCGCGTAAAGCTCGCCAAGCGTGTGGCTATGGCCAGTCCCCACGTTGTACACCCGCCCGGTCGCAAGAGGAGCGGGCGCATGGCACGCAAGCAGGTTTGCCTGCACTGCGTTTGCGACGAATGTGAAGTCGCGGCTCACACTGCCATCGCCGTTGATGGTAGGGGCTTCCCCGGCGAGCATCTTGTGGATGAACTGGGCAATCACGCCGGAGTAGGGCGAGTCCGCCGCCTGCCGCGGTCCGAAGATGTTGAAGTAGCGCAGACACACACCCTCCATCCCATACACGCGACAAAAGGCTTGCACATAGTGCTCGCATGCGAGCTTCTGCACGGCATAGGGGGAGAGCGGCCGGGGCGTCATGTCCTCGTGTTTGGCGCGGCCCTCCTGATCGCCGTACGCGGAGGAAGAGGCGGCATACACCACCCGTTTGACCTTGGCGTCACGGGCGGCCATGAGCAGATTCAGCGTGCCGTTGATGTTGGACTCGTGCGACGTCAGCGGATCTCGAACCGAACGTGGCACTGAGGCTAGAGCCGCCTGGTGCAGCACATAATCCACGCCCTCGCAAGCGGAACGCATCGCTTGCAAGTCCTGCAGGTCCGCCACCTCGAAGGTTAACGACGGAAGGATGCCCTGAATGTTCTCCATGCGGCCAGTCGAGAGGTTGTCGATCCCGCAGACCTCGTGCCCCTGCTCCACAAGCGCGTGCGCCAGCGTCGAGCCGATAAACCCAGCAATGCCGGTGATCAGGTACCGTGCCATCGATCATCTCCGTCCAGCCAGCACTCGCATTCTGCGAAACCTGGCCTTAGCTATGCTCACCGGTTGCGAACCACGCCTGCAATCCCACCATTGTGCAACACGCTCTGACTCTATCGGGTCTGTTGTCTGCATCCCTTGCGTCAAGAGTATGACACGCCTGGGGTCTCAAAACGAGACCCGGCAATGCAATAATGACTGCGACATGCCCACTGCTACGATGCAAGCCGCCCCCTCAACAACCGCTAAACGCCTCGAGCGTCTCCAGAATCGTACAGCCCGCATCGGAGTGATCGGGCTCGGGTACGTCGGACTGCCGTTGTCGTTATTGTTAGCGGACGCGGGCTTCAAGGTGACTGGGTTCGACATCGACACACGCAAAATCGCGGACCTTCAGGCGGGACGGTCATATATCTTTCGCATCCCCGCAGAAGAGGTCCAGCGAGCACGCGCGCAGAGCTTTGCCGCTACGGCGGACTTCGCTGGGCTGTCAGAGCAAGACGCCATCATCCTGTGCGTGCCAACGCCGCTCACCGGACACCGCGAGCCCGACCTGAGCTACATCGAGAACACCGCCCGAGCTGTCGCCCCCTGGCTGCAGGAGGCCCAACTCGTGGTCCTCGAGAGCACCACTTACCCCGGGACGACCGAGGATACGCTGATCCCGCTGCTCGAGGTCGGCAACCCGAGCCGACTGAAGGCGCACACCAACGCCGATGCTTCCGACCAGGGATGCTTCTACGTCGCCTTTTCGCCCGAACGCGAGGACCCGGGCAACACGGAGGTGGCACGGCGGGATATCCCCAAAGTGGTCGGCGGCCACGACACCACAGCGGCCGAGCTTGCCGCGACGCTCTACGAGGCGATCTTTACACGTGCTGTCCGCGTCTCCTCGACGCGCGCGGCCGAGATGACCAAGCTACTTGAGAACATCTACCGCTGCGTCAACATAGCGCTCGTCAACGAGCTCAAGGTGCTGTCGCTTCGGATGGGGATCGATATCTGGGAGGTCATTGACGCCGCTTCTACGAAGCCCTTCGGCTTCCATGCCTTCTATCCTGGCCCAGGGCTGGGCGGCCATTGCATCCCCATCGACCCGTTTTATCTCTCCTGGAAAGCCAAGGAGTACGACTTCAACACACGCTTCATCGAGCTCGCCGGCGAAGTCAACGAGGCCATGCCTGAGTTTGTGGTGCAGCAGGTCGCTCGCGCCCTCAACACGCAGAAGAAACCGCTGAACGGCTCTCGCGTCCTCATGCTCGGCATGTCGTACAAGAAGAACATCGATGATCTGCGCGAATCGCCGTCGCTCACCATCATCGAATTGCTCCGCAGAGAGGGCGCAGAGGTCCTCTACAACGATCCCTATCACCCGACCGTTGGCCGCGGACGGCACTACAACTTGAACATGACCTCAACACCGCTCGAAAACCTTGGTCAGTACGACTGCGTCCTGATCGTAACCGACCATTCCGATTACGACTTCGAGCAGATTGTGCGTGAGTCGCAGCTCGTGGTGGACTCCCGAAACGCCACCAAGGGCATCTCTTCACCAAAGATCGTTCGCTGCTAGAGAAGCGCACGTAAAAAAGAGCGGGACGGCCTCGGCCGGCCCGTTTTGTTCTGCGCCCGAGGACGGTGGATTGATCTGCTACAGAAAGTAATGTGAAAGTCTGAC
Source organism: uncultured Acidobacteriaceae bacterium (assembly GCA_964245045.1). Classification (GTDB taxonomy): domain Bacteria; phylum Acidobacteriota; class Terriglobia; order Terriglobales; family Acidobacteriaceae; genus Granulicella. The sequence continues at coordinate 18,906 of CAXTLD010000020.1, read as the reverse complement.
ATAGTACCGTAAATGTCCCTCTGAAGAGCGCCCGTATGCCGCACTCGTGGGAAGGCAAACCTAGGCCGGCAGCCCTACACTCAGTCCATTGCACGCTTTGGAGCTGAGACCATGACCCTTATCAACGCCACTCGACTGCTCGTTGCCGGCACTCTGTTGAGCGCATCTGCCGTTGCGCAATCGCGCTTTTGTGTGGGGGGCGATCTGGCTCAACTCTCGCCAGCGCAAAGACGTGCTTGCGACACAAAGCTTCAGGCCGTGCGCCGTGTCGCTACCGCTCTGCATGTACCCGACGAATGGCACTTCGTTCTCGTCTGTGGAGATGAGGGATGGAAGGACTATTCCGCTGCCTTCCATGGCGGCCCCGACGTGCTGGAGACACGCACAGCCGACACCAACGTGGAAGAACACGAGACGTTCTTCAGGGAGTCGAAGCTGGATCCGCAGGACTCGCAAACGTTCCTCGGGATTGTCGCGCATGAGGTAGCCTCGGCAATGCTGCACAGCAAAGACGAAACCTCGATCCGCCTAGCGATGCGCCGCTTACACCCGGACCTGCAAGTCCCGGAGGCTTTGTGATCTGAGTATGCACGAAGGTTCCGCTTCAAGTCTGCAAGGGCGAGGGCCATCACAAAGCGCCGACAACCGGCTATAGATGCTACGGGCGCGCCATCTTGCTCCTCACACCAGCCAGCCCTAGAACGGCGCCAGTCAGAACCAGCAGCAGGCTGCCCGGCTCGGGCACCGGACCCGGAACCCCCACCGTCTCAATCGGCGTTGAGGTGATGGGAACGTCATTCAGCGGTGGAACTGCCTCAGCGACCTCGGTCAGTGCCGGTACTGGGAGCTCGGGTGGAGGCGCAACCGGGAACTCCACCGGAAGCGGTACGGGCATAAGCGGTAGGGGGGGGAGCTTTGCCGCCATCTCTGGTGTGTCCAGATCTCCGCAATCGATCTGAAACTTCCGCAGGGCTTCGAGCGGTCCCATAGGGCGCCGAAGCGGATGTCGATGCACCGGTGGATGGGGGCGAACAACCGCCGTGAAACGGAAAGCAGCGGCACGCAGCCGGCGCGCGGCCCGACGTTGCAATATCCCCTGCTTGTATTCCGCGATCCAGCGGCTGCAGTCGGATGCATACAGCACCGGCGCGATGCAGCTCATAGAGGAGAACAGGATCACCCCTGCCAAGATCCATCGGGTTGTTCGCTTCCGGGATGCTCTACGTCGTTGGTCCCGCACCGGCATTGCTCGTCCTCTTGACCGCGAAACATTCGTAGTCTAGGACATTCGCGTGCCAAGGACCATGAGACTTCGCCGTAAGTTGATACAACTTTAGCGTAGTTGCACTCTTGGTTCTCTACCATTTAGTAACTTGAGTCGGTTACCAGCGACGTTGAGCTCCCGTGCTAAAAGCTGAAGGCGAGCCCACCCTGCACTCTACGAGGCGCTCGCGTGAGATGTACCGCTTGGCCACTTGGAGCGACCGCGGTTTCGTCTCCCTGCGCTAGTAGGTTGTTCGCGTCCAACACCGCGTCCACCTCGGGCAGGCCATGGCCTCGGCAGATCCTTTGCCGCACGTCAAACCCCAGATAGGCCTGCATGGGTGCGCTATCGAACGCGTTCACCTCCGTAAGGGTCGACGCCGGCTGCCAGCGGTAGCGTAGATGGACAACGGTGCCCGACGGACTGGATCGCAAAAGCAGGGTTCCCCCAAGCGCGGCGGATCGTTGCGCGCTAAGGTGGGCACGCAGATCAGCCAGCCGAAGCACGCCCGGGTTCGCATTGAGCGTGGTCCCGACCTGTCCTTCGATATGCGCCACAAGCATGGGCGTAACCGTTCGCGTAAACCCAACTGCCACGCCAGTCGAGGTGTAGCCGCGCACGGAAAGCCGCAGGGTTCCCGTTCCAGGATCGACCAGCACCGGCAAGTTCTTGGCGTCCTCAGCCGAAAGAAGGCCCTGCCCCTCTATGGCGGTCACGGGGACATCGTCCCGATACACCGCCAGGCTCAGGTCACGACCGGGTCCCGACTCGGTCGCGATCAGTTCCTGATGTAGGCTGCGCGACAACACACCATGGCCGGAACGGTCACTGAGCAGCCCCCGCGCTAGCAAAGCGTCGTCGAGATTTTCGGTGCGCTGCAAGGCCTGTGCCGTAGCGAGGTGGTATTCGACCCGCATCCCAGGAGAGGGTTGAAGAGAAACGCGCAGGAACGGGGATGACCCAAACTGGCTGCTGCTAATCTGCTGGACCGTCAACAATGTGCCGGCATCGACCGTCACCTGGTCTCCAAGCTCGATGCGCTCCGTCGTCGCCACATGCAGAACGCGAACCCTGGAGGCGGCACCTGTACGCAGATCGGGGTAGGACCCGAAGCTGACGAGGGTCCGCGTAGCAGTGTTGCTGCTTCGGTGGTGCTCCATCCCTGCCGCCAAAGTGAGAGCGCTCTCCCCGTCCGGCGAGGCCGGTCCGGCGAAGCTCGCCTTCAGCATCGCCACGTCCTCGCCGGCGATGGCACGGCGCATGGCGAAGCTCTCCCGCGTTGAGCCTGTGCCGAGGCCGCCATCGCCAACCTGCAAGCTCAGCTGCGCGTGCAGCGAGGTGTCGGGGTGGAACGGGCCATCTGCGGACGAGCTGCTGGGGGTACTTTGCTGAGCATCGTCGCCGGCCCACCGCAAAAGCGGGCGATTGGCAATCGATCGAAGCGTCCATCGCCAGTCGTCAACGGGCTCGGCAGCCGTGCGCTTCTCTGCCGGCAGCACGGCTCCCGCCTCAAAGACCGCCATCATCGTTAGGTCGGCAAGTGTGCGCGCACCTGCCTGCACATGGAGGTGAGCGCGCGTGGCGGGCAGCAAGAATGCGCCGGAAGCGCTCAGCTGATACTCCCCCGGCAAGCCGGCGCGCAGCACGTATCGACCATGATCGTCCGTGAGCGCTTGCGCCACCACCGAGGTGCGCGGCCCCACTAACTCCACCAAGGCACCGAAGAGCGGTGCGCCGTGCATGTCGCGCACCACCCCGGTGACCGTCGCGTCCTGCGCACGACCGAGGCATGGAGCGACCGCTGCTCCCAGCAGGAGCGCCGCGCTGGCAAGGGATGCTGTAGGGTACTTCACCGCGCTATTGGCCCTCTTTCGCGCGCCGTTGACCTCTCCTCGAAACCCCTTGGGGGGAACGCCCAGATCACCACGCCTGTGGTGTCCGGCGGTGCGAATCTGCCTTTAGGCGTACGCCTGATACTTCCTATCTTACTGCTCCACGATGAAGGGTGCGCTTTCCGCGACCGTCTGCTTGGATACGCCATCGTTCACCTTGATTACGACCTGGTAATGGCCAGGCTCCAGGCCACCCAGGGGCATCGTCTTCTCCAGCGTAAGCTGGTCGGCGTTCGGATTCAGCTTCGCCGCCGACTCCTGCGACTCCAGAATCTGCTTGTTGGTAACAGACTCTAGAATCTGGTACTCAATGGTGGCGTCGTTGCGCTTGTTATCGCCAATGCCGAGGTTGTAGACCTGCATCCAGAAGTTCAAGCTCTGCGCACGATGAAAAATCACGGGCGTAGAAACAGTGGACGGAACGCGGGGCACAACCTTGGTGTTGCCGATGACGAAATTACCCGTGCCTACGTCCTTGGACGGCACACGCTCCATATGGTCAGCAAGAATCAGCGAAGAATGCCCTAAGCGGTCATCGTCGAACTTGGGCACGTCGACGCTTCGCTTCCAGGTGCCCACGTGATCCGGGCTATTGACGTCCTTGATGGCAATTTCGAGCTTGTAGCGACCGGGCGCCAACGCCAACGCCTTCCAGTACACCGAGCTGTTTCCCTTGGCTTTGTCCAACAGCTCCGTCGGCGTATCAACCTTTACGGTGTCCTCGAAGGTCTGCACGATGCGATGATTAATATTGCTTACCCGGGCCAGAATATTGACCGTCCCCGTGGAGTCACCATCCTTGCTCTTGTACGTCATATCGCCGTTGTGAATCTGCATCGTCACCGGCACCAGCACGGTGTCATTGGTTAGCTTCACATAGTCAGTGCGGACATCGAATAGGAACGGCGGTCCAGTCAACACCTTGCCGGAGGTCAGGAACTGGTCCAGGTCAGCGAACTTCACCGGCGGCGGGGCGAACAACTTGGCGTAGCGGTCCAGCCGATCGAACTGCTTGCTGTTCTCGGCCGAGGACATCGGCCCGGGACCAAGCTGCTCCAGACCGCCGGTAAACCGGTCGGCCTGCTTGGCCCTTCCCTGCTGCTCGTATAGGGTCTGCCCTGCACCCGGAGTGTGCTTCAGCGCGTCTTTTTCTGAACGGTCGATCGTGGAGTGATAATCCCCGCACATGCACGAGTCCACGAATTCAATGTCGATATTGTCGCCCACGCCGGCCAAGTACCGGTAGTGCCACACCTCGAAGGGGAAGGTGGAGGTGTTGCCGCCGCCCTCTTCAATCGGTCGCTCATAGGAGCCGCCGGAAGGGTGCGAATCGATGCTGTCAGGCTTGCCGAAGGCGATGTAGATGTGGCCCCGATCGGTCAACCATCCCGGCTTGCCGGCCGCGAAGTGCTCGTTGGCGTACGCGATGCGCGCATAGTGTTCATCGCGGAATTCGTTCTCCGGGCTGTCCGGGTTGGGGTTGCGCCGTTGCCAGAACATCTCGATGAACTGTTCGCGCTCTTCCTCGTTGGACAGGTTCTTGAACGCCCGCGCCTCTTCGTCGGTGATGATCCAGCGGACGTCTTCGTTCAACCACTTTCTATCTTCCGGGCTCAACTCGTTCTTGACCGCTTTACGGCGCTGGGCTTCTTCGTGGTCGCTCAAGCGGCGCTTCAGCGGGTCGGGTCGTTCTTCCACCGACGGCACCTTGGTCACTGTGCCGTTGTCGGGCACGTCCTGGGCGCGAAGCCCTGGGCTGGCCAGACCAAAGCAAAGCACAGCGGCGGAAACAACAAGGCACGAGCGAAGGTGCATGGGGCCGAACTCCTTGGAGAAAGACAGGATCAGTATACGGCGGAAAAAAGCTGAGGCTCAAGTTTCTTCCACGTGGGGTTTCGGATCGTTGCTATCCTGTCCGAGGCGGCTCCAGCGCGAACACGGGGCCGGGCACGAAAAGCATGGAACCGCATCGCGCTCCGGTGCGTACCCCGGCTTGAATCAGCAGCAATCGAGAGAAAGGCACCCCAGCCCCACTGGCCACCATGAACGCAAAAAAGACCATCCTGATCCTTGTCGGCCTTCTTCTGATCGGTGGCATCGTAGCGGGAACGGTGATTGCCAGCCGCGGGCACGTTACCGCCGTCACTACCACCAAGGTGGGCCACCAGGACCTGACCTCCACGGTCAGCGGCACCGGCCAGATCAAACCCAAGACCTACGTCAACGTCGGCGCCACCTCGTTCGGACGGATCACTCATCTCTTCGTCAAAGAAGGCGATCACGTCAAGCAAGGCACGGTGCTTGCCACCGTGGAGAACGTGCAGCCTAGCGCGACCGTCGCCGCGCAGCAGGCGGCCATCGCCTCCAGCCGCACGGACGTGAACTCCTACCTGGCCGCGGAGAAAACCGCGCAAGCCAACGTCCAGCAGGCCCAGGCGGACCTCGAGCAGAAACGGCTCGACTTCGGCCGCTCCCAGGAGCTGTTTAATGACAAGCTGATTGCCCGGCAGGACTTCGACAGCAAAAAGGCGGCATACGACATGTCCGTCGCGACCTTGGCACAGCGCCAGGCCTCGCTCGCCCAGTCGCAGGCCCAGACCGCCTCCCAGCGCGCGCACGTCAATCAGGCCGTGGCCACCCAACGCTCCAACTACGACACCCTGGACAAGACTGTGAGCCGCGCTCCCTACGACGCCCTGGTCACCAACGTTCCCGTGCGCGAGGGCGAGACGGTCGTGGTCGGCATCCAGAACGCAGAAGGCTCCACCCTGATGACCCTCGCCGATATGAGCGTCATCACCGCCGAGGTTAAGGTCGACGAGACCGACATCGTCAACCTCAAGCTCGGACAGCCGGCTGACGTCACCGTCGACGCCTTTCCCGGCAAAGTCTACAAGGGCCACGTGACCGAGGTGGGCGACCAGGCCCTGCTGCGCACTACCGGCGTCGCCACGTCGCAATCCACCACGGGCACTGAAGAGGCCAAGGACTTCAAAGTCGTCGTCACGCTGGACCAGTCGCCGCCCGAGCTGCGGCCCGGCCTTTCCGTAAACGCCAAGATCACGACCGCGCATAAGCCCAACGTCCTCGCGATCCCCATTCAGGCGCTTGTGGAGCGCGACCCCGCCATCGAAGCCCAGCTGTTCCGGAACCACGGCTCGGCGTCCAGCACAACGGTCTCCGCCGCGACCCGCCCACAGACGACCGAAGGCGTCTACGTCCTGGTTCACGAGGGCAAGACACTGCGCGCACGGTTCACGCCCGTCACCACCGGGATCTCGGGCGCGACGGACATCGAAGTCACCGGCGGTCTAAAGGACGGCGACCAGATCGCCACGGGCCTCTTCAAGGTGTTGCGCACGCTGAAAAGCGGTGTCGCCGTCAAGCAGGACACAGCCCCGGCGACCGCTACGCCGGACGCCGCAAGCTAAGCTAGCAGACAAGGCGCGGTGTGCCCTTTGCCTACCCGCAGAGAGCGAATCACCGGCGCAGGAGATCGCATGGCCGCCACGACCGCCCCCTTTCCCGAGATCTCTCCCGACCAGCGTGTCGGCAAGAACGCCGACGGCCCGCACCCCGGCGACGTCATCGTCACCGATAACCTGTGGAAGACATACGAGATGGGCGACCAGCAGGTCCATGCCCTGCGCGGCGTCGACATTCGCATTCGCCACAATGAGTACGTCGCCATCATGGGCCCTTCCGGTTCCGGCAAGTCGACGCTAATGAACCTGATCGGCTGCCTCGACTCGCCCACCCTCGGCCAGTACTGGCTCAACGGCCACGATGTCTCTAAGCTCAATGACGACGAGCTCGCCCGTATCCGCAACAAGGAGATCGGCTTCGTCTTCCAGACGTTCAACCTCCTCGCCCGTGCTACTGCCCTCCATAACGTCGAACTGCCGCTCATTTACAACGGCACCCCCGCCGCCGCTCGTCTGGAGCGGGCCAAGTCCGTGCTCGAGTCCGTCAATCTAGGGGAGCGCATGCATCACAAACCGAACGAGCTCTCCGGCGGGCAGCGGCAGCGCGTGGCCATCGCCCGCGCCCTGGTCAACAACCCAAGCATCATTCTTGCCGACGAGCCGACCGGCAACCTGGACTCCAAAACCTCGGTCGAGATCATGGCCCTGTTCGACGAGTTGTACGCTCGCGGCAACACCATCGTCCTTGTCACCCACGAGCCCGACATCGCCGAGTTTGCCCACCGCGTGATCTCCATCCGCGACGGCTCGGTCGAAAGCGACGGTCCAAGTCGGCGAGCGCGCTAGGGCGCTCGCCAGCCTTCCGGGCTGCCATCGAAACGGTCTGCTTTGGCGTTGGTGCAGTGTCGCAAAATAGGGCATCGGCGCTGTTTTACACCGCCCTCCTGCCCTGTTCTGAGGACCTCGCGCCCTAAATGGGTGATGGACACCACGGCTCCGTTGCGTTGTTCTTAACATCGGGGACCGAAACAAACCAGCGGTCCTCGCATCTAAACCCTCGAGCATGCTGAAGCGCGTCCGACTCTTGCTGATCGCCGTTGTGGCCCTCGGCTTGCTGCCTGCAAGCGCGGTGGCTGACGCGCGTTTCGATCTGCTCGGCCCCAAGATCGACGTGCGCGTCACCCGCACGGTTGAGGGGACGCCGCAAACCTTGCCGGTCGCCTCCGTACCCACCCTGCAGCCCGGCGACAAACTCTGGATCCACCCGGACCTGCCCGCCACACAATCGGTGAAGTACCTTCTGATCTGTGCCTTCTTGCGGGGAACGACCAACCCGCCACCGGATCACTGGTTCTTCCGGATCGAGGCATGGAAGAAAGAGGTTCGCGACGAGGGCGTCTTCATCACTGTGCCCGAAGAGGCGCAGCAGGCGGTTCTGTTCATGGCGCCGGAGACCGGTGGCGACTTCGCCACGCTGAAATCCGCCGTTCGCGGCCGCCCCGGCGTCTTTGTGCGCGCCGCGCAGGACCTCAACGAAGCCGGCTTCGAGCAGGCGCGCATTGAGCGTTATCTCGCCGATATCCGGCGTGTCCCGGCCTCCGACCCTGCCGAGCTGCAGAAGCGATCTGACCTGCTCGCCCGCACATTGGCCCTCAAGCCCAACGCCGATTGTTTCAAGCGGCCCGTGGACGTCCAGTTCACTTGCCTGACCCAAACCGGCACGCAGACGCTGCTCGACGATGGGCATGGCCAGAACATTGCCACCGCCCTGACGAACGGTCCCAGTTCGGAACTAATACAAACTGCCGGCAACGTCGGCCTCATGGGTGGCGGGATGTATTCCGCTTATGTCGGCGCCGTCGTCGACCTCATCCGGGTCATGGGCAACCTACACACGGCGCAGTACCAGTACATCCCAGCGATCGCGTTTCCGCAGGGGGATGCGTTGAACCTGCGCCTAAACACACCGCCGTCCTTCCACAACCCAAAGTCTGTCCTCGTGATCGGCCTACCCAGCGTGCAAGTGGCGCAACAACCTCCACTTCGGCCGGCGAATGCCAACGAGGTCGCGTGTCTGCTGAAGCCAAGGGTCGTTCTGCCGATCGAGGGTGCGCCGCTCGTCTTCTCTACCGATTTCGCGACCGGCCTCACCCTGCATCTCAACACACCCCCGGGCGCGCCCACGCAGCCCGACATCCCACTCGCGGCCGACGCCTTCGAGGGCGGGCTCGTCCTGCAGCACGGACCTGAGCATCACGTTCCTCTGCACGACCAACGCCCCTTGCTCGCCGGCGCTGCTGGCCCGACACCCGCGCCGGGCGCAACTCCAGCCGCACCCACGCCCAAGCCGCAACCCGAGCCCATCACACTGACCGGCACCATCCAGGGGCACTGGGGTTTTGACACATTCACCGGACCGAGCATCCCGTTGCAGCAACTCCCCGGCGCCGACTGGCGCGTCGTCAACCCTGACGGCAGCACCACCGATCTCATCGCCGGCAAGAGCGCCCAGCTCTTTCTCGATTCTACCGGCAGCGCCTGCATTCACACCGTCGCTGCCGAAAGCGCCAGCAGCCCTGATCCGACGCCCGTTCCGTTCAAGGCAGATCCGCGTGCGGACCGCAGAAACCTTGTGGCCGTCAGCCTCCTCGACAGCCAACGCATTGCTCCCGGGAGCTTTCACCTGGAAATTCAGCAGTATGGGCAGCCGAAACCGGACGCGGTCGCGGCCCAGGCCTTTGCCGACCCTCCGCACCTGGACAGCGTCACACTTCCAGCTGCCGACAAGGTCATGCTGCTGACCGGAACACATCTGGCCAGCATCGAGCGAGTGACGCTGGGCGACCTGGTGTTTCGTCCGACCGTGCCCACCAGTTCTGGGCCTGCGGACGCCGCCTCCACGGAGGCACCGCCGCCCGTTCTGCGCCTCAGCCTGCCCAGCGACGCTCCCCTTCCACCCACCCGCGCCGGCGAGAAGCTAACCGCCCAAGTCACGCTCAACGATGGCCGCCGACTGCCGCTATCTCTCACGGTTTTGCCCGCGCGTCCGTCGGTCGCGCTCATCAGCCGCAGCTTCGACCCGCCTCCCGGATCGGCCATCAGCCTGTCCAGCCCGGACGACCTGCCGCTGGCCGCCCACCTCACCTTCACGCTCAAGAGCCGGAACGACTTCCCCCGCAACGGCCGCGTGGAGATTGAAACCTCGGATGGCACGCTGCGCACCGTGCTTACACTCGCGCCCTCGGGCGGCCTCGTCCTGCAGGATCCGCACACCGTCGTCGCCAGCCTTGACCCATTGCGCTCCTTCGGGCCTAGCGCCTTTGGAGCGCTGCACCTGCGCGCCGTCTTCCCGTTACCCGTAACCAAGGTAAAGCGCACCGAGCAGGAGACCACAGTCGTCGGCGATCCCACATTAACGACCAGCACCCCGGCCGCGACGTCAGATCAAGCCGCGCTCCCCCCTTCGGCAACTCCCGAGGACAGCTCACGCGAAAGCGACTGGCTTCCCCTGGGCACCCTGGTCCGTCTGCCTACCCTCGCGCACCTTCAGTGCAGTGCGGACATTGCCACGCCGTGCAGCCTGACCGGCACGAACCTCTTCCTTATTCAGGCCGTAAGCGCCGACCCCGGGTTCGCTAACCCCCAAGCGGTTCCGGACGGCTTCACCGGCAACAGCCTACCCGTTCCGCACCCCGCCGCGGCCGGCACCCTTTTCGTTAAGCTACGCGACGACCCCCAGGCGATCGACCCAGCAAACCTGCCCACCAGCATCACAACAACGCAGGCCAGTACCGCCCACACGCACGCAACCCCCGCACACAACTGAGCGCATGGATCCCGATTACAGCGGAGCCTGTTGTATCTCGTTCGCGTCGCCGGGTAGCAAGCCACGCTGTACCCGGCTATGTTTCCGTCCATAGCTGAAGTACACAACCAAGCCGATAAGAAGCCAGCCCACCAGGCGGATCCAGTTCGCCACGCCGAGCTCGACCATCATGTAACCGCAAATCACAATGCCCAGAATGGGTACCAGCGGCACCAGCGGTGTCCGGAAGGGGCGTGGACGCTCTGGGTCGACACGGCGCAGGATGATGACGGCGGTACAGACAATCACGAACGCCAGCAGCGTTCCAATGTTGACCATCTTGCCGATCAGGTCGATGGGCGTGACCGAACCCACGATCGCCGCGAGGCAACCGGCCAGGATCGTGCCCTTCCAGGGCGTCCGGAACCTGGGGTGAATGTCTCCAAAAAACTTGCCCGGGAGTAGTCCATCGTTGGCCATCGCATACAGAATGCGCGACTGACCGAGCAACATCACCAGCATCACGCTAGTCAGGCCCGCCAGAGCCCCCAGCACGATAATGTCGGACGCCCAACCCAGGTTGTGGTCGAGAAAGGCGTGAGCTAGCGGCGCCTCAATGTTGATCTGCGGCCAATACACCATCCCCGTCAGCACCGCGGCCACGGCGATGTACAGCACCGTGCAGATCGTCAACGAAAGAATGATGCCGATCGGCAGGTCACGCTTGGGGTTCTTGGCCTCCTGCGCCGTGGTCGACACCGCATCGAAGCCGATATAGGAGAAAAACACCAGCCCCGCCGCCAACCCGATGCCGCCCAGGCCAAATGGCGAAAACGTGGCCCAACTTGTTCCCCAGTTCGCCCGGTCCACGTAGTGCGTCCCTAGGGCAATCACAAACAACACAACGGCAACCTTCACAATCACAATGCCCGCGTTGAACTGAGCAGACTCCTGAATACCAACCACCAGGATCGCCGTGATCGTCAGCGCAATCAAGAGCGCTGGTAGATTGAATCCAAACTCCATACCGAAGAAGTGCGGCGCGTTCAGCAACGCATGCGCCTGGGTAAGCAGGCCCGCGGACGGCGCGGCCGTCAACGCAAGAACCGCCTCCGAGAAGGCCTTCGACCCGGGAACAAGGCTCGGGCTGGACGCGAGCACCCGCGTCCGCGCCACCTCGTCGATGCAGTGCCGCACCGCGGTCCAATGGTCATACGCTAGCCACAGGGGGAAGTGAATATGGAAGATCTGCAGGAACTCAATGAAGTTGTTTGACCACCCGGAGCTCACCGTGCTGGCGCCCATGGCGTACTCCAGCGTGAGATCCCAACCGATGATCCAGGCAAACAGCTCGCCCAGCGTGGCGTACGCGTAGGTGTAGGCCGAGCCCGCCAACGGAATCATAGCAGCGAACTCCGCATAGCAAAGTCCCGCGAACGCGCACCCCAACCCTGACAGCACAAAGGCCAGCATCAAGGCCGGCCCCGCTTTTTGCGCACCAATGCCGGAGATCACAAAGATACCCGCGCCGATCACCGCGCCAATGCCGAGCGCCGTCAGCTGAAACGGCCCCAGCGTTCGCTTCAACGAGTGGGATCCCTCGGACTCCGCCTCGGCCATCAGCACATTCATGGTCTTGCGCGCAAAAAGATTCGCCATCCGCCTGTCCCGTCCCCCTAATTCTTTTCAGTAATGGCAAGCGGCACCGTGCGCCGCGCCCGCAACAGATACACCGGTACGCCGAGCAGCACCAGCAGCAACCCAGGCCATGTGTACTGAGGCTTGTATCGCAACAGTACACCACAGATCCAAACCGCCATCCCGATGTACAGCGCCGGCAGCACCGGGTAGCCGAAAGCCCGGTACGGCCGCGGCGCATCGGGTTGTGTCCGGCGAAGCACAAACAGCGCGGCAATCGTCAGCACATAGAACACCAGTACCGCAAAGATCACGTAGTCCAGCAGCTGCCCGTAGCTACCGCTGAGGCAGAGCAGACACGTCCACGCCCACTGCAGCCACAGCGAGTTCCGCGGCACCCCGGTGCGCGCGTCCAGCCGGCCTGTGGCCTCAAAGAACAACCCATCGCGGCTCATCGCGTAATACACCCGCGCCCCGGCCAGCAGCATCCCGTTCACGCAGCCGAACGTCGAGACCAGGATGGCCGCCGCCATCAACTTCGCGCCCAGGCCCGCAAACGCAACCTCCATCACCGCCGTGGCTACCCGGTCTTCAGCCGCAAAGGCAATGCCGCGCCCTGCCAACGTCGCAGCGCCCGAGCTTCCCGCCAGCGGCAGCACCGCCATGTAAACCAGGTTGCACAGCAGATACAGCGCCAACACCACACCCGTGCCCACCGCCAGCGACAACGGCAAATTTCGCCGCGGGTTCCGGATCTCCCCCGCCGTAAACGTCACGTTGTTCCAGGCGTCCGAACTGAACAGCGACCCCACCTGAACGACCGCGATCAGCGTCGCCACGCCCACCACCGCCGTTCCGCCGCCCATCCCGAAAAACGAGCCCACGGTCAGCGTGTGCGAGGTTCCCGCGCCGGCATGGGCGAAAAATGCCGCGCCGAAGTTCGCCGCTATCGCCTTCGCGTTACGCGCGGCCAGTCCCACCGCAAGCACGCCCAGCAAGGCCAGCACCTTGGCACTGGTAAACACGTTCTGCACCGCCGCGCCCAGCCTCAACCCGCGCGTGTTCGTAAACGTAAGCAGCGTGATCACCGCAATCGCCGCGAGGTTCGCCGTATTCAATCCGACGTTCCCGCTGCCCAGGTGCAGCAGCCAGCGCGACTGACTCACCGCCGGGAAGAAGACTCCCAGAAACTTCCCGAACGCCACGCCCACCGCCGCAATGGTTCCTGTCTGAATTACCAAAAACAGCGTCCAGCCGTACAGGAAGCCCCAGATCGGCCCTAACCCTTCGCGGAGATAAACGTATTGCCCACCGGCCTTGGGCATCATGGCCGCCAACTCGCCATAGCTCAGCGCGCCGATCATCGTCATCGCCGCCGTGACCAGCCAAGCCGCAATCAGCAACGCGGGCGACCCCAGGGTCCGGCTCATATCCGCCGGCACAATAAAGATCCCCGACCCAATCATCGATCCCATCACGATGGCGGTCGCCGAAAACAGCCCCATACCCTGCACGAGGCGGGAGCCGCCCGACGTCGGGCCGTCCGGGGCTAAGCCCGCCCGTGGCGACGGCGTCAGACTGTTCTTGTCCTCGGTCAAAGGCATCAACGTCCTGCGTTCCGCGCGACCGGAAACATGTCTGCCGCACTGGGGTTGGTAGATGAATAGAACGTTACCGCAACCGCCGGAGAAAGTCTCGCGCCACACTTTCCGGCGACTCCCCGTCGACCAGCAGAGCGCCAATCACCGCCACCGTGTCCGCACCGGCTTCCACCACCGCCGCCGCGTTTTCGCCGGTGATCCCGCCAATGGCCACCAGAGGCTTGCGGGTCAAGGCACGTGCCCGCCGCACCCCAGCCAACCCCACCACGGGTTCCGCATCGGCTTTGGTCGGCGTCCCAAACACCGGCCCGATGGCCACGTAGTCTGCCGAGCCGGCATCGGCCGCAGCCACTTGCGCCTCGTCGTGCGTCGACTGACCCACCAACAGAGCACGACCGGCAAACACCTTGAGGGCGGCCTCCGGAGGCACATCCTTGTGCCCCAGGTGCACCGCTCCCCAGCCCGCAAGAAGCGCCAGATCCACGCGATCGTTCATAACCGGCACACAAGCCGTGCCCTCCACCGTTGCCGAAATAGCCGCCGCGCGCCGCAGCACCTCCTGCGGTGCCCCTTCCTTGTCCCGCAACTGCAGGATCTCCACCCCGGCCGCCACCAGCATGCGCGCGAACGTCTGCACGTCCAGCCCCCGCGCCGCCAGGCTCCGCACGTCAACAATCGGGTACAACCGCGGCAATCTCATCAGCCCCCTAAGCGAACTCCCCACTAAGAACTGATAACTGAGAACGGAGAACCAAGAACCTTCACCGAGGCATATCCCGATGCCCCGCCTTCACGCGGTACCCTGCCGCCCCCAGGCGCTTCTTCAGCTCTTCGGCGATCATCACCGACCGGTGCTGACCGCCCGTGCAGCCGATGCCGATCGTCAGATAGCTCTTGCCTTCCTTAATGTAGTGCGGCAGCAAAAACGTCAGCATGTCCGCCGCTTTGTCCAGGAACTCCCGCGTCTGCGGAAACGACCGCACATATTTGGCCACCCGCGGGTGCTTGCCCGTGAGTTTCCGGAACTCCGGAACAAAGTGCGGGTTCGGCAAGAATCGTACGTCAAACACCAGGTCGGCCTCCGCAGGCACCCCGTTCTTAAAACCGAAGCTGTTTACCGCGATGGTGAGGTTTTGGTCGCTCCCCTCCTCCGCCCGGCCAAACTGCGCTTGCAGGTGCGCGCGCAGCTCGTGCACGTTGAACTTCGACGTATCCAGCAGGATGTCGGCCACGTTCCGTACCGGATCCAGCCGCTTGCGCTCCGCACGGATCGAGGCCACCACCGTCTCGCCACGTCCCAGTGGATGCGGCCGCCGCGTCTCGGAAAAGCGCCGCACGATCACCTCTTCGCTGGCTTCCAGAAACACCACCCGCGTCGGCAGCACCTTGCGCACCTGCTTCAGAATGGTCGGAAACCGCTCCAAACGGCTCCCCTCGCGCACGTCCACCACAAGCGCCGCGCGCTCGATCTCCGCGGACTTCGCCACCAGGTCGGCAAAGCGCGGGATCAGCTCCAACGGCAGGTTATCGACCGAGTAAAACCCCAGGTCCTCAAACGTCTTCAGCGCCGAGGCCTTGCCCGACCCCGACATCCCCGTCACAATCACCAGCTCGCGCGGGTTCGCCTCGGCCATCGCCGGCAACGGCGTGGGCGCGCCTTCCGCAACGTCGGGTTTGCTTTTCTTCGCTGCGGCGGGACGGCGGGTCGCCATAGCTTGATCCTACCTCGCCTTCGCCACGGGACCGATCGCGCAAAACGAAAGAGACCCGGGAGCGCCGGGTCTCTTCCCACTTCGGGAATGCACTACTGGGCGTTGAGGGCTTCCGTCACCCCACGCGCCTCCGCATCCTCCGCGCTGACAGGCTTCTTGTGGTCGCGAAGCGTCTGGTCGCGCTGGTTGTGGTGCACCAACTGCTGCTCCACTCGCCGCAGCGCGTCGTGCATCGCCTGGTCGATGTCCTTGCCCTCACAGTGCGCCACGAAGTTACCGGCAGGTCCCAGCAACTCCACTTCGGCGATGTGTCGATACTTGTCCAACGAAAGCACGATCCGCGCTCCGGTCGCGTTCGGAATCATGGGAAAGATGCGCTCCAGGTACTCCGTGGCGTGCGCGCGGTGTTTGGGCGTCACGGTGAAGTTTCGTCCGACGAACTCAATGTGCATGAAAACTCCTTCCACCCGGGTACGATGCCGTTAGCGCTGGCGGCGTCCATGGGTGCTCGCGATGCCCATGTCTTCCCTGTACTTGGCCACCGTGCGCCGCGTCACCTGTATGCCTTGCCGCTGCAGCTCCGCCGCCAGCGCATCGTCGGTCAGCGGCTTGGCCCGGTTCTCTTCCTCAATCAGCTTCTTCACCTTGCGCTTCAGCAGCAACAGCGGCAACTCGCCACCCTCCGGCCCGTTGCCGCCCTCGGAGAAGAAGAATCGCAGCTCGTACACGCCCTGGGTCGTATGCACATACTTGTTGGAAACCGCCCGGCTCACGGTGGAGGCGTGTACGCCGATCTCGTCGGCCACCTCCTTGATCATCATCGGCCGCAGCCCCTCCACGCCCCGCTCCAGAAACTCGCGCTGCCGCCGCAGGATCACCTCGCACGTGCGCACAATGGTCGCCTTGCGCTGCTCCAGGTTGCGCAGCAGCTGAATCGCCGACCGGTAGCGCTCCTTCACATACTCCCGGACCTCACGCTCCATGCGCCGCTCGATCATCATGCGCCGGTACTCGTGGTTCAGCCGCAGCGAGGGCACATCCTCGTCATGCACCACCACCACCCACTCGTCGCCGCGCTTCTCGAAGCTCACATCCGGCTCGATCAGCCGCGTTGTTTCCTCGTTGAACCGCGCACCAGGCCGGGGGTCCAGCTTGCGGATCACCTCCGCCGCAACCTCCACCTCGCCCAGCGGCCTGCGGCACAGCCGCGCCATCTCCCGCAGGTCGCGCCGCTGCAGCAGGGAAAGATGCTCCTGCACAATGGCCTCGGCCACCGCGAAGAGCAGCCTGTCCGGCTCACTGGAAAGCCCTCGGCGCAGTTGCTGCTCGCGCATCGCCCGTAGTTGCACTGTGAGGCACTCCCGCAGGTCGCGCGCCCCGGTGCCCAACGGGTCCAGCCCGAGCAGCACGCAGCGCGTGGCCTCCACACACTGCAAGCCTTCGGCCTCGTTCTTCCACAGCTGCCCCATCCCCAGCTGCAGCAGCTCCTCGTCCGTCGCCGTCAGGTACCCATCCTCGTTCAGGTTGCCGATCAGCAGCTCCAACGTCAGCCGTTGCTCGCGGCTCAGGTTCATCGATCCCAGCTGCCACAGCAGGTGGTCGCTCAGGGAGCTCGGCGCGGCGAGAAAGTGCTCAAACGAGGGCTTGTCGTACTCCTCAAACGTCGAGGGCGACCGGTAGCCCGGGTCCAGGTAGTCCTGGAAGTAACTGCCGAAGTCCACCTCCTCGAACGGGTCTTTCTCCACTCGCTCGCCTTCGGCCACCACCTGCTCGGCGCTGCGCTCGCGGTCGCCCTCCCGCCCGGCTCGCTCGTCCAGCGGCTCCACGCTTTGGTCGATCTCCTCCAACACCGGATTCTCGATCAACTCGTTGTTGATCATCTCCTTCAGCTCAAGATGGTTCAGCGCAAGCACGCCTACCATCTGCACCAGACCTGGAGTCAGGATCTGGCGCTGCCCGAGCTTCACACTCAATCTGGTCTGTAGCAACGTCTGCGACTCCGGGCCCGTGCATCTCCGCGCTGGAGGTCAGCACGGTCGCCTCCACGCCGGGTCTGCGGGGACGTGCCTAGAGTCTACCCCGATTTTTCCGCAGCCTTCTGCAACGAATGGGTAGTTTGGGCACCGAATTGCTTACTTGCGCTGCCCTACCCCGCCGTGGGCGGCTTCGATTGTCCGGGCGCCTCGCTGTCAGGCTCAATCCGGCGCGTGTCCCCAAGCGAAAAGTTCTCTCCTAGGTAGATTCGCTTGACCTCCGGGTCGCGTCCCAAGGCGCCCGGCGTCCCCGCGCGGAAGATTCTGCCGTCGTTGATGATGTAGGCCCGCTCCGTCACGCTCAAGGTTTCGCGAACGTTGTGGTCTGTGATCAGCACGCCGATTCCCTGCGCCTTCAACGCAAAGATAATCTGCTGAATCTCCAGCACTGCAATCGGGTCAATCCCAGAAAAGGGCTCGTCCAGCAAGATAAAAGCGGGCTCGATCGCCAAACAGCGAGCAATCTCCACCCGCCGCCGCTCCCCGCCGGAAAGGGCGTAGCCCTGCGTTTTGCGCACATGCCCCAGACTCAGCTGCGCGATCAGCTTCTCCGTCCGCTGCCGCCGCTGCTGCCACGTGCCATGCTGGGTTTCCATCACCGCCAGGATGTTGTCTTCGACGGTCAGCTTACGGAAAACCGAGGGCTCCTGCGGCAGGTAGCTGATGCCATGGTCCCGCGCCCGCAGATACATGGGGGTGCGGGTAATGTCCGCGCCGTCCACCACAATACGGCCCATGTCCGGCCGGACCAGCCCCACAATCATGTAGAAGGTGGTGGTCTTGCCGGCGCCGTTCGGGCCCAGCAGGCCGACCACCTCGCCCTGCCGAATCTCCAGGCTCACGCCGCGCACCACCTGCCGCCCGCCGTACGCTTTGCCGATCTCCTCTGTGGCTAGTACTCGCATCAATCTCGATCGTTGTTACGGCTTTAAGTCCGTCTCCGTATGCACCCGCGCGGGCCCTGTCGCTTTCGCGTCGCCCTTCGCGCCTGCCACCACGATCG
This sequence comes from uncultured Acidobacteriaceae bacterium, assembly GCA_964245045.1. GTDB lineage: Bacteria > Acidobacteriota > Terriglobia > Terriglobales > Acidobacteriaceae > Granulicella. The sequence goes on along the minus strand of CAXTLD010000020.1, from coordinate 533 downwards.
TACTCTCCCCGCTCCGAAACAGCAGCGTCGCCCCGGTCACCATGCTGCCCTGCTCACCGGTAACCCGCGGCGGCTTGGCGGCGGTGCCGGTCAGCACAAAGCTGTCCGTCGCAGCCGTATACGTCATCTGCTCGCCGACGCCCGTCCGCCCCGGCTCTGCAAGGCGCACATTGCCCAGCAACACCATCCGCTCCAGGGTCCCGCTCAAATCAGGCCCGGGGGAGGGTTTGCCCTTGCCATCAGCCAGCGCAGACCCGGCCGGAGCCGCCGCGCTCAGAAACGCGACCCCACGGTCCGCCGAGGCCTCGCCCATCGTCCCGTGCATCTGTACCGCGCCTGTAAACACGGCTTGGTGGCGCTCCTCGTCGTAGTCCATCCGCTCCGCACTGACCTCCGCCGCGCTCCGGCCCGCCGCCGGCACACTGACCTGCGGCGAGATCCCGGCACCGCGCCGCGCCTCCGCGGTGGCCGCAAGTCTTGTCTTTCCCGGCGAGTCGCCCTTACCCGCCCGACCCCCAGGCCGATCCCCAGCC
>CAXTLD010000019.1:0-48482 GCA_964245045.1 uncultured Acidobacteriaceae bacterium | reverse complement strand
AATCGAGGATGGGCGCGCCCGCGTGCGTGAAGATCTTCTCGATGTGCTCGGAGGCCGTGAGGTCCAGGCTCTCGTTGGCCTGCGTCATGAGATTGCAGATGTACACGCGTGTGGCGTGGCTGGCCGCAAGGGCGTCCGGAATGCCGTGAACGAGGAGGTTCGAGATCACCGAAGTAAACAGCGAGCCCGGGCCGAGGGTGATGAGGTCGGCGGTTGCGATGGCGTCCAGGGTTTCGGGTAGGGGGTCGCAGTGGGCGGGTTCGAGCATCAGCTCGCGAATGCGGGACTTGGACGCGGAGATGCGCGTTTCGCCGTGGATCAGGGTGCCGTCGTCCATGTGGGCGGCGAGCGTGGCGTTGGCGGTGGTGGAGGGGTAGATGCAGCCGCGGGCGGCGAGGATCTGCGACGAGGCCTGAACGGCCTGAGCGAAGTCGCCGCGCATTTCGGTCAGCGCGGCGAGAAATAGATTGCCGAAGCTATGGCCCTTGAGGTCGCCGGTGGTGAAGCGATGCTGAAACAGCTGGGCGAGCAGGGTTTCGTCTTCCGAGAGCGCGACCATGCAGTTGCGCACGTCGCCCGGTGGAAGGATGTTCATGTCCTCGCGGAGACGGCCGGAGGAGCCGCCATCGTCTGTGACGGTGACGACGGCGACCAGGTCGCAGATACGGGAAAGGCTGGCTTTGGTCGCATGGGGCTGACGGCGATCTTCAAAGCCCAAAGGCGTTTTGGGCTGCGGGCCGCCTTGCGGAAAGATCTGTGGCGCGGACGTGAAGTGCTTGAGGCCGCGCAGCAGCGTGGACAGGCCGGTGCCGCCGCCGATGGCGACGACACGGAGGGGACGGGCTTGGTCATTGGCCGAACGCATCTGCTGCACTCAGTGTAGGCGGTCGGCGGGGCTGTGGGCCGTGGCCCTTTAGCTCTCTGGGTACAACAAATCGGTGAAGCGCGGATCTTCGCTCATGTTGGCGAAGTCGGAATCGCCGCGCGCCTGAATGCGATTCATGGGATTGAGGCGGATGGCCTGCTGCAAGTGTTCGAGGCACTCGTGGCTGCGACCGATCATGCTGGCAAGCAAGGCAAGGCCGTAAAAGGCGTAGTCGGCCGTGTCGTTTTCGAGCAGGATCTCCTTGAAGTGGTCGCTCGCGTCTTCGTATTGGCCGTGGTTCAGGAGCGAGATGGCGTAGTCGTAACGCTCCTCGTGCGTGCGGAACTCCGTGGTGCCCTGGTGAATCTGGGAGACGCAGGCCGCGATGTACATGCGGATGCGGTCGGCCAGATCGTGTGGGGCGCCTTGTAACAGCTGCGTGAACGCCGTGTGCGCCTCGTTGTACTCGCCGTGGCCCATGAGCGTCACTGCCTTTTCATAGAGCGCGAGCAGGGATTTGCGGGTGCCGCCGTCGTCTGTGGGCTGGGGCGTGCCGGCCAGGGTGCGGGGCATACGGTGGAGCTTGCCGGACCGCTCTTCGCCTTTGCCGTTGGGGGGCAGGGTGGCGGTGGCGGACGAGGAGATCGGGTGCGCGGACTTGTGGGCCATGGGTCTCTCTGTGATCGCGAAACGAACTGCGGTTGGCGGATGGAAAGCAACGGTGGGCAACTGTGTGGGAGTTATAGAGGGTCCGTGCCCGCTTGGTCAATCACCCAAAAGGTGGTACGAAAGGCGCTACCGCACGAAAACGGTTTCAAAGGTGAGGGTGTCCGCGGTACAGAACCGGGTTCAGGGTGGGGTCGTTGTACATCTTGAGTTGGCGATACAGCTTGAAACGGCGGCGACCCGCCAGCACGTCTCCCCACAGCTGCGCGAGGCACAGGGCGAGGTCGTCCCGCTGGGTGTGAAGGACCTCGAGACGTTGGCGATTGCGAGCCCGATGGGCCTGCCCGGCGTCGACGCGCTGGGTTTGCTCGGCGGTGTGGAAAAGTTTGAGCGCCAGGATGGAGAGCCGATCGATGATGAGGCCGGGGGTCTCGGAATGTAGCGGGGCGGTGCGGGTCTGCTCGCCGGCGATCTGGAGCAGGGTGGCGTCCAGCTGCTCGACAAGGTCGTTGCGGCGCTGGTTCAGCGTGTCGATGAAGCGCTTGACGCGGGTGATCTGGGCATCGGTGGCGGCGGGGTCGCGGGCCGAGTCTTCCTCGTGCCAAAGGTCGAAGTTGGCCCGGTGCTGCGCCAGCACGAGCTGCTCAAAGGGCGTCACCGGCGAGGGCGGGGCGCTGAGATGGGTGGCATGCCAGTGCGCGGCGGCGTGGTCGTGCAAGGCGGGGATGCGAGAGGCGTCGAGCATGCAGGGTGAGCGTAAGGATGAGGGTATCAGCCAGAGGGATTGCGCGGATGGGGGCCGGGGATGGTACTTGTGAGGGATGGTGGATGAGCGGGTGCGCCGGGTACTGATCTACCGCTTGGGCAGTTTGGGGGATATGGCGGTCGCGGTGCCGACGCTGCGCCTGGTGGCGCGAGCGTTTCCGCAGGCAGAGCGTCGTCTGCTGACCAATGTGCCGGTGCATGCCAAGGCGCCCGCGGCGAAGGCGGTATTGGAAGGGTCGGGGCTGGTGCACGGCTACTTCGAGTACCCGGCAGGCACGCGGAACGTGTGGGCGTTGAGCCGGCTGTGGGCGCAGTTGCGCTGGTGGCGGCCGGAGGTGGTGGTGTACCTGGGGGCAGCGCGGGGGGTGGCCACGGCGGCGCGGGATGTGCGGTTCTTTCGCGCGTGCGGGGTGCGACGGGTGGTAGGGGCGCCGCTGACCGAGGCGCTGCAGGGAAACTTCTTTGGCGAAGAGCCGGGGTCGGCGGCGGCCAAGGCGCGACTATTTGCGGGCGCGCTGGAGCCGGAGGCGGCTCGGCTGGCGCGGTGTGTGCGGGAGCTCGGAGACGCCGAACTGGACAAGCCTGAGAGCTGGAGCCTGGGCTTGAGCGAAGAGGAGCGGGCGCGCGCGGCGGCGGCGATCGGGGCCGAGGTGCTTTCGGCTGGAGGCGGGCAGGGTCCGGTGGCGGTGAGTGTGGGGACCAAGGTACAGGCCAAGGACTGGGGGCGGGACAAGTGGCGCGAGCTGTTGCGGCAGGTGGCGCCCCTGGTCGCCGGGCGTGGGTTGTTGCTGCTAGGGGCGGCGGAGGAGGCGGAGGTGAGCGCGTTTGTGGCGGAGGGCTGGTCTGCGAGCGGGGATGGGCCGGTGGTGAACCTGTGTGGGCGCCTGAGCCCACGGGAGAGTGCGGCGGCGCTGGAACGGGCGTGTCTCTTCTTGGGACACGACAGCGGGCCGATGCACCTGGCCGCCAGCGTGGGGACGCCGGTGGTGGCCGTATTCGCCGCGCGAAACATCCCGCGCGTGTGGTTTCCGTTTGGGAACCGCAACGAGATTGTGTGCCGGCGCGTGGAGTGCTGGGGGTGCGGCTTGGAAACCTGCGTGGAACAGCGCAAAAAGTGCCTGGAAGGGATTGGGGTGGAGGAGGTGCTGGCGGCGGTGAAGCGGGTGTTGGATGGCTAGTTGTCAGTTGTCAGTTGTCAGTTGTCAGTGGCAAGGCTTAGTTGTTTGTGTTGCTGTGTACGCTTCGCGGTCTTAGCCTCTGGAACCGAGAATTCATCTGTTACCAGCCGTCTGGTAACCGACTACTCGCCATTGCCACTGTCACCATGCCCCTTGTCGTTTGCTACTCGCCGTCTGCCATCGGCCATTAGCCACTGACAACTGACAACTGACAACTGACAACTTGATGCCAGAATAGAGACATGGTGAAGGGTACGTTGCCGGAGTTGCATGCGGTGCTCGAGTTGTTGGCGGGCGGGTTTGGGCGAGTGCGGGTGTTGGTGGTGGGCGATCTGATGCTGGATCGCTACATCCTGGGGGATGTGGACCGGATCTCGCCGGAAGCGCCGGTGCCGGTGCTGCGGCACGTGCAGCGGTACGAGCGCGCGGGCGGGGCGGCCAACGTGGCGATGAACCTGGCGGGGCTGGGGTGCGAGGCTGTGCTGGCGGGGTTTTGGGGCGAGGACGCCGAGAAGCGGGAGCTTGAAACGTTTCTAAGCGCCGCCAAGGTGGACACGGTAGGGGTAGTGACGGGCTCGTTGCCGACGATCTCGAAGACGCGCATCGTGGGGCGAACGCAGCAGTTGCTGCGGCTGGATATCGAAAGCCGCGAACGGTATTCGGACGAGGACTGCGCGCGGCTGATCGAGCGGGCAGAAGGGCTAGCCGCGAAGGTGCATGCGGTGGTGTTATCGGACTATGCCAAAGGGGCGTTGTCGGCGGAGCTGTGCGAGCGGGTGATTCGGGCTGCGCGCTCTGGCGGTGTGCCTGTCCTTGCGGACCCGAAGACGCCGGACCTGAGCAAGTATTCAGGTGCAACGGTGGTCTGCCCGAACCTGCATGAGCTAGAGGTGGCGACGGGAGTGTCGGCGCACGAGATCGGCGCGCTGCTAAAGGCTGGGGAGGCGCAGCGGCGGGAGCACGGTCTGCGCTACCTGGCGGTGACTATGAGCGAGCGCGGCATTCGTTTGCTGTCGGAAGCGGGGGAGTTTCACTCGCCGGCGCGAGCGCGCGAGGTGTTCGACGTGTCGGGCGCGGGCGACACGGTGATTGCGACCATGGCGGCCGGCATGGCAGCCGGGCTCCAGATGGAGACGGCCGTCGAGCTGGCGAACCTGGCGGCGGGCATCGTGGTGGGCAAGGTGGGCACGGCGCCGATTGCGCACCATGAGTTGACGGCGCTGCTGACGCCGTCGAAGGGAATCTCGGACGCGGAGAAGATTCTGGACCGCGCGCGGGTGGCAGCGCGGGTGCGCGAGTGGCGCGCGGCAGGGGAGACGGTGGTGTTCACCAACGGGTGCTTCGACCTGCTGCATGTGGGCCATGTGACGCTGCTGGAGGACTGCCGGCGGTTTGGGTCCAAGGTGGTGCTGGGGTTGAACACGGATGCGAGCGTGCAGCGGTTGAAGGGGCCCTCGCGACCGGTGGTGAGCGAGGCGGACCGGGCGCGCGTAATGGCGGCGCTGGGCGCGGTGGACGCGGTCACGTTCTTCGATGAAGACACGCCGATCGAGCTGATCCGGGCGCTGGAGCCGGATGTGCTGGTGAAGGGCGGCGACTACAACGTGGAAACGGTGGTGGGGCACGAGATTGTGCTGGCGGCTGGCGGGCGGGTGGAGATAGTGCCGACGGTGGAGGGGTTTTCGACGACGGGAATTGTGCGCAAGCTGACGGCTGGGCGGTAGATACTCGTGCTCCGTAGGTGGGAGCGGCTACGGAAAAGGAGCGAGTACAATCACATAGGGAACGCATGAGCGAGACGGAAAACGTCCTCCAGACGATCAAGACCACAGTGCAGGACATCGTGGCGCCGGATGTGCGTGAGTTGAAAGTTCGGATGTTGGGTCTTGAAGGGCGCATGTCGGGGCTTGAAGGACGCATGTCTGCGCTTGAGGATCAGAGTCGGGCTCAGTTTGAGGTTTCACAGCGTCAGTCGGATGTGCAGTTCAAGGCGTTGATGGCCGCCATCAGTCAGGTCAGGGCCGAGTTGGAGCTTTCCAGTTACAAGCAGATTGCCGCGCTAAGTGAGCGGGTGGCCGCGTTAGAGGCGCGCCGGCAATAGCCGCGCGATTCGACCAGATATCATTTCAGCACGACCGCGCCAATCTCGTCCTTGAGAACACCAGTGATGTAGAGTGGGCATATACCGGAAAATTCGAGGAAACTTCTTTGCGCCACTCTCTTGTTGCTCTCGTCAGCCTGTTTGCATTCAGCTTGCTTGCGCATGCAGACACGTTTGAAACGTTCACCTTATCGGCCGTTACGGGATTTGGCTACCTGATTTTCCCCCAACCCTCGCGATCTGCTACGCAGCTTTTTCTTAGCGGGACGGTAACCCTGGATCTCGATTTCAATATTTACACGGGGCAAGGCGAACGAGCTTCGGTGGCAAACTTCTCATACACAGACGGCATAAACACCGTTGCGTTCACTGGCACGAACTATACAGACTCCACGGGTTATCCGGGTGCAACGGAGGTTAAGTTGACTTTCGCCGCTACAGAGCCGGACGGCACGATGCCGCTGGTTGATCTAGAGCTGCCCACACTTAGGAGCGGTCTGCTCTACGGATATGACGGGGGTCTTTGCACCGAGGTGACGCCATGCAGTGATATGTTCGGCCCCGCAAATGAAATCTCCAGTGTTAGGGTCTACACGCCTGACGATAACAGTAGCCAGTTCTATAACATAGCGTCAGGCTCCCTGACGCCAGTTGTCACCCCCGAGCCCTCCAGCATCGCCCTACTTGGCACGGGACTGCTGGGTGTTGCTGCTCTGGTCTGTAAGCGCTTCAGCTAGGGCGAGTGTCGTCGGAGAGCCTCTGGCGGTGGTCGGCGAGACCCTCGTGAGCGATCCGATTAGGACAGTGGCGGTGTTTACAATTGATTGCCCACCATTTTGAATGCACTTTCGGAGGCAGGCTGGATGGCGGTCGACGGGCCGGAGCTGCTGGCGATCAGCACCTATGAAAAAGGGCAGGCGTTTTTGCGCGAGGCCGCGCGTTTGGGTGCGCGGGTCACGCTGCTGACCGTGCATAAACTGTGGGGGGCGGACTGGCCAAAAGATGCCCTGGCGCACTTCGAGACGATGCCGGAGGATCTGGCGCCGGAGGCGGTGCTGCCTCATGTGACGCGGCTGACCGTACATCGCCGCTTCGAGCGCATTGTGGCGCTGGATGAGTTCGACCTGGACACGGCGGCGCTGGTGCGCGAGCATCTGCGGCTGCCGGGGATGGGGCGCACGGCGACGCGGCCGTTTCGGGACAAGCTGACCATGCGGGAGGCGGCGCAAGGGGCAGGAGTTGCCGTGCCGGCGTTCTCTTCGACGGCGAACCACCAGGCGCTGTGGGCGTTCTTGAGCTCGACCGAAGGGCCGTGGATGCTGAAGCCACGGGCGAGTGCGTCGGCAATCGGGATACAAAAATTCAGCGATCCGAACGCGGTGTGGCCGATGCTGGAGAAGCTCGGCGATGAAGCGAGCCACCATCTGGTGGAGCGCTTTGTGCCGGGCGAGATCTACCATGTCGAGGGACTGAGCTGGAAGGGCGAACTGCTGTGGGCGGACGGGCACAAATATGGGCAGCCGCCGTTTGAGACGATGCATGCGGGTGGCATCTTTTCGACGCGAACGGTGGAACGGGACAGCGAGGAAACGCAGGCGCTGCTGCGTATCCATGCGGACACCTTGCGCGCCCTGGGCATGACGAGCGGGCCGACGCACAGCGAGTTCATCCGGGCGCACGCGGATGGCAAGTTTTACTTCCTGGAGACGGCGGCGCGGGTGGGCGGCGCGTATATCGCCGAGGTGGTGCAAGCGGCGACCGGCATGAATCCGTGGGTGGAGTGGGCGCGGATCATCGTGGCGGAGATGCGCGGCGAGGCTTATGCCCTACCGACGCGTTATGAAGAGTATGCGGGCAGCGTGATCTGCCTGGCGCGGCAGGAGTGGCCGGATCTGAACCTGTATGACGCGCCGGAGGTGGTGTATCGGATGCGCAAGCATCACCATGCTGGGTTGATCGTGCGGTCGCGCGAGGCGGCGCGCGTGGAGGCGTTGTTGGGCGAGTATGCGCGGCGCTTTTACGAGGACTTCTATGCGCGGGTGGATGCGCCGACGAAGCCTACGGCATGAGGGTGGGGTAGTTTTGCTCCGAAAGCGTCAGTTCCTTGGTCTGTCCTGCTCTTCTTTGGCAGTAGCTATGAGAAGCACCGAAACGAGGCCCTCTTCGATACCGCGACCACCCAAGCGCGCCCGGTAGTGATAAGCAGCTTTCACCCCTTGGTACAGCAAGATGCCTGCGAGCAGAAAGGCTGCCGCCATCTTGGCGCGGCGAATCGCTATCGCACAGCAAACGATGCCGGAGAGTGCTAACGCCTGCTCGGCGCGAAAGACCTGTTCCGGCATATCGGGAGGGCGCGTGTTCACGCCGAAACATGTCCACAAAGCAACTAGAAGCGCTAGCGTGAGATAAATGGGCCTCATCGAAGGTGCACGGTTCTTGATTTCACAACCAACCGGAGGAAGACGGCAATGCCACTTTTGTGTGCTCTGGGCCATCCCGTGCACGTGCATGGACGAGCAACTTTTACCGGATGAGCCACTGTAACCGTTGCCTGCGGTTCACTGTGACGCCAATCGAATTACAAGGTCCTTCGCTGCGCTCAGGATGCTCCCGTGGTCACCTTTTTGAGGGCTGCTAGCCGTAAGTCGTTCTGCATCTTGGGGCTGCCTCGATAGAAAGCAGCGGAGGTTATGCAGGCGGTCGTGTACACTGTGCGCACCATTTCCGGTGAAGAAATTTGGAGCGCATGAGCTTGGTGGAACGAACCGAAGACGGGCTGGGTGTGTTGTCACTGGAGGAGCAAATTGCGCGGTTGCAGGCGCTGCTGGAGGCCTCGCGGCAGGTGCACTCGACCATTGCGGTGGATGAGGTGATGGCGCAAACGGCGCGCGTGTTGGTGCGCGAATTGGAGATGGAGGGCGCGGGCTTCCTGGCGGCGGACACGGGCGAGCTTCTGGCCTCGTATGGGGCGCTTGCAAACGCGGCGGACGAGGGTTGCCGAAAGTTTGACCTCTTGGCGAAGGACGGTGCGCTGCTGGCGCGGCTCGTCGTGCAGGGCGGCGATGGTTGCCACCTGACGATGTATGAGCAGGACTTCATCGAGGGGCTGGTGCTGCAGGCGGCGGTGGCGCTTGAGAACGCGATGTATCACGAGCGCGATCTGCAGTGGGCGCGCGTGCAGCAGGACATGGAGGCGGCGCGGACGATTCAGCGGTCGCTGCTGCCGCGGCGCATGCCGACCATTCCGGGCGTGAGCGTGGCGGCCAAGACGGTGACCTGCTACGAGGTCGGCGGCGACTACCTGGACGTGGTGGCGATGCCCGACGGATCGCACCTGTTTGTGGTGGCGGACGTGGCCGGGAAGGGACTGGCGTCGGCGCTGGTGATGACGAGTTTCCGGTCGGCGTTCCGGGCGTTGACGGCGCAGGCGATCGCGCTGGAGACGATGGTGAGCCGGGTGGGCCAGCACCATTGGGAAGAGGGCCAGGAGTCGCGCCGGCGCTATGTGACGGCGATCTTCGCGCGGCTTGCCCCGGATGGGGGATTGCTGGAGGTGGTCAACGCGGGGCACAATCCAGGGGCGCTGGTCCGGCCAGACGGGAGTGTGCGGATGATTGAGGCTTCAGGAACGCCGCTGGGTCTGTTGCCCGGCATGCAGTACACGTCGGAAAGCTTTGTGTTTCCTCCTGGGGCGCGGTTGCTGCTGTATACCGATGGGCTCACGGAGGTGTTTCGGGGTGAGGAGGAGTTTGGCCCGGAGCGGCTGGTGGCGGCATTCCAGGGGCTGGAGACGGCGAACGCCGAGGAGAGCCTGGAGGCGGTGTGGGCGGAGTTGCGGCAGTTTTCTACGGGCGGGCCCCAGACCGATGACATGACGGCCCTGGCGGTGCTGCACAGGCCGCCGGGGATCGGGCACGAGCAGGGCAGAGAGGCGGCCGCAACCGCATGAGAAATGGAAGTTCGGTGGAGGTGCGTGTGCCCTCGGAGCTCGGTTTTGAGAAAGTGGCCATGTGCACGGCGGCGGGCATGGCCGGGCTGATGGGGTTTTCGCACGACCGCGTGGAGGACCTGAAGACGGCGGTGGCGGAGGCCTGCATCAACGCCATGGAGCACGGCAATCACCTGGACGAGTCCCTGCCCGTGGAGGTGGTGATGTCGCGCACGGACGACGAGCTGGAAGTGCGGGTGATGGATGATGGAGGAGGCGTAAGCGAGTCGCCGCACGCACCGGATATCGACCTCAAGATGCTGGGCGAGGAGGATCCGCGCGGCATGGGCATGTTTCTGATTCAGGCGCTGGTGGACGAGGCGGAGTGGCACAAAGGGCCGCCGGGCAAGAGCTACGTGCGGCTGGTCATCCGGCTGGACAAGAATGCGAGTGGGGAGAGCGATTGATGCAAACGTCGACCAAGGTAGCGGAGCGTACGGCGAGTGGAGCAACGGGGGATCCAGTGGCGATCCTAGCGTTTACGGGGGATATTTCGTCGGCTTCAAAGGACGCGATCCTGGATGCGTACAAGGGCGTGGGCGCGGCGGTGCGGAAGGTGCTGCTGGACTTTCGCGGGGTGGAGTACATCAACTCGTCGGGGATCGCGATTGTGATTCAGCTGTTGCTGGAGGCGCACAAGGCCGGCCAGCGAACCATCGGGATTTTTGGGCTGACGCCGCACTTCAACAAGGTGTTCACGATGGTGGGCGTGGCCAAGTATGCGGCCATGTCGCCGGACGAGGCGACGGCGTTGGGGAAGCTGTAGGCGGACGGCGTGGACCGGCGCGGGGCGGAAGAGACCAGGAACGAAGCAACAAGCGCTGAGGTTTGCCACGGCCTCTTTGGCGTGACTGCGGGACGTCCGTGCCTGTGGGCGTTTCTGCTTTGCTGTCTGGCCTGCCGGGTTGGCGCGCAAACGATTCCAGTCACCGACGCCACGAGCTTTGGGCAGAGCGTGGTGCTTAGCGGGCCTTGGCTGGCGGCAGCGGGCGACGATCCGCGCTGGGCGGCCCCGGGGCTTGAAGACAGCGGGTGGACGGTCCTGGAGCCGGGAAAGCCGCTACCGAAGAACTTTGCCGGTGCTCGCTCCATCTGGTACCGGATGCATCTTCGGGTGCGCCCTCACGGGCCGCCGATGGCGCTGTATGTGGAGCGGCTGTTCCTTGATTACAGCGTGTATGGCAACGGCGTGCGGATCGGCCAGCAGGGGGAGTCCGGGCCCGTACACGTGAACCAGTTTCATCCTCCGGAGTCGTTTGCGGTACCGCCGCCGTTGATGAAGGCTCCGGGCGGGGAGCTGGTCATCGCTCTGCATATCTCGGCGGGTGTGAACGGCTTTCTCGGTATCTCGCCGCTGACCCAGGAGACGCGGCTGGAGCTTGTGAGCCCGGCGGAGGTCCCGCTCCGGCAAAGCTTTCGCCTCACACATGACTGGAGCGAGACCTTCGCCGTGCTTGGCTTGCATCTGCTGGTGGGACTCTGCGGGCTGGTGATCTGGTGGTCGTTGCATGAGCAGCGCGAGTATCTGGCGATGGCGATTTGGCTGTTGTGCAACGCCGCAACGGGCGTTCTGAACTTTTCGGCGCACCTTGCCGGGGCCGGGCCGCTGGACGCGCTGAAGTTGTTGTTGGTGCTGTCGCTTGCGGTCAGCAACGTGGCCGAGCTTGAGTTTATGCGGCTGCTGTTGCGCCGGCGGCAGAGCCGATTGTGGTTGAGCCTGGAAGCAGCTGTCTTTCTGGTCGAGTTCTACGTCCCGCTGATGGAGACGGGGCACCTGCCGCTGAAGGCGGCCGCCGTTCTGGTCTTTGTCCGTCCGCTGATCACGGAGGTGTTTGTCGGCTTTGCGCTGCTGCGAGGGGCGTTGCGCGGCAACAGGGATGCACCGCTCTTGTTGTTACCGGTGGCGCTGTGGTCGATCTCCGACATTTACGGCATTGTGCAGGATATCGCTCGGTTGGGCTTCAAGGTACTTTGGCCGGACCTGCCCAAGCTCAATGTCTTCACGTACACCGTTGAGTTCGCGACCATGGCGGATGTGCTGGGCATGCTGAGCCTGGTGCTGATCATCCTGCGGCGCACGATTCGCGTGAGCCGCGAGAAGGCCGGACTCGCGGCGGAGGTCGCCGCAGCGGAAGAAGTGCAGCAGCTGCTGATGGCGCGCGCCCTGCGGCCGACGCCGGGGTACCGGGTGGATACGGTGTACCGGCCGATGCAGCAGGTGGGTGGCGACTTCTTTCTGGTGCAGCCGTGCGAGGAGGATGGGTCGCTGGTGGTGATTGTAGGGGATGTATCGGGCAAGGGGCTGCAGGCGGCGATGCGCGTTTCGATGATTCTGGGGGTGCTGCAGCGGGAGGCGATGGGGCAGCCGGATCGCGTGTTGGCGACGCTGAACAAGGCGATGATGGCACAGACCGACTTCGGCTTCACGACGGCCTGCTGTGTGCGTTTGGAGCCTGATGGGCGATTCGGTTGTGCCAACGCCGGGCACCTGAACCCGTATATAAACGGCGAGGAGCTGCTGAGCGAGGGCGCGTTGCCGCTGGGCATGGATGCTGACGCACGCTACCCCGTGCTGCACGGCCACATGCGTGTGGGCGAGCGCATGGTGTTGCTGTCGGACGGCGTGGTGGAGGCGCGAAGCCGGAAGGGCGAGCTGTTTGGGTTTGAGCGGGCAGCGGCGTTGATGCGGCAAAGTGCGGTAGAGATTGCGGGCGCGGCGCAGGGGTTTGGGCAGGAAGATGACATCACGGTGCTGGCGCTTGGGTTGGGGTAATTTGCAGCGCGTTGGGTCAGGCTGGCGGCGGGGGTAGGCCGGGCCTTCAGCCCTCTTCATTTCCGGCGCGGTACCTAGGGCTTCGCCCTAGGCTAGGGTAGGGCGCGCCTTTGGCGCTGGATGCGTCTTTGCGCGATGAAAGGCAGCAAGCGCAAAATCCGAAGCAGGTTCATTGGCGCTGGATGGTTGCGTGCGGGTAGAGGGCAACAGGCGCAAAGCCCGGCGCAGATTGTTGTAAACGAAACAGAAAAGCCGTCGCGTGGGCGACGGCTTTTGGCACGGCTTCGTCGGCGCTTACGCGAACGACTTCAGCGCGTCCGCCTCGGACTCTTTCACGTCGAAGACAGTCAGAAGTTTGGTGATCACGAGCAGGTCGCGCACCTTGCTGGTCAGGTTGAGCAGCTTGAGTTCGCCGCCGGCGTTCTTCACGGTCGTGTACGAGCTGACGAGCTCACCGAGGCCGGCCGAGTCGATGTAGTTTACGTCTTTGAGGTTCAGCAGGATCTTCTTGGAGCCGGCGAGCGCGTCCTGCACGGCGCCCCGCAGCTTGCCGCTGGCTTCGCCCATTGTTATTTTGCCGCTGAGATCGAGAACCGTCACACCGTCAACTTGCCGCACCTTTGTGTCCATACTTAGCTGGTCGCCTCCGTTTGCATGTGTTTGATTAACGTAACTTGTGTGCCTGGCTGTAACTGGCGAAAGTGTACCTCATCCACAAGGGCGCGCATCAGAAAAACGCCGCGGCCCGACGAGCGGAGGAGGTTGGCAGGGTCCAGCGGATCGGGCAGCGTGTCCGGGTCCAGGCCCTCCCCTTGGTCGGCGATACAGATGCTGAGCTTGCCGGCGTCCCTGTCGAGGGTGGCGTGCATCTGCTTTTCCGGGCTGAAGCGGTTGCCGTGCTTGCAGGCGTTGATGGCGGCCTCGCGCGTGACCATGGCGAGATTGCTGGCCGTGTCCTCGTCAAAGCCCATGCGACAAGCCATCGCTTCGACGGCGTGCTCGATCGCCGCGACGCTTTCAAGCGTGGACGGCAGGTGAAACTCGGCGTGGTCGGACGGCGAGGCGGAAGCAGCGCTTACTTCTTGTTCATCCATGCGCAGGCTCATGCATCAGGAGAGTCTCCGAAGCGACCGCGAAGAGACGGGCCGCAATGTGGTGGCGATAATAGCAGAGGGTTGTGCGCGGCTGGCAAACATTCGGGACGGCACTGCAGAGGAGGTGCGCGGGCCCGGTTGTGTGAGACGGAAACGCGGCCTGCCGGCCTGCGTTTGGCTGTCGATGTAACAAAGCAAGTCCGTTGGCGGCGTAGGATGGTCTGTGCAAATAAGGCCATCGACAAGGAACGAACATGGACGAACGTAAGCAGCCGCGGGCGGAAGGCGCGGTGGAAGAAAGCGGTGGCGAGGTGGCCAGCGAGTCGCAAATAAGCCTCGCCGGCGACGAGCAAAGCATGAGGTTGGTGGTGGCCGATGGCGACCTGCGGCCCGGGGCCGAGCACGCGCTGCCGTTTCCCGTGGTGGGCATCGGCGGCTCGGCGGGGTCGCTGGAGCCCGTGCTGGAGTTGCTGCGTCATCTGCCCGGCGACACGGGCATGGCGTTTGTGCTGGTGACGCATTTGGCGCCGAACCAGGAGAGCCATCTGCGCCAGATTCTGGGCCGCAACACCCCGATGACGACCCTGACGATTGAGGACGGCATGGTGCCGGAGCCGAACCAGGTGTACGTGATCCCGCCCAAGGTTCTGCTGACGTTGGAGGGGCGTACCTTCCGTTTGCGACCACGCGAAGAGGACGGGCCGTTCTTGCCGATCGACGAGTTCTTTGTCTCGCTGGCGCGAGCGCAACGCAACTTCTCGATTGGCGTCGTGCTGTCGGGCATGGACGGCGATGGCGCGATTGGGATGCGCGTCATCAAGGGCGAGGGCGGCTTTGCTATGGTGCAATCGCCGGAGTCGGCCAAGCACGGAATGATGCCTCGCGCCAGCATTGAGAACGACCACGTGGACATGGTGTTGCCGCCGGACCTGCTGGCGCGCAACCTGGAAAACATCGGCCGGCGCTTTCTGAACCCGCAGTGGCGACGCGTGGAGGAAAACGAGCCCACCGCCGAGGACGAACAGGTCTTTCAGCGCATCCTGCGACTGCTGAAAAGCGTTTCCGGCGTGGACTTCCAGCTGTATAAGCCGAGCACCATACGTCGCAGAATTGCTCGGCGCATGCTGGTGCACAAAAAGGAGCTGCTCACCGAGTACATGGCGCTGCTGCAGGCTAGCCCCGCAGAACTGCGGGATCTGCAGGAAGACATCTTGATTAATGTGACGCAGTTTTTCCGCGATCCAGAGGTCTTCGAGCTTCTGAAGCAAACCGCCATTCCGCAGATCTTCCAGGGGCGCGAGCCCGATCAACAAGTGCGCATCTGGGTGGCGGGCTGCTCCACGGGCGAGGAGGTGTACTCGCTGGCGATCTGCCTACTGGAGTACCTGACCGGCAGCCCCGTGGAGCCGAGCATCCAGATCATCGGCACGGACGCGAGTGAAAACAGCATCGCGCGTGCGCGGCTGGGGCACTACGCGGAAAGCATCGTGCATGAGGTGTCGCCGGAGCGGCTGCGGCGCTTCTTTACCAGAACGGACAAGGGCTATCAGATCAACAAGCGCGTGCGCGACTTGTGCATCTTTGCGCGGCAGAACCTTTGCGTGGACCCACCGTTTTCACGGCTGGATCTGGTGAGCTGCCGCAACGTGCTGATCTACTTTGGGCCGCAGCTGCAGAAGCAGTTACTCACGTCGTTTCACTATGCGTTGCGACCGCATGGATTTTTGCTGCTGGGTGGATCGGAGACCATACGCGAGTTTGCGGATCTGTTTGCGACCGAAGATCGGACGCACAAGCTGTTCACCAAAACCGGCGAAACGCCGGGGCGCCTGTTGACCCATGTGTTTCCGCCGGTGCAGAACGTCGGCACACTGCTCGACCACACCGCCACGCCGACCGCGGAAGGGCGGCGCGAGTTTGACCTGAGCCGAATGGCGGACCGCATCATTCTGGCGCGCTACGGGCCGCCGGGCGTGATTGTGAACGCGAGCATGGAGATCGTGCAGACGCGGGGGCGCACGGGGCCGTATCTCGAGATGGCGCAGGGAATGGCGAGCCTGCAGCTGCGGCGCATGCTGCGCGACGGCATCGGCGCGGAAGTGTCGGCGGCCGTGACGCGCGCGATCGAAGAAGACGTGCTTGTACAGCTGCCGGAGCTGAAGATCGTGGACGGGTTGGACGTGCGCGAGGTCGGCTTGGAGGTGCTGCCCATGCACTTGGGCGAGACCGACGTGCGGCATTTCCTGCTGGTGTTCTTGCCGCGTGGCAACGAAGACCGCAGCACGCCCACGACGCGCCCTGCAGAGCTTAGCGATCCCGAAAAGACGCTGGTGCAGTTGCAGCACGACCTTTCTTCGACCAAGGTGTATCTGCAGTCGTTGCTGGACGAACGGGACTCGAAAAATCAGGAGCTTGTTTCTGCGAACGAGGAGATCCAGTCCGCCAATGAGGAGTTGCAAAGCACCAACGAAGAGTTGGAAACGACCAAGGAAGAGTTGCAAAGCTCGAACGAGGAGCTGCAAACCGTCAACGACGAGCTGAGCAACCGCAACGCCGTATTGACGCAGGCCGGCAACGATCTTTCGAACCTGCTGAACAGCGTAAACCTTCCGGTGCTGATGCTATCGAACGAGTTGCACATCCGGCACTTCACGCCGCAGGCGCAGAAGCTGATCAACGTGCGGCCGTCGGACGTGGGGCGGCCGTTCGGGGACATCCGTCTGAACCTCCAAGTGGAGCAGATGGAGCAGCGTCTGCTGGAGGTGCTGGACACGCTCAGCGCCCAAGAGATGGAGGTGCAGGACCGCGACGGGCGCTGGTATCTGCTGCGGGTGCGACCGTACCGGACGACAGACAACAAGATCGAAGGCCTGGTGCTGGTGCTGGTGGACATCGATCAGCACCGCCGCAGCCAGCAGCAACTGCGGGATGCGCGCGACTTTGCCGCGTCGGTGATTGCAAATACTCCGTTGCCGCTGGTCGTGGTGGATTCGACGCGAAAGATCGTGTCGCTGAACGACGCCTTCTGCGATCTGTCGAGGATGGGACGGCACGCGCTGGAGGGTCGACCAGTGGCAGAGGTTGCGGCGGCGCTGTGGTCGCTGGAGGAGCCGCTGCGCCGTCTGCTGGCCCATCTGCAAGACGAGGGCGCAAACGGCGGCAGCTTCGAGTTTGAACACAAGCAGCCAGGGGTGAGCACGTGTACGTTGCGGGTACAGGGGCGACCGCTGCAGCCGGATGGCGAGAAGTTTCTGCTGCTGACCTTTGAGGACATTTCGGCGCAGAAAGAGGTCGAACGGTTGTTGACGCTGGAAGGCGAACGTTTAGCCACGCAAGTCGCGGTGACCACGCGGGAGCTGGACCGCAGCCGTGAAGATCTGCGCGCGTTGACGGATAGCTTGATGACCTCACAGGAAGACGAGCGACGGCGGCTGGCGCAGGCCTTGCACGACACGGTGACCGAGCCCCTGGCGCGGCTGGAAGAGGTGTGCGGGACCGCGCTGGCCGCCAGCAACGGCGAGGCAAGCGAAACGCGGCAGGCAATGGACCGTGTGCGCGCGCACGTGGCGGAGATCGCAGGCGAGGTGCGGACGCTTGCGCATCGGCTCCATCCAGCGTCTACGGAGCACCTTGGTTTTGCGGCGACGCTGGAAGCGCTGTTGGAGCAATTTGCCGGCCGCGAAGGGATGCTGACCAGCTTCTTCAGCGACGCGGTGCCGGTCGACGTCACGGTGGAAATGGCCACGGGGCTGTACCGGATCGCCGAGGCCGCGCTGCGCAACGTGCTGCAGCATGCGGGTCGCGCGCATGTGAAGTTGTCACTGGTGAGTAAAGGCGGCGACCTGCGGTTAGAGGTGGCGGACTCGGGCGCGGGCTTCGACCCCGAGCAGCCTACGGCAGGGCTAGGGCTCATCGGCATGAAGGAACGTGCGCGCGCCCTGGGTGCCACGTTGCAGGTGGAGTCGAGGCCGCGGCAGGGCACGCGGGTGTGCGTGTGTGTGCCGGGATAGCTGGGGTTGGCGCTTCGCGTTGGCTGAGGTTGGCCGCTTCGCGTTGGCGGGTTAGCGCCAAGACCGCCGGGTGGCTGCGGCGGCGGGGTGCCCCGTGGCTAGGTAGGCGAGCTGCTTTAGCTCCTTGCGCGTGCGCGAAACCGAGTCCAACACCATGCCGCAGACCAGCGACAAAAACGAAAGCATCATGAGGCCCGTGGCGACCACACCCGTGGGCAGGCGGGGGACGAGGTGGGTGCGGCGGAACTCGGTGAACAGAGGGAAAGCGAGGACCACGCTGGCGAGAAAGAGCAGGACGGCGATCAGCGTGAAGAACGGCAGCGGGCGCTCTTCTTTGACGAGGTGGAGGATGGTGAGCGCGATGCGGGCTCCGTCGCGGTAGGTGCTGAGCTTGGAGCTGGAGCCCTCGCCGCGGTCGCGGTAGGGCGTGACGAGTTCGCCGAGCGGCATGCGCAGTTCCAGGGCGTGGATGGTCAGCTCGGTCTCGGTTTCAAACCCGGCGCTCAGGGCCGGAAAGCTCTTCACGAAGCGGCGGCTAAACACCCGGTACCCGGAGAGCATGTCCGTGATGCGCTTGCCGAAGATCAGCGTGACAATGCCGGTAAGCAGGACGTTGCCGGTGCGATGGCCGGGCCGGTAGGCGGCGCGGACCTCGGTGACGCGCGTACCGGTCACCATGTCGAGCCCGTTTTCAAGCAGGTAGTCCACCATCAGCGGGGCGCTGGCGGCCTGGTACGTGTCGTCGCCGTCCACCAGCACGTACACATCGGCGTCGATGTCGGCGAACATGCGGCGCACGACGTTGCCTTTGCCCTGGAGAGTTTCGCGGCCGATACGGGCGCCGGCGACGCGGGCGACCTCAACGGTGCGGTCGGTGGAGTTGTTGTCGTAGACGAAGATGTCGGCAAGGGGGAGCTCACGCGCGAAAGCCGCGACCACCTTGCCGATGGCGGCCTGCTCGTTGTGGCACGGGATTAGGACGGCGACGCGCAGCGGGTGGTCGGGATACGGGACAGGATGGCCTTGCGGCGCGAGGCCGGGGCGCGACAGCGTTTGCATCATTCGAGCACCGGGGACAGAGGAAGCGGCTGGGCGCTGAGGCGCGAGGTCGTTGGGGGCCGGGAGGCCGCTGCCCCGAGGTCGCGGTGCCCGGGCGTGGCCGGCGGCGCCAGCCTGTGGCCCACGCGAATCAAGGGCTTTTCGAGCAGATGGTAGCTGAGCATGGCCATCCCGAATGCGGCGACGTAGCGCCACGGCTGCCCCGCGGCGAGCACCAGAGGATGCCAGGTGATGTGCGGGTCGGGCTCGGTCGCGGCAAAGAAAAGCAGATGCCACAGGTACAGGCTGTACGAGAGCCGGCCGAGGTAGCGCAACGGCTGCCACTCGAGCAGGCGCGTGGTCCAGGCCTGCGGGTGCAGCATGGTGGCGATGATCCAAAGGCTGAAGCAGTTGAGGAACACGGTTTCGCTGTCGCCGAGGATGTTCCAGGTAAGGACCTTGTGCGGGCCCGCCGTATGCAGCTGATGGAGACCGGTGACGACCGCCGTGACGCTGAACGCAATCCAAGGATGCAGGTGGCGCACGGCCGCACGGTACACCGCAGGCACGCGCAGCAGCAGGGCGCAAAACGCCGGCGCAAGCAGGTAGGGAAGCGCCCAGTAGGTACGACGTTCGGAGTGGTCTGGGGAGAACAGGTTGTGCTGCTTGGCCCAGTGTTGCCAAGCGAGCAGGCCGAAGAGGATGACGCCGAGCACAAGCACGCGGCGTCGCTTGCAGAGCGCCAGAAGCAGCGAAAGCAGGATGTAGAAGTGCTCCTCCACGGCCAGCGTCCAGAAGTGGCCGGTGAACCATCCCCCTTGCAGCATGCGGTGGAACTGCGCGCCGTGCCAGGTGAAGTTCTGGTAGAGCAAGAACGCGCCTAGCCAGAAATGCCAGCGCTCATGCACGATGCCCAGCAGCATCAGGCAGGCAATGCAGGCCAGATAGGCCCACGCAGCGGGCTGGATGCGAAACAGGCGCCGCACATAGAACGCGCGCAGGTGGAAGGTGCCGAGGAAGGCCTCTTCCTCCAGGATGCGCCAGCAGATCAGGATGCCGCTGATGGCAAAGAAGAGGTACACGCCCAGGCCGCCGTAGCTGCGGATGCGGGCGTTGCTGTGGCCTAGGATGTGCCAGACCTTGTCATGCGCCATCAAGACGCAAAGGATCGCGAGAGCCCGCCAGCCATCGAAACCGGGCAGGTATCCAGATTTGCGCTGGGGGGCGAGCATGGCAGAATCATACGTTACCTCCGTAACGAAAGTATCACCCGAAAGGTGCAGGGCAGGCGGGAGCCGATGCTGTTGCGCGTTCGGGTGTGGCAGGCACGGCGGCTACAATCGGGCAGTGCCGCCACGCCCCAGACAAGTCTTTTCGTTCGGACCCGCGCTGGGGTGCATGGGTCTGTTCCTCGTCGCGGTGGCGCTGGTGTGGCCTGTAGTGGAGTCGGGCTTCATGGACGACTGGTCTTACGTCCGCACCGCAGAGGTGCTCGGGACTACGGGGCACCTCGTGTACAACGGCTGGGCGACGGCTCTGCTCGGGTGGCCGCTTCTGGTTGCGGCTGCATTCGTGAAGGTCTTCGGGGACAGCTTCAGCGTGGTTCGCGGCGCGCAGGTGTTGATCGGCGCGGCGTGCGCTGCCGTGCTGCACCGGTTACTGCTGCGCGCGGGCCTGAACGCCTGGAACACCACGATCGTCACGTGTGCGTTTTTGCTTTCGCCTGTCTTCTTGACCGGATCGATCGCGTTTATGAGCGATGTGCCGGGACTGCTGGCCGTGCTGGTTTGCCTCTACGGCTGCCTGCACGCGGTGCAGTCCCGGCACCACGCGGTGGGGTGGATCGTGTTTGCCGCGCTGAGCAACGTGGTGTTGGGAACGGCGCGGCAGATAGCGTGGCTGGGCGTGTTGGTGATGGTGCCCTCGGCGATGTGGGTGTTGCGCCGGCAACGGCCGGTGTTGGTCGCTGGGGGCGCCTGTGTGGTGGCGGGCGCGGCGGCGATCGTCGCATCGCTGCGTTGGTTCAACGCGCAAACCTACAGCGTGGCCGAGCACCTCGACCTGGCCAGCTTCCGGCACATCACGGCGCAGAACGTGGTGACCTTCGTGTTGCGACTGGTGTTCGACGCGGTGCTCCTGAGCCTGCCAATCTGCCTCGCGTTTGCCCCGGCGCTCCGGCGCATCGCCCGTGTGCAGGCAGTTGCACTGGTGCTCGCCGTGGCGGCTTTTGTGCCGTTGCTGTACCACGAGGCCAGGCGGCGCGCCTTCCACGAGTGGCTGTCCCCGTTTCTGCTGTTTAGGCCGGCGAAGCCGTACTCGCTGGAGACGATGTTTACCAACGTCCAGGTGCCGATCAAAGGCGCCCCGGAGCTTCCGCTCACGGACGGCGTTCGATGGGGGCTTACCGGGGTCTGCGTCCTCGCGCTCAGCTGCGTCCTGGCGGCTACGATCTATGCTCGGCAAAGCCCGCCGGAGGTCGAGAATGGCCGTTGCAGTCGCCGGCAGCTGGCGTGGCTGGTGGTCCCGTATGCGCTCAGCTACGTGCTGCTGTTGATGCCGCGCGGGTTGACCGCGTTTGCGTATGACCGCTACTGTTTGCTGCTGTTGCCGCCGGTGCTGCTGTACCTGGTGCGGTGGTATCAGGACCGGCTGGCCGATCGACTACCCGTGTACAGCGTGGTGGTTGCCGCCGTAGTGGGGCTGTACAGCGTTCTGTCGCTGCACGACGTATTTGTGGCTTACCGGAGCTCCCTCCGTTTGATCGGGGAGGTACGGGCGGCGGGTGTGCCGCGCTCTACGATCGACGGCGGGTGGGAGTACAACAGCTATACGCAGATCCTGGAGGACGGCTATGTGCGGCAGCCGGGGGCTCGCCTGCCGGACGGGCGGCGTGTGCAGGTGAGTCCGGGGACGTTTGCCGGTCCGTGTTCGCGCGATATCCCGGAGTGGACGCCCGGCGTACATCCGCTGTATACGGTGGCCAACCCTGCAAGTGGATGTGCCGCTGTGCCGGGGTTTGCGAGCGTGGCCTACACGGCATGGCTGCCGCCGTTTCATCGCGAGGCGTATGTCGCCCGGTACGCGACGCAGGCGAGCGAAGTCGGAAGCAAGTCGGATCCACACTGAGGGCAAGCCGTGCGTGTGCTGGTGATTGAAGACGAGCCCCGCCTGGCCGAGAACATCGCGGCGGCGATGCGGGAGGGTGCGGGCTACGCGGTGGATGTGGCGCGCGACGGCGAGGAAGGCGCGCACCTGTTGGCGAGTACGACCTACGACCTTGTGCTGTTAGACCTGATGTTGCCGCGCATCAGCGGGGAGCAGTTGCTGATGCGGCTGCGCGCCAAAGACGATCTGACGCCGGTGCTGGTCTTAACCGCCGTGACCGGCACCCGGAGCACGATCGATCTGCTGAACGGGGGCGCGGATGACTACATGACCAAGCCCTTCGATCTGGGCGAGTTGATTGCGCGGGCGCGGGCGCTGGTGCGGCGTGGCAAGGGCGTCAAAAGCACGGTGCTGCGCCTGGGGCCCATGGCTCTGGATGCGGTGCGGCAGACGGTGACGGTGGCGGAGACGCCCGTGGATCTGTCGCCCACCGAGTTCCGCATTCTGGAGTACCTGATGCATCGCTCGCGGCGGGTGGTGTCCAAGCGCGAGTTGCTGGAACATCTGTACGACTTCACCTGGGAGCACCACTCCAACGTGATCGAGGCGCATGTGTCCAACCTGCGGCGGAAGTTGCGGCTGGGGACCTCGTCGTTGCTGCTGGAGACCCTGCGCGGGCGGGGCTATCGTTTGGCGGCGCTGGAGGGATCGCATGAGGCCTGACGGGATGCGCTCGCTGGCGAGCCGGCTGATCGCGGCCGTGGTGCTGGTGGAGCTGCTGTGCGCGGCGGCGTTTTCAGGTACCACGTTGTGGCATGAGCGTTGGACCCGTTTGCGTGCGTTCGACGCGGTGATCGAGGGGCGCTCGGACTCCTTGCTGGGCGCGGTGCAGGACGCCGAAGACGCCGAAGACAACGTACGCGTGGACCCAGCGGAGCTACGGCTGCCGCGCGAAGACGTGTACGCCGTGTATGGGCAGGGCGGGCGAGTTTTGGGCGCGTCGGGCGTGCACGCGGCGCCGGTGGTCAGGCCGGCGGGCGATGGCTTCCGGACGGTGCGGTCGGGGGCGCGCGAGTACCGCGTGCTGCAGCGCGAGGGGCTGCGCATCATCGACCGCGGCGAAAACGGCGGCGTGGGTCTCCGGCGTCCGGTAACGCTGGTGTATGCGGCGCCGACGATGTACGTGTGGCCGCAGATCTACAAGGCGGCAGGTTTTTACACGCTGGTGAGTGTGCTGCTGGTGGCCGGGACCGCGCTTGTGCTGGTGGTGTGGATGCGGCATCTGCTGGCGCCGATTGGGGCGCTGGCCGCGGCGGCGGCGGCGGTGTCCCGAGCGTCGCTCACGTTTGCGGCGCCCGCCTCGGCGCTGGCCACCACCGAGCTGCGGCCGTTGGCGGAGGCGCTGGCGGCTACGGTCGCGCGATTGCGTCTGGCGTTTGAGGCGGAACATCGCTTTGTGGGCGATGCGGCCCATGAGTTAAAGACCGCCGTGGCGGTCGTGCGCTCCAGCATCCAGGTGCTTGGCCTGCGGCCGCGAACGGCGGAGGCCTATCGCGAGGGCATGAATGCGGTGCTCGCCGACAACGAGCGGGTGGAAGAGCTTGTCTCGCGCATGCTGCTGCTGGCGCGGTTTGAGGAGCGTACCGACACGGCCGCGGCCCCGCTCGATCTGGGCGTCGCTGCCGAACAGACGTTGCAGCGGCTACACACTGTCGCGCTGGCGCATGGGGTGCAGCTGCAGCCTTCGCTGGCGAACGATGTGTGTGTTCGGCTGGCGCCCGAGGCCGCCGAGACGCTGATCTCAAACCTGGTGGTGAACGCCGTGCAGCACAGCCCGCGTGGTGCTGCGGTGCGGGTCAACGTCAGCCGCGGCGGATGTGCGACGCCGCAGGCTGTGCTGGAGGTGCAGGACTTTGGGCAGGGCATCGCCGCGCAGTCGTTGCCGCACATCTTTGAGCGTTTCTACCGCGAAGACCGCTCGCGCTCCCGTCACACTGGCGGCGCGGGGTTGGGGCTGGCCATCTGCAAGAGCATCGTCGAGGGCGCGGGTGGCAGCATCGCCGTCGAGAGTGCCGAAGCGCAGGGAACGACGGTGCGGGTCGTCTTCAGCTTGTGTTAATGTGCGTCGGCGAGAGTGAAGGCTGACCGGCATCTGCCGGCAGGGAGATCGCATGCACGTTCGTTTCGCCGCCGCCTCACTTTTGTGCGGGTTTGCGTTGGTTGCCGCGCAACCCACCGTCGCCGGGGCCCAGCAGCCCTACCGCGTGCTGGACCACTGGAAGATCGGCGGAACGGGCGGGTGGGATTACCTGCTGGCGGACCCAGGCGCAAAGCGGCTGTATGTGACGCACGGGCAGCGGGTGGAAGTGCTGGACAGCACCAACGGCAAGGTCATCGGCGCGATCACGGGTCTGAAGGGAACGCATGGCGTGGCGCTGGATCCTGAGGGTCGGTTTGGCTACATCTCCGACGGCGGGGCGAACGCGGTGGTGATCTTCGACCGCAAAACGCTGGCGACGGTGGGCAGCGTGCCCGCCGGGACCAACCCGGACGGCATCACCTATGAGCCGGTGACCAAGACCGTGTGGGCGTTCAACGGGCGCAGCAAGGATGTGACGGTGATCGACACGGGGTCGCGCAGCGTGGTCGCCACGATTCCGCTGCCCGGCAAGCCGGAGTTCCCGCAGCCCGACGGCAAGGGCCATGTGTTCGACAACATTGAGGACAAGAACACCGTCGTCGCGCTGGACGCGAAAACCAAGACGATTGCGGGGACGTGGCCGTTAACGGGGTGCGATTCGCCCTCGGGGATGGCGATCGATCCGGCGCATCACCGGCTCTTCTCCGTGTGTGACGGGAAGGCAATGGCCGTGGTGGACACGGACACCGGCAAGCAGATCGGCACGCCGACGATCGGCGACGGCCCGGATGCGGCTGGCTATGATCCGAAGCGGCAGCTGGCGTTCAGCTCCAACGGACAGGACGGTACCTTGAGCGTGGTGGACGCGGCGCATGGGTTTACGACGGTGGAGTCGTTGCCCACGCAAAAGGGTGCGCGCACCATGACCTACGACGAGGCGACGGACCGCGTATACGTGGTGACGGCGGAGTTCGGACCTCGACCGGAGGCAACGGCGGCCAACCCGCGGCCCCGGCCGGCGGTGGTCCCGGATACGTTTACGGTGCTGGTGATTGGGCGATAAGCTCTCACGCAAAGGACGCGGAGGTTACGCCAAGTACGCAAAGGAATTGCGTGAGCCTCCGGTTCGCGTGAACGCAACGGGACCGCACGTTGGGGCTTCAGGCGAGTTGCGGGGCGTGGGTGCGGGTGAGTAGGAAGTACACCACCGGCGTGAGGACCAGGCTGAGCACCATGGAGATGCAAAGGCCGCCGATAACGGCGATGGCCAGCGGTTGCAGCATCTGCGAACCGGCCCCAAGGGCGAGCGCCAACGGGAGCATGCCGGTGACGGCGGCCAGCGCGGTCATCAGGATGGGGCGGAGCCGGCGCTGCGCGGCCATCAGCATGGCTTCGCGCGCCGGAAGGCCCTCGGCACGGAAACGCTCGTCGGCGTCGAGTAGCAGGATGCCGTTCTTCGCGACGATGCCGATCACCATGATCAGCCCCATGAAGCTGGCCACGTTGAAGTTGGTGTGGGTGAGCAGAAGCGCGCCGACGACGCCCGAGATCGACAGCACGGACGAGACAAGAATCGCGACAGGCGCGGCGAAGTTGCGGAATTCCGTGAGCAGGACGCCGAAGACCAGGACCAGCGCCATCAGCAACACGCGGGCGAGGTCGCCGAAGGATTTTTGCTGCTCCTGGTAGGTGCCGCCGTACTCCACGCGCACGCTGGGAGGCAGGTGCATGGCAGCCACGCGCGCCTGGACGCGACCGACCGCGGTGCCGAGGTCCGTGCCCTCCAGGCGGCCGGTGACGGTGATGAGGCGTTGCAGGTTTTCGCGGCGAATCTCGTTTTGCGGCGGCAGCTGCGTGACCGTGGTCATGGAGCCGAGCGAGGCTGTGTGGCCGGAACCGGCGTTAAAGACGGTGTTGCGAATGGCGTCGAGCGATTGCCGCGTCTCGTCGCCTAAGCGGACGCGCACCGTGTAGGGGCGGCTGTTGCTGATGACGGGGTTGGCGACCTCGATGCCGTCAAGGATGGAGGTGGCGTCCTCGGCGACCTCCTGCGGCGTGAAGCCGAGGCGCGCGGCAAGCCCGGGGTCGACCTCGAAGTTGGTGGCCGGCCCGGAGATGGTGTTGTCGATGCCGTTCTGCACATCGACCACGCCGTCGACTTGCTTGATGGCGGCGGCGACACGTGGACCGAGCTCGCCCAGCAACGCGGGGTCGGAGGCGAAGAGCTTGATTTGAATGGGCTCGGGCGAGTTGGACAGGTCGCCGATCATGTCCTGGAGCACCTGAGTGAACTCAACGTCCAGCTGCGGCGTCTGCGTTTTGATCTGCGCGCGGACGTCGGCGATGACCTCGTCGATGCCGCGGCTGCGTTTGGATTTCAGCTTGACGCTGATGTCGCCGGTGTTGGCCTCAGTCACGGCGGCGAGTCCGAGCTGCATGCCGGTGCGGCGGCTGGTGGAAGCCACCTCCGGCGTCTTGAGCAGCATCTGCTCGACACGGTCCAGCACCGCGCCGGTGGACCCGAGCGAGCTGCCGGCGGGCATCACGTAATCGATGATGAAGCCGCCTTCGTCCATCTCGGGCAGGAGGTCAGAGCCGAGGCTTCGATAGCCAAGGTAGGTACCGCCCGCCAGCAGAAGGCAGATGAGCCCGAGTAGAAGCGGGTTGCGCAAGGACCACGCAAGGCCGCTGTGGTGCCAGCGGGTGAGGCGGCGGAGCACGGCGCCAGACTCGGCATTATTAGGCGTGGGGCTTTGGGCTGCGTGCGGCGTCAGCAGGACCATCGCGAGGCCCGGCGTCCAGGTGACGGCCAGCAGCAACGACGTGAGCAGCGACACGGCCATGGTGATGGCCAGCGCACCGAAGAAGCTGCCGGTCACGCCGGTGACGAACACCAGCGGCAAGAAGACGACCACCGGGGTGATGGTTGAGCCGACCAGCGGATGGGCGATCTCGTGCAACGCCTTGCGCACGGCTTCGACGCGGCCCTCGCCGGCGTCGCGGTGCAGGATGATGTTTTCCACCACCACAATGGCATCGTCGATCACCAAACCGATCGCCGCGGCCAGGCCGCCAAGGGTCATCAGGTTGAAGCTTTGGCCCATGACCCAGAGCACCAGCACGGTGACGGCCACCGTGACCGGAATGACCAGGCCGGCAATCAGCGAGGAGCGCCAATCGCGCAGAAAAAGGAACAGGATGACGCAGGCGAGCACGAGGCCGATAACGATGGCGTCGCGGACGCTGCGGATGCTTTCGCGTACGAGTTCGGATTGGTCGTAGAAGGGTTGGAGCACGACGCCCCTGGGCAGCGTGGAGCGAAGCCTGTCGACCTCGGCGGCGACGCCGTCCGCCACGGCGACGGTGTTGCTGGAGGGCTGGCGCGCGATGTTGACCAGCACCGCTGGATGGCCGTTCGCGGAGACGTAGGTGTAGACCGGCATGGGTGCCTGCACCACGTCGGCGAGGTCGCCCACGCGGACCGCCGCGCCGCCGGCGGTGGTCTTCACGGTGAGCTGCCGGAGCCCGTCCAGATCGTGGGCTTGCGCGCCGACCAGCGCCAGCACCAACTGGTGATCCTGCTGGTAGAGGCCCGGGGAGTCGACGATGTTGGAGCTGCCCACGGCGTTGGCGAGGTCGAGCACGGTAACGCCCGCGGCTTGCAGCTTGGCCATGTTCGGCACAATGTGAAACTCCGGTACCTGCCCACCCTGCACGGTAACGGTGGCCACGCCATTCACACGATTCAGCGGCGGCTTCAGCGTGTAGGTAGCAAGCTCCCACAGGTCACTCTGCGAGACGGTGGCCGAGGTCAGGCTGTAGCCGAGGATCGGAAACGTCGCAAACGTGAGGCGATTGCTGGTGATCTTCGCCGTCGGAGGAAGCGTCTGCTCGACGCGGGCCAGCGCGGCGTTGACCAGCTCCAGGGTGCGGAACATATCGACGTTCCAGTCAAAGAACAGGCTCACCTCTGCCGAGCCGCGGCTGGTGGTAGAGCGTACCGTGCGCAGCCCCGGGACGCTGTTCACCGCAGCCTCGATCGGCTGGGTAATCGTCACCTGCATCTGCTCCACGGGCATCACGCCGTTGTCCACGCCGATCACCACGCGCGGGAAGTTAGTCTCCGGAAAGACGGCGATGGGCGTTTGAAAAAATGCGTACACGCCGGCCGCGGTGAGTACCAACGCGGCGAAGAAGATGGTGCGCACCCAACGCGGCAGCCAGAACGTCGACGGTGGTTCGCCCGTTGGTACGGGTGGAGGTGTGCCCGGGATGGCTGCGGCGGCGGCCATCAGTCCTTGTCTCCGGGCTTGCTGTCCTTGTCGTCGTCGCCGCCGACTTTCACCTTGGCGCCGTCGTCCAGACCATAGCCGCCTTCGGTGACGACGGTATCGGTCGGCGACAGGCCTTCGACGATCTGCACACTGGCCGCCGTGCGCAGGCCCACCTTGACCGTCCGTTTGTGCGCCGTGCCGTCTGGGCCGACGACCAGCACGTGGGTGCTGCCGTCGTCGGACGGGAGGATAGCTGCCGGGGGCACCTGAACCGCCTGCGCGATCGTCACGCCGCGAAGGACCGCATGCACCGCCGTGCCAACTTTGAACTGACCGCCGGGGTTGGGCAGCTTGAGCCACACCTCGCCGGTGGTTGAGCCGGGGTCGAGGGTTGGGCTGATGAACGCTACGGTGGCCGACTGCGGGTCATCAGCTCCCGGTAGATGGAGCTCTGCCGCGTTGCCCAGCCGCAACTTTTGCATGGTGGCCTGCGCGAGGTGGAGCTTGGCCAGCAGCGACGAGGTGTCCATAACAGTGATGACCGGGGTGCCAGCTTGCGCGGTCTCGCCGGGAAAGAGCGGACGGTCGGTCACGACCCCGTTGATGGGGCTGTGCAGGCTCGCGTAGCCGACCTGGGCCTCGGCGGCCTCCAGGCGGCCGCGAGCGGAGGTGAGCTGCCCCTTCGCGGTCTCCGCGCTCGTGCGCTCGGTTGTGCGCTGCACGTTGCGGAGGTGCGCGGTGGCGGTATCGAAGGCGGCCTGCGCCTGCACGGCGGCGGCGATGGCGGTATCGGTGTCGCGGCCGGCGATAGCGCCCTCCCGCAACAGCCGCTTGCGCTCGTTCGCGGTGCGGTTGGCTACGTCCAGGTTGGCCCGGGCCTGCGCGAGATCGAGCTCGGCCTTTTGCACCTCTTCGGGAATGGTGGCCTGCGTTGCGGTGGTGTACGCGGCCTGCGCCTGGGTCAGGCCGCCCTGGCTGTCCAGCGCCGTGCCGCGTAGATCGCGGCTCTCCAGCGTAAGCAGCAGCTGGCCCTTGTGCACATGCGCGCCCCGTTGCACGTACTCCGCGGTGATGGGGGCGCTGAGGCGCGGGGCGAGGGCGGCCTGGTACAGCGGCGCGAGAATGGCGTCGGCGGCGATCTCCTCGGTCATGGGGCCGACGGTTGGGTGCGCGGCCTGCACGGCTACGGCGGTCTTGGCCGTGTCTGCGGTGTCGCTGTCTTCGGTAGATTTCTTGCACCCCGAAAGGGAGACCGTGAGAAAGAGCAGCGCCAGCACGGCTGCCGTGAGCCTTGGCCGGCGCTGAGAAGGTGCATGGCGCATGGTCGTCAAAAGGTCCCCGTTAGCGTTTGCAGTTGGGCCAGCGCGACTTGGTAGCGTACCAGGCCGTCCGCCTGGGCGTTTTCTGCGGAGATCAGCGTATTTTGCGCGTCCACCACGTCCAGCACAGTGCTTTCGCCATCCACGTAGCGAAGATTGGTGAGCCGGAGGCTTTCGCGCGCGGCGATCACGCTGGTGTCGAGCGAGGCGAGTTGCCCACGAGCGGTGTCGGCCTCGGCGTAAAACTCGGCAAGGTCGGCCAGAAGGCGACGCTGGGCCGCGGTGAGGACGAGCTTGGCGGCATCGGCGCGGATGCGGGTTTCCTTGATCTTGCGCTCAGTGGTGAGCCAGTCCCAAAGCGGCAGATCGAGGGTGGCGCTGGCCGAGTAACCCAGGTTGCGCGCGCCGCCGTAGCCCGTCGCGGCGAACTGTGGGGCGTCAATGCCGTAGGTGAAGTTCAGGGCAACGTCGGGAAGAAGCGCCGCCTGCGCCGTAAAGGTCTGTGCGCGATTGGCTTCGAGCGACGCCAGCGCGGAGCGCAGATCCGGGTTGTTGACGCGCGCCGCCGTTTCCACGCCGGCGCGGTCGGGGAGCGGTGGGGGCAGGGCAGCCGCGGCCAGGGTGTAGCCCGTCGCTGGGTCCGGGTTCAACAGCACGCCGAGCTCCAGCTGTGCCTTGCGTGCCGCCAGCCGCGCCTCGGCCAACTCGCGCGCACGCTGCTGCTGCTGGATCTGCGCCTTGAGGACGTCGGCGTGCGCGGCCTCACGCGCAGCCTCGCGTTTTTCCGTGGTGGCGACGAACTGGTTCGCCTCGTCCAGCGCGCGCTGGGCGATGACGCCCCTTTGCGCACCCGCGCTGACCTCGTAGAAGAGACCAACCACCGTGGCCACCAGCCCACGACGAGCGATCTCAAACTGCGCCGAGGCCAGGGCGGCGTTGGCGTCGGCTAGCCGAACGGCGCCGAGCTGGGCCAGACCGACCGTCTCGTTCACCACGCCCTGGCTGAAGTACTCGTGCACGGAGTTGTTCGCGATAAAGACCGGGAGCGAGGCTTCCGTGTTGCCCTGCTGGTCGAATTGTCCGCCCACGGTTCCGAGCGTCGTGTGCGTGTGATTGCTTTCGGTGAAGAGGAACTGGTTATGAAAGCTGGCCGAAGGCAACAGGGCAGCGCGGGCGTCTTTGCGCTCCAAAGCCGTGGCGTGGCGTTCGGCCGCGGCGGCGGCAAAGGCCGGCTCGTTGGCCTCGGCGCGACGAATCGCCTCGTCCAGCGTGAGCGCGCCGGTGGCGGTTGGCATCGGCTGGACGGTCTGAGCTCTCGGCGGCACGGACACAGGTGCAAGCAGCACCGTGACCACGAAGATCGCCCTGAGCGAAAAAGCCATTCTCGCCAAGGTATCCAGCTTTGCTTAAGCAAGGCTGAAGAATCAGGGCGAGACGGCGTTGGACCCCTCCGCCGCGTGGGCGTTCGAGCCGGCTCGCTGCGGGTCCTGCACAAGGCGGAGGACCAGCCGTTCCAGCACCAGGCGCTTGTCGGGAGGGTTGGAGCGGAGATCCAGGTCGGCGCGGGCGATAAGGCGCAGCGCCCCCGCAAGCTCCGCGCGATTGCGATACCGGCGCGCCTGGGCGATCAGCGCGTCCGCGGCAAAGGGCGCGGGACGAAAGCCCGGCCATAGCACCTGCCAAATCGCACGCTGGTCCTTCACCTGCTTTTCGTTAAGGATCAGCAGCTGGCGAAACGTCTTGGCGAGCGAAAACACATGCCCAATGGCCGCGTCCTCGCCGTCGGAAGCGTTGAGCATGCCGGCCAGCAGGGCCAAAGCCTCCGGCGCGTTTCGGCGGCTGATGGCGTCCGTGAGCTCGTACAGGCTGCGTTGTTTGGCGGACGGCACCATAAGTTCCACATCGCGAAGCGTGATCTGCGCGGCGTGGCGGGCGTCGGCCTCAAGGCACACCTTTTCGAGCTCGCTGGCAAGCGAAAGCATGTCGGAAGCCACGGCCTCGACCAGCTGACGCGCAGCGTCGACTTGCAGCTGGAGGCCTGCTTGCCGGGCGCGGCGCTGAGCCCAGGTCACGGCATCGTCGTCGGAGACCCGTTGCAGTTCGACCACCCCGCAAAGATCGCCCAACGTTTCCCGCAGCTTTTCCGCGCGCTCCTTGTCCGTGAAATCCATACGACGGAGATCGGCGGGCAGCTGAATGTGGTCGGCGACAAAGATCAGAAGCGCTTGCGGGTTGGGCCGGCGAAAGTAGCCGTCCACCGCGGCGAACTCTTCCTTCTTCTGGCCGCGGCCGTAAAGTGTCTTCACGTTACGCAGGAACAGCACCTGAAAGGGCGCCATCAGCGAAGGCGTTTGCGCCAGGTCGAGCGCGTGCGCCACCGGCACGTTCGCCAGATCGAGATCGTGGAGACAAAAGTCCCGGAGGTCCGGCGCAACCAACGCCGCAAGCACACCGCGGCGCGCCTCCGCCTGCGAAAATGCCTCGTCGCCAAGCAGAACGTAACCTGGCTTGCGAGCGGAAGACCCGACCTCGCGCAAAAAGCGATCGAGCGCGGCGAAGCTCCGCAGACCTTCGGTGAGAGCGGGCGCGGTGGTCAACGAAAGGACTCCTGCATATCGCTGACGAGCGCCTGCGCGAAGTCGCGCGCGAGGCGGCGCACGGCGGGGGCGTCCTCCTGGATGGACCCGGAAAGGTCCTGGGTGGACTGAAACTGTTCGCGCCAGGGAAAGGCCTCGTTGCGGTAGAGAATGCGACCGTCGCGGGCCGTGAGCGTGACGCTTGCGGTGACGGTGATGAGATAGCTGGATGTTTGGCCGCTGGAGGCATCGTAGGTCAGCGGCGTGACGGCCTCGGTCAGAATGGTGCCTCGCAAGGTCGCGTTGGCTTCGTTCATGGGTGTGCTGTCGGCGTTGCCGGGCACGGCGGTGAGCACGCGACACCGTGTGCTGGTGTTGAGCTCGCGGACGACGGCCTGGGTGAAGCTGACCTCCGTCCGGAAAGCCTGGACGCGGGTGGCAAAGATGGGCACGGCCACCGTATGCACGCCCGGCGGAATGTGCGAGGCGGCGCCGACCTGGTGGTAGCCGCAGCCCGCGAGCAGCACTGGCGCCAGACTGCCCGCGATGGAAGAAAAGAGGCGCATCAGTTCGGGGTCTCGTGGCGTTCAACGTTGACGTAGTACAAATTGGCAGCCACCTTGAACGCATCGGCGGGGCCGTCCCAGACAACGCTCTGCGGCGTCTGGGTGGACGGCGTAACGGTCGTCCAATGGTCGGGGTCGCCGACCCGGATCGGCATCGCGAACGCCGGCTCGTCCGCCTTCCATCGATACGCCATACGCTTGCGCTGCCCGTCGTACTCGAGTTCAAGCGTGGGGAGCGCGGCGTGACGCAGGTACTGATCGAAGAACGGGGTCAGGTTCAGGCCGGTGCGCCCGTTCCACCACGTGACGACCTCGTCCGTGGTGATGGTCCGATACTTAAAGTGTTGGTAGAAGTCGTGAATGGCGGCAAACCACGCCGCGTCGTCGTCCAGCACGCTGCGGAGGGTGTTCAGCATGAGCGCGCCCTTAAAATACTGATCCTGCGGGGGCTCGGCGTTGATGTTGTAGGGCGGGATGATGGGGCGCACGTTCTTGACCTTTGGCTTCAGTCCGTTGGTGTAGCGCAGCGCGTCGGCCTTGCCCCAACGGTACTCGACGTAAAGGGTCTCCATGTACGTGGTCCAGCCCTCGTGAATCCACATGTCGGCGCGGTCCTGGGCGGTGATGGCGTTGCCGAACCACTCGTGGCCGCTCTCGTGAATGATGATGAAATCGAAGCGCGGGCTGATACCGACGCCGGTCCAGTCGCGGCCGTAGTAGCCGTTCGTGAAGTGATTGCCGTAAGCCACCGCGGACTGGTGCTCCATGCCGGCATAGGGCACCTCGATGAGCTTGTAGCCGTCGACATCAAAGGGGTACTCGCCGAAGTAGTGCTCAAACGCGTCCAGCATTTCGGGCACTTGTTGGAACTGAGCCCTAGCTTTGTCGAGGTCCTCGGGCAGCGCGTAGAAGTCCAGGGTCGTGTCACCGTGCTTGGGAGCGGGGAAGTGCTGGTAGTCGCCGATATTGAGCGCCACGTCGTAATTGTTGATCGGGTAGTGAACCCGCCAGCGCCACTCGGTGTACCCGTCGCCTAGGTCCTGAGATCCCTCCGAGCGACCGTTTGAGATGTCGGTCAGACCATTCGGGACTTGGATCGCGAGAGTCATGCCGTCCTGCGGCTCGTCGCGCCACTGGTCCTTGTTGGGCCACCAGGTGCTGGCGCCTTCTTCCTCGCAGGCGGTGGTGATCCAGGGCTTGCCGGCCTTGTCCTTGTCGAAGGAGAAACAGCCGAAGCGACCCTGCTTCACGGGGTGGCCGCTGTAGGCGATGTCCACGGCGTAGGTATGGTCTTTGTGTAGGGTTTCGGGGAAGTCGATGTACACGGCGCGCTCTTCCCGCGTGTACTTCAACGGCTTGCCTTCGAGCTGGATCCTATCGATGGTGAGCTCGGGCGTGAGGTCGAGCTGGATGCGGTTGCCATCAGCGAGCATGCGATAGCGGACCGTGTTGGTGCCGCGGAGGGTTTGGGCGACGGGGTCGACGCGCAGCTTGAGCGCATAGCTGAGCAGATCGTTGTTGGCGCGGTAAGGGCCGTAGGCGCCGCGGAGGAGATCATCCTTGGTAGGCGCCGGGAGTTGATCGAGGCGCTTGACGCGCTGGGCGTCCTGAGCGGAGCCGGGCGTGGTGGTGGTACTTTGGGCAGAGGTTTGCGTTTGCCCGCACGCAGCTGTCGCGACGGCAAGGAACAGCACAGGCCAACTTCTCGGAGTCATCATCGTCAGACTATCTCGGCGAGGTGCCAACTCGGCCTTTCGTCAGTTCGTCGCTTGCTCGTACCGTTTGCATCAGAGTGATACGTGCGGCGGGCCCCCAATGGTTCTCCTTGTGATCGAACCGGAACACGAAAAGATCTCCTCCTGTAGGTATCGGGTCCATATACGAGAGAAACATGATGTAAACCAGAGCTTCGTCTTCCGACTTGTTGAAACCAACTTGGGACAATAGCGCTATGCCATCGGGCTTTTGCGCACCAGCGCCGCCCGGATTCTCCAAGTTTACGACCGCGAAGTTATCGCGTAACGGCGTTGTCAGTCTGACCTGGCCGCTCGATCGTGTGACGCTCAGGAGATCTGACCAGGTGCTGCCGTCGAGCGTGGGTACCTGCGCGATCAGCTCACGGTGAATTCCATCGACGTTCGATGGCGGACTGAACATTCCGCAGTCGTTGAACCGGACTGGATTCCCGGAGTGATCACCGCAGCCGCGATTGAGCGTCAGTTCGCTGATCCAGATCACTGATCGGGATTTCGGAAATCGCAGCATGTTGAGCAAAGCGCTGTAGACCGCACTCTGCTTCTCACCTTTGCCGTGATCTTCAGGAGATGGCGGCACGGAAGCTTGCAACCACATCGAGCAAACCAGCAGCAGGGTCAACAGCCCGCAACAGCGCCTCTGACGCAACATTCCGAACTTTCCCCCTGATTACACGAAAACGAAGGAGGGCAGCCGAAGCTGCCCTCCTTCGTTGTTCCGTTCTGTTGGTTTATGCCTGGGCGTGACCTTCGCCGAAGCCGGACTTGCGGGTACCTTCCGGCTTGAGCACCTTCTGCGTGTCGTCTGTGTTGCCGCCTTCCACCGAGGCGAGCGCAGACTTCATCGGAGGCAGTTCCTTGCCGGCGATGATGAGTTCGATCTCCGCGGCGTCCAGCGTTTCACGATCGAGCAAGGCCTGCGCCATACGGTGCATGATGTCCTGGTTGGACTCAAGAATCGTATAGGCGGATTTATAGGCGGAGTCCACGAAGCCTCGAACCTCGGCATCGATCTGCTTTGCCGTGTCGTCGGAGAAGTCGCGGGACTGCCCGATGTCGCGGCCCAGGAAGACCTCCTGTTCCTTCTTACCGAAGGTCATGGGTCCGAGGTTGCTCATGCCGAACTCGCAAACCATGCGGCGGGCAAGGTCGGTAGCGCGTTCGATGTCGTTGCCGGCCCCGGTGGTCATCTTCTTGAGGAAGATCTCCTCGGCGCAACGACCGCCCATCATCATGGCCAGACGCGACTCCAGGTACTCCTTGGTGACGGTGTGCTGGTCTTCTTCGGGCAGATATACCGTGACGCCGAGCGCCATGCCGCGCGGGATGATGGTGACCTTGTGCAGCGGGTCCGAGTGCTCCCGCAGCGCCGATACCAGTGTGTGGCCGGCCTCGTGGTAGGCCGTGATCTTCAGCTCATCCGGGCTGCGCAACATACTCTTGCGCTCCGCACCCATCAGCACCTTGTCTTTGGCCAGCTCGAAGTCATACATATGTACAGCCTTGCGATTGAAGCGCGCGGCGGTAAGAGCAGCCTCATTGACCATGTTGGCGAGGTCAGCGCCGGAAAAGCCCGGTGTGCCGCGTGCCAGCACGTTGAGGTTGACGTCCTCGGCCATAGGAACCTTTTTGGAGTGGACGCGGAGAACCTCTTCGCGTCCGCGGATGTCCGGACGGTCAACGACCACGCGGCGATCGAAGCGGCCGGGCCGAAGCAGAGCCGGGTCCAGTACATCGGGACGATTGGTAGCGGCAATCAGGATGACACCGTCGTTGGATTCAAAGCCATCCATCTCGACCAGGAGCTGGTTAAGGGTCTGTTCGCGCTCGTCGTGTCCACCGCCGAGGCCTGCGCCACGATGTCGGCCGACGGCGTCGATCTCGTCGATGAAGATGATGCAGGGGGCGTTCTTCTTGCCCTGCTCGAAGAGGTCGCGGACGCGGCTCGCGCCGACGCCGACAAACATCTCCACGAAGTCCGAGCCGGAGATGGAGAAGAAGGGTACGTTGGCTTCGCCCGCAACGGCGCGCGCGAGCAGGGTTTTCCCGGTGCCCGGAGGCCCGACCATCAGCACACCCTTGGGGATGCGCCCACCGAGTTTTTGGAATTTCTGCGCCTCCCGTAGGAACTCGATGATTTCCTTAAGCTCTTCCTTCGCCTCGTTCACGCCGGCAACGTCCTTGAACGTTACCTTCTTCTGTTGCATGCTGAGTAGGCGCGCGCGGTTCTTGCCGAAGCTGAGCGCCTTATTTCCGCCCGACTGCATCTGCCGCATCATGAACAGGAAAAGCGCCAGAATGACCAGGATGGGCGCAACCTGCAGCAGGAGGCTGAACCAGACGTTGCCCTGCGGATCCTTAAGCTGCACGGCGACGCCGTGGGAGATCAGATCCTTATACAGATCGGGGTAGTTCGACGGGATGGTGGTGGTGAAGGTTTCTTTGCCGTCCTTGAATTTGCCCGAGGCCTCGGTGCCGGAGATCGTCACGTCGGCGATCTTGCCCTGTTCGGCATCACTTTGAAACTCGCTCAAAGGAATGGGCCGGTTGTGCCCCGAGTTCATGTTCTTCAGCACGTAATTCCAGCCGATCAGCAGGCAGGCTACCGCGACCACCCAGATCAGCAATTGTTTAACCGTTGAGTTCAATCCGCTTCCTCGATTCCTTGAGCCCACACCTGCTGCATACAGCCCGCCTGCCGCAAACAGACGAAAGGCCCATTTCCCATTAGACGACGAAGCGTGAGAGAAGGTGCGTGTCTCAGCCTGAGAGCTACCCGGGCAATGGGTATTGTCTTTGATTCTATATCCGACCGCCGCTTCTTTGCTTGTCTCACTTCAAGACACGGGGCTACAACTTCTGGGCCACGCCGTCCTGACTAGAAACGGAAAGCCGGATCTCTCGCAAGGAGCGTTCCGCGCGCAGGCCGCCCGCCAGCGTAAGCCGTGCGCCATGGCGCGCCTCGAGGCCAGGGAGGTCCAAAAGCCCCGCCAGCGCCAGCAATTTGGCCGTCTCCCCGGCATCCAGCCGGCAACCTAGACTCCTGGCCGCGGCCCGAACCAACCGCCGACGGGTCGCGCTCGGCTGCGCATTGAGCCGGTCGATCTCGATTGCGAGCGAGCGTTCCCCCACCGCCGTGGCGACTGCGCGACCACCGCCGCGGACCGGTTTACCCGGCAAGACGAGGCCTGGTAGCAGGCGCGCAATCTCCCCCGCCCAGAATGCCTCCTCATCCAGGGCGATCTCGGCGGTACGCGCGAGGACCTCGCTGACCCCCGGATTGAACGACCGGAGCACCGGCATCAACTCGTGGCGAATCCGGTTGCGCGTGAGGCCGAGGTCGGCGTTGGTGCTGTCCTCGCGCCAGGGCTGGTCGCGTTCCCGCAGGAAACGCTCGACCTCCGCGCGCCGGACACCGAGCATGGGGCGGAGGATCGTACCGGAGGTGGGCGCTTCGCGTCCCCGTTGAACATGGGCGCTTTGCGTCGGTGTGGCGCCTTCATCGACCCGCTGCAGCACGGGAGCGATGCCCGCCAGGCCCTCGGTCCAGGCGCCGCGCAAAAGCTTCATCAAAACGGTCTCAGCCTGATCGTCGAGCGTGTGGGCCGTGGCCACGGCATCGGCCCGGCCCTCCGCAAAAAGTTCACGGAAGGCGGCATACCGGAGTTCGCGGGCTGCCTCCTCCAGGCCCTCGCGGGCGACCTGTCGGCGTTCGCCCACGTCGACGTGCG
The DNA here is from genome assembly GCA_964245045.1 of uncultured Acidobacteriaceae bacterium. Lineage (GTDB taxonomy): Bacteria > Acidobacteriota > Terriglobia > Terriglobales > Acidobacteriaceae > Granulicella. The sequence continues at coordinate 10,539 of CAXTLD010000019.1, read as the reverse complement.
CGACGGTGAGCGGCACCTCGTGCGCGTCGCAAAGGGCACGCACAAAGGCTTCGTCGGCATCGGCATCGGGCCCACGGAGCCCGTGGTGGACGTGAATGGCGCTCAACACCACGCCGAGCGCGTCCTTCTCGTGGTTGGCTTCCAGCAACGCGAGCAGAAGCGCCGTCGAATCGGCCCCACCTGAGAGCGCGCAGCAGACTCGCTGGCCCGGGTGTATCAGCCGCCGGTTCAGGCCTGCTAAGCGCATACGGCCCCATGAGGGAGTGCATGGGAGCGCAGGGCGGAGCTCACCGTCGGCTGTTGCTGGCGCATAGCAACAGGTATACTCGAGCCCTCTATGGATGTGTTTGTGATCTTGCCGGCGGCGGGGATGGGAACGCGCATGGCCGTGGCCGCCGGCGGGGCGCCCAAGCAGTTTTTATCGCTCGGCGGCGTGCCGATCCTGGTTCACTCGGTGCGAGCCTTTCTTGGCGTGCCGCGCATCAGCAGTGTGTATGTCGCCGTGCGCGAGCCGGAACAGGCGCGTCTGCAGGAACTGCTAGCCGACCATGGCCTGACCGGCCGTGTCCGGGTGGTGACCGGCGGCGACACCCGACAGGAGTCCGTGGCGAATGCACTGACCGCGCTTCCGTCCGCCTCGGACGAGGATATTGTGCTTGTGCATGATGCCGTGCGGCCCTTGATTGATCCCGCGACGATCGACCGCACGATCGACGCCATCGCCCGGCACGGCGCGGCCATTGTGGCCATGCCGGCCGTGGATACCATCAAGCAGGTGGAACGCACCGCCGATGGCGCGCTGATCACGGCAACGATACCGCGCGAGCTGATCGTTCACGCGCAAACGCCGCAAGGGGCGCGCGTACCGCTGATGCGGCGGGCGTTTGCGGAGGCGGCACAGGACGAGTTTGTAGGCACCGATGAAGCCAGCCTGCTCGAGCGCGCAGGCATCCCCGTGCACGTTGTGCCGGGTAGCGGGCGAAACCTGAAGGTAACGCAGCCGGGCGATTTGGCGGTTGCGGAGTTTTATCTGGCGGGGTGAAGGTTTGACGGTTCGGCAGTAGTAGAAGGGGGTTGTTGTGGCGCTTTCATTTCTCCGGATGGAGCGGGTTACGCACGAGGAAAGTCGCAAACGAGAAGCTGCGTTCTGGGCTTCGCGGTCAATGGCTGAGCGGGTTATTGCGGGCTGGGCTTTGGCGGATGATGATCTACTCCGGCCGGAGTCGGAGGAGAGGGATGGGCCGAAGGAGCGAGCAGCTTGGACTCTTTGCCGCATTTCGCGCGGAGAGCGTTGAATATGCTGTAGTCGGCGGCGTCGCTGTAAACGCACACGGGTTTATCCGCAACACGCGTGACCTGGATGTGTTTCTTCGGCCCACAGTCGAAAATGCGCAAGCCGTGTTTCGCGCTCTGACAACATTAGGCGCAGCGTTGGAAGGCATGGATCCCACGGACCTGTTGAGCGACGAGGGGCATTATCAGTTGCATACGGAGAGTGGGCCTATCGAACTGCTGAACTTCATCGGGAAAATGAGCTTCGACCAGGTTTGGCGCAACCATGTCGATGCGGAGATCGACGGCGTCACGGTCCACTTTATCTCCAAAGAGGATCTTATCGAGAATAAGCGTCAGGTGGGACGCTTGATTGACTTGGCCGACGCCGAACACCTTGCGCTTGTTCACGGCGACTCTCGTCTGCAGCTGCCCGAGCTGCCCGGACAGCGTCCCGGTATCAAGGACGGTGAGCGTAGGGGATAGCGTGAGGCCATGCGGTTGGATGTGTAGACAGTACGGAGTCTTTAGCTGGGCAGGATAGGAGTGAACTCATGAACCGTATGCCGCACGTAGGAATCGATCCGCTTGACGTTCTAGAGTACTTCAGGGACAGTCAGGTTGCGTCAACGCAGGACTACGAGGCTTGGCTTTGGCTGCACAAGCGGAAACTAGAAGCATTGATGCGAGAAGCTGTCGAAGAGAAACTCGAGGATATTCTCAGTGAGGTTGCGGTAGATGGGTATCCGGACCCTAACTTCGACCTTGCCTACCGCGTACTCTACAGAACAGTAACGCGTGTGGCTGAGCAACTGGCCGAGCGTGCAAGGAAAAGTTTCGTAGGAAGTAGTTTCGACGAATCCGAAGTTCGAGAGTTGATCTCCTCCCTTCTTGGCGGAGATGAGGTCAACTTAGTTTTGGATTGGGAACTCGAATTCGGATGGTTCGAGGGTGACATTGAGGATGCGGAGCATCTTCAAATCGAGAAGACGAGTCAACTGCGGATTCTAGGGGCGCTGGAGGAGTTGAGCGTAGAAGTTATTGGGGTCGGGATCCGCCGAAGGGGCTAGCTCTCCACTAAAATCGACGTATGTCCATGCGCATCGGCCTTGGGTTTGACTCGCACGCCTTTCACCCGGGCGTGCCGTTGGTGATTGGCGGTTTGCGGATCGACCATCCGGAGGGGCTGGCCGGGCACTCGGACGGCGACCTGCTGCTGCATGCGGTGACCGATGCGCTGCTGGGCGCGGTGTGCGCGGGCGACATCGGCACCTTTTTCCCCCCGACCGACGAACGTTGGAAAGGCGCCGACTCGACCGTGTTCTTGCAGACGGCCCTGGAAGAGGTGGCGCTGGCCGGGTACAAGATCGTGAACATCGATTGCGTGCTGGTGATGCACCGGCCGAAAATCGTGCCTATCGCCGGCGAGATGCGGGAACGGCTGGCCGACCTGCTCGGGCTGGAGATGAACTGCGTTTCCATCAAGGGCAAAACGCCCGAGGGCCTGGCGCAGGATGGCACGGCCGTGGCCCATGTGGTCGCGCTGTTGGAGGCCATCAAGCTGCCCAAGGAGCATAAGCGCCTCGCGGTGGAGGATGACGTGCCTGCCGAGGAGATGGAAACCGTGGTCAGCACGCTGGTGGCCGAGGCACATGACGTGCGAGCGCTGGGGCGCAAGGTGACCGTGTTCGATCCGGATGACTTGACGTAGGAATCTCTAGCGAGCTGCGTCGGCGGATCGAGGTGGCGTCCTTGGAGATCAAACACGTTCGTGCCTTTATCGCCGTGGCCCATGCGCTTAGCTTTCACCGCGCGGCACGGCGCCTGCATCTGTCGCAGCCCGCGCTGAGCGTCCAGATCAAGTCCTTGGAAACCCACCTTCGCGCACAGCTACTGGAGCGTAATCGGCGGACCGTGCGGTTGACTGCGGCAGGCGCAGTGTTTCTTGCCGACGCCGAGGCGCTGCTGGCACAGATCGCCGAGGCGGAGCTGCGCGTGGCACGCATCGCGGGAGGCGACGCGGGGCATCTGCGTCTCGGGTTTGTCGCGTCCGCCACAGCGGAGCTGGTCCCGGCGATCGTGTTGGCCTTTCGCAAGCGCTATCCACGGGTCGATCTGGAGTTGACGAACCTGACTACCACCGAGCAGATCGACGCGTTGCGCGGCGGCACGCTGGATGCGGGTTTTGTGCGCATGCCGGTGGCCGAGGTCGGTCTAAGCACGACCGTGATTCATCGCGAACCGTTCGCCATTGTGCTGCCCAAGCAACACCCGCTCGCGCGCAAGAAAGACCTGGCCGTAGACGATCTTGCGCCGGAAGCCTTTATCGCGTACGGAAAGCGGTGGGCGCCCTTCTTCCACGACCGATGGACAGAGCTTTGTCTGCGAGCCGGCTTTGCGCCCCGGGTGGTGCAGGAGACCGGTGAGATGAGCACGGCGCTGGCGCTGGTGGCTGCCGGGCTCGGCGTCGCCATCGTGCCGGAAGGCCTGACGCGCGAACATCGACGCCGGCTTGCGGTGAAGGTGTTGCGCAAGACGGAAACAAGATCGGAGATCGCGATTGCCACGGTGGCGGCAAAGGACACACCGCTGCTGCGACATCTAATTGCGGTGGCTCGACAGGTAAGCCGCGGCTGAACAAGCACCCTTGTGCCGCTGTGATTTGCGTTGGTTATCACAGCGTTAGAAATATACGACCACCGAACGGCACCGGCCAGGCATTTAATGAAGAGACGGAATGCGCACTGCACACTGCCGAAATGGTTGAGTGAAGCAGATTAAGGCGTACGCGTCCTGGAACGGAAGGGTGATTCCATGAGCAACGAAACGACGGCAAAAGTGGATGCACAAGGGACGACGGGTGTGGCGAGCCAGGTGCAACCGTTATCAAGGCGGAGCTTTGTGACCGCAGGGGCGCTGACCGGAGCCAGCCTTCTGGGCATGAGCGCGATGGCGCAAACGCGCAAGGACACAATCGCCGGGCGTACCGGCAACAACGCCAGCGATCCAGGTCCGGAGAACAAGGGATTGCTGCGCGAGAACCCGAGTTCCAACGAGCCGCCCTTCACCGATCACGGCAACCCGGGCGCCCTGTGGTACTCCTTCGACCTTGCGCCGAAGCGCCTGCAAGCCGGCGGTTGGACTCATCAAGTCACGCAACGCGAGTTGCCGCCCTCCAAGGAGATCGCGGGCGTAAACATGCGGCTCACCGCCGGTTCGTTCCGTGAGTTGCACTGGCATACCGCCGATGAATGGGCCATGATGCTGACCGGCAAGGCGCGCGTCAGCATCATGGATTCCAACGGCAAGATGTTTTTGAACGATGTGGAGGCGGGCGATCTTTGGTACTTCCCGGCGGGGCTGCCGCACTCCATCCAGGGGCTCGGCGACGACGGCGCGGAGTTCCTGCTCGTCTTTAACGAGGGTACGTTTTCAGAGGACAACACGGTGCTGCTGTCCGAGTCGCTGGCGCATACGCCGCCCGACTTGGTCGCGAAAAACATGGGTTGGTCGCGGCAAGACTTCGACAAACTGCCCACCCACACAGCTGTACATCTTTGAGGCCCCTTTGCCGGGCTCTCTGGAGGACGAACGCCGGTTTCTTGGGGAAAACCTGGGCACCGGAACCGAGTTCACCTTTAAGATGGGCGCCATGCCCCCGACCAAGAAGACCGACGGTGGGGAAGTCAAGGTTGTGGATCAGCGCACCTTTCCCATTGCCGGCGGGATTTCGGCGGCGATGGTGACCCTGAAACCGGGCGCTGTCCGCGAGATGCACTGGCACCCCAACGTCAGCGAGTGGCAGTACTGGATCAAGGGCAAGGGACGGATGACCGTCGTGGCCGCGGGAGCCAACGCGCGCACGGTGGACTTCAAGGCTAACGATGTGGGCTACGTTCCCGTGATGGCCACGCACATGATCGAAAACACCGGAACCGAGGACGTAATCTTTCTGGAGATGTTCAAGGCGCCGACATACATGGACATCTCGATGAATCAGTGGATTGCACGCATGCCGAACAAGATGGCAGAGGCACACCTCGATCTGCCGTTGAACGTTATTCGCGAAGCGCCGCAGCAGCGCCTCGGCATTCTGCCCAAATGAAGGGAGCTGTGCCGTACACGTTTGGCACAATCTCTAAACTGAGGTCTGTGCTCCCTGGCTTTCTACGACGCAGCACTGGTTACGCCCGGCCCGTTTGGCGGCATAAAGGGCCTCGTCGGCTTTCGCCAGCCACAAGTCCGGCGATAAGCAGTCCTCGTCGAGGCTGCAAATGCCAAAGCTTGCCGTGACGCGTAGTGGCTCACTCAGTGTTATCGGAAGATCCTGCAAAGCGCAACGTAATCGCTCCCCTGTTCGCACGGCTTGATGCAATTTGGTTTCGGCCAGAAGGATGCCGAACTCCTCGCCGCCTAACCTACCCACTAGGTCCTCTCGGCGCAGGGTTGCTTCCAGTCTGTTGCTGACGGTACGCAGGACCGTGTCGCCGGCCGGGTGCCCATATGTATCGTTGACCTGCTTGAAGTGATCGATGTCCATGGTGAGCAGCGCGGCCGGCTGCTTACGACGAACATATTTTGCGATGACCTTTTCCATCTCGAGCAGAAAGCTTCTGCGGGTCGCAGCCCCGGTCAGTGAATCGATTTGCGCGATTCTCCGCAGTTCCAGCTCGTTCTCGGCAAGCGCGGCAAAGCTCTTGAGTACTTCGATCTGTCCGTCGCTGAACTCGCGAGGTTTCACATCCAGCGCGCACAGGGCGCCAAGGTTGTAGCCGTCTGGCGTCGCCAACGGGATGCCAAGGTAGCTACGGATGTAGGGTTCACCCGTCACGGAAGGGTATTGCGCAAACCTCACATCCTTCAGGGTGTCGGGAACATAAAGAGGGGCGCGCGATTGGATGGTGTGGGTGCAAAATGAGAGCTCGCGCGGCAGGTCCGTGCTTTCCATGCCCACACACGACTTGTACCATTGCCGGTCCGTATCGATCAGGGAGAGCGTGGAAATCGGCACACCCAGCACGGCTCGGACCAGACCGGTGATGCGGTCAAACGGCGCCTCACGCGGCGTGTCAAGGATCTCATAGCGATGCACCGCAGCCATGCGGCCAAACTCGTCATGTAGCTGTGAATCGTTCATGGCTACCTCACCATAGCCTTGATTGCGCGACAGAGTTCTTCCTTGTACGAGTCAACGACAACCGAGATGCTCGCTTCGATCTGCGTTTCGGAGACGCCGACAGACTGCAGGCTTGTCACTAACCTGGCCAGGTTTTCACGATGTCGTTGCAGACTTTCCTGCAGTTGCTCAGGAATTTGTATGTCCGCAAACGGGTCTTCTTGTGTCACCACGCTCATCTTGTCACCTGCCAATCAAGAATGGTCCGTTCACCGCTTCATGCTCAGTAGCATGGGTGCAGATGAATCTAGTCTCGACGTTGACGATTCTAGCGATCTGGAGAGCACCTGCAATGGCGTAAACGTGGTATCACCCACCCACTTCGGTCAGGTTGCCGGAGGCGTTGGCGCGGCAACCCTCGCGCTAACAACCAAGAGCAGGATGCAGTGTGGAGCTTAGGTTAACCGGCGGATGAGACGGAGTTGAATGGACTTTCAAGGCTTGCACTTTGCGGCGTGAAGAGGTCGGCGCCGGCGTCGGTGATGACCATGCAGTCTTCGAGGCGAATGCCGAACTTCGCGTGGAGGTACACGCCGGGTTCGTCGGAGAAGCACATGCCTGGCTTGAGTTGGGCGTGGTTGCCGCCCACCAGGTAGGGGCTTTCGTGCATGTCGAGGCCAATGCCGTGACCGACGCGATGGAGGAAAAGGTCGTAGTTGGGACCGAAGCCGGCGTCGGTGAGGACCTTGCGGGCGGCCGCGTCGACCGCCTGCATCTCCACGCCAGGACGCGCGGCGGCGAGGGCGGCTGATTGCGCCGCGCGCACCGCGTCGAAGATCTTGCGTTGCTGATCGGTGGCCGTTCCGTAGACCCAGGTGCGGGTGATGTCCGAGGTGTAGCCTTCCACCGTGCAGCCGTCGTCGACGGTGACGATCTCGTGCTCGTGGATGGTCTGCGGGAGGACGGAGCCGTGGGGGCTAGCAGTTGCCGGGCCGATGTTGCACGTGGCGTCGCCTTGCACGCCGCAGCGCTTATAGGCCTGCGCAATCAGGTCTTCGACGCGGTGGTTGGTATCGCCGGGATGGCAGGATTGGTAGACCGCGCGGTACACCTCCAGCGTGATCTGATTGGCAAGGCGCAGACACCCGATCTCGGCGGGCGACTTGATGCTGCGGCAACCGGCGGTGACGGGCCGGGCAGAGGTGAGTTTGAGCGCCGGGGCGGCGTGCGCGATGGCGTTGGCAAACGCGAAGGAGACCTGGTCGTCGAGGCCGACGGTGCCGGTGGTGATGTTGACTTCGGCAAAGCCGCGGCGGAGCAGGGTGAAGGGGTCCTCGTTCTCGTTCCACTGGTACGTGAGCGTGGTTTCGGCCTCCGGGAAGTGCGGCAGGAGCTCGGCAAGGTGGTCGCGCTCGAGCGCCGGGCACATGATGAAGGGTGCGGCGGCGCGGGGGAGGACGTAGGCGAACAGGCGCTCGGATTGGTTCCAGTGCGCGCCGGTGAAGTAAAAAAGCGAAGCGCCGGTGGTGAGCAGGATGGCGTCAAGGCCGAATTCGCCCATGAGTTCGCGGGCGCGGTCGTGGCGGTCGCCGCGCTCGGCGGGGGTGATGGGGCGGATGTCGGCGCGGCGGTCGCGGAGAGCGAGGATGGGGGCGGGGAGTGGGCCGCAGTCCAGCTGGAGGTTAGGCGTTGGCGACGTTTGCGGTTTTTGGGCGCGGAGCGCTGGGGCCGCAGCGGCGGCGGTGAGGACAAAGCGGCGGCGGGAGAGCATGGGGCAAGGATAGCGCTTCGCGTGGCTCGGGTTGGCGCTGCGCGTTGGCTGGGGTTGGCGCTGCGCGTTGGCTGAGGTTGGTGCTGCGCGTTGGCGGAATCTGTTGGCTGATCGAGGAGGTTCGCGGCTGGCTGGCGGTTCGCATGGCGCCGACGCGAAGCGCCAACGACGTAGTCGCCAACGGCGCAGCCGCCAAGCCCAAGCGCCAACCGCATCGAATGCGGTAGCTTGGCTGAGGTTGGAGGCGAGATGGACGAGCAGTTGACAGTGGCGGCGTGGGCGGCGGGGAGTGCGCACCCGGAGCTGGGTGAGGTGTTTGCGGCCATCGCGGGGGCGGCCGCGCAGATTGCGGGGCGGATCCGGCTGGCGGGGCTCGGCGACCTGTATGGCGCGGCGGGCGCGACCAATGTGCAGGGCGAGCAGCAGCAGAAGCTGGATGTGTTTGCGAATGATGTGATGACCGAGGCCCTGCGCCGCTGCAAGGGCGTGCTGGGGCTGGTGAGCGAGGAAGACGACGAGCCGGTGCTGTTTGAACGCGGGGCCGAGGCCCGGTTTGTGCTCGCGTTCGATCCGCTGGATGGGTCGTCCAACATTGACGTGAACGTGAATGTCGGGACCATCTTCGGGGTTCGCCTAGTCCGCGGCGATGAGGACGTGAAGGCGACGGTGCTGCGGCCCGGAACCGAGCAGGTCGCGGCCGGATACGTGGTCTATGGGCCGAGCGTGGTCTTTGTGGCGACTGTGGCCGGCGGCGGCGTCAGCGCGTTCACGCTGGACGACGCGGGCGAGTTTGTGCAGAGCGCCGAAGCGATGCAGATGCCTGCGCAGGGACCGTACTACTCCACCAACGAGGCCAATGCTGCGAGCTGGCCGGGGGCGTATCGGGATTACCTGACGGTGCTGCTGCGGGGCGATCTAGGTGGGAACGCCTACAGTGCGCGCTACATCGGCAGCCTGGTGGCAGACTTCCATCGCACGCTGCTGAAGGGTGGCGTGTTTCTGTATCCGCCGACGGAAAAAGCGCCCAGGGGCAAGTTGCGCTTGCAGTATGAGGCCAATCCGCTGGCGATGATCGCCGAGGTGGCAGGCGGGGCGGCGGTGAATGGGCCGGAGCGGATCCTGGACCTGACGGCTGCGGGCGTACACGAGCGGACGCCGTTGGTCGTGGGCAGCCGGCGCGAGGTCGACTTCTTGCAGGGGAAGGTGCGCGAGGCAACGGCGTGAGCGGGGCGGGTGTGGCGGAGCGGTTGTACTACGACGGGACAGTGCTAACGTTTTCGGCCCGGGTTGCCGATATACGTCTTGTCGCCAATGAGCTAGGCACGGGAGGTGAGTGGGAGCAACTTTGGCAGGTGGCGCTGGACCGGACGGCGTTCTATCCGGAGGGCGGTGGCCAGCCCTGGGACACGGGTGTCCTGGTGGCGACGGCGCGCAGCGGCGCGACGTTGGAGGTGCCCGTGGAGCGCGTGCAAAAGGACGAGGCAACCGGCGAGGTTTGGCACTTTGTGCGTAAGCCGCTAGTCGAGGGCACGGCCGTTGAAGGCCATGTAGACGCCGCGCGCCGGATGGATCACATGCAGCAACACTCCGGACAGCATCTGCTGTCGGCGGTGTTTCTGGCGCAACTTGGGGCGCGGACCGTTTCGTTCCATCTGGGTGCCGAGACTTCGACGATCGACCTGGCCTTGCCCTCGGGGGCGAGCGGGCTGAGCGCGGAGGAGATTGCCGCAGTGGAGATCGCGGCGAACGAGCTTGTGTTCGCAGACAAGAAGCTGACGCCGCGTTGGCACACGCGCGCGGAGGCGGAGGCGATGCTGGCCGACGGCCGGCTGCGCAAGCTGCCGGAGCGCCAGGGGCCGATGCGTGTGGTGGAGATGGAGGGCGTGGAGTTCAACGCCTGTGGTGGCACGCACGTCGCGTCAACCGGCGCCATTGGCGGCGTGCTGGTGCGTCGTCTGGAAAAGGTCAAGCAGGGCTGGCACGTGGAGTTTGTGTGCGGCTTGCGGGCCGTGCGAACGGCGCGGCGGGAGTTCGATGTACTGTTGCAGGTTGCGGGGGCGCTAAGTGTGGGCGCGATGGACGTACCGGGGCGGGTTGCGGCCTTGCAGGAGGAGAACAAGGCGTCGTCGAAGGAGCGACGGAGCTTGCTGGAGGAGTTGGCCGAGGCTCGGGCGGAGGCGCTGGTGAGCGGCGCGGCGGAACGTGGGGTGGTGCAAGCGGTGTTTGCGGGCAAGCCCGTGGAGTTTGCGAAGCGCGTGGCGTCGGCTGTGGCCCGGGTTGGGAGGATTGCGGTGGTGGGATGTACTGAGGCGGAAAGCGGGGCTGTGGTGCTGGCGCTGCCGAAGAGCGACGGGCGGCACGCGGGCAATCTGTTGCGAGA
>CAXTLD010000018.1:0-49913 GCA_964245045.1 uncultured Acidobacteriaceae bacterium | reverse complement strand
TTGGGCGATGGGGATGTCGGGTTGTAGGGGCGTGGGGTGGTACAGGTGGGGGTCGACGGAGCAGTAGAAGGGGACGGCGCGCGGGGAGCCGAATACGGTTTCCAGTTCGTGGAGGGCGGGGCCGCCCGTGAAGCTGAGATAGGCGTTGTAGTGCGGGATGAGGTCGGCGCGGAGGTATGGTGTCCGGCCCTGGGCGCGGAGGGCGGCCAGCGTGATCGGCGTGTCGATGTCGTAGAAGAGCAGCGGGGCGCGGTTGGGGCCGGCGAGCAGGGCCTCGGTGGCGGCGATGGCGTCGGGAAAGTAGGAGCCGAGGACGATGGCGTCGGCGTCCTGGGCTAAGGCGATAAGGGAGGGGTGTTCGGTGGCCCAATCTTCGTAGAGGCGAACGGTGCAGAACGCGGGCTTGGGGAGGTCGCGGTTGGAGCGGTACCATTCGACATCTTTTTCGATGAAGGTGAGGGTATGGCCACGGCGGTGGAGGGCCTTCAGAAGCGAGCGATAGGTGGTGGCGTGGCCGTTGCCCCAGCTGGAGGTGATGGTCAGACCGTAGACGACAATCCTCATGGGCGGGGGCCTGGGATGGGCGGCTCGGAAAGGAAAGACAAACGCGGTGTACGCGGTGGCCGCTGCGGTATCGCGGCGTACTTTGCGTACACCACGTTTGCCGTTTGGAAAGCCGTGGCGGAGGTCATGGCTGGATCTCTTTGGCAGTGTCGACGAGGCGGCCATCGGCGTTGCGGCGCCAGCCTGGGAGGGGACGCCAGTCGGCCATGGTGGCGAGCGATTGGGTTTGGGGGCCGAGTTGGCCTTGGCGGCGGGCGTGGCACTCGCGGAAGGCGAAGTCGGCTTGCGCGGCGCGTTGGGCGTAGGTGTGGTCGGCGAGGCCGCGGGTGTGGAAGGCTGCACCGATGCGGCGGCGGGTAGCGAGGTCGTGGCGGGACAGGGCGGCGACGACGTCTTCGGCGTTGCGGACGACCAGGATCTCGATGTCGGGTTCGAAGCAATCGGCGATGCCGGGCCAGTCGTCGCAGAGCAGGCAGCTGCCGGCACCGGCGACCTCGAAGACGCGGGTGGGGGGCGAAAAGCCGAACTCGGCCATACTGGCGCGGTTGATGTTCAGTACCATGCTGGCTGAGCTGTTGACGCGATTGTGGTCGGCGGTAGGGACGTGGCCTAGCCAGCGGACGTTGGGCGGAAGCTGCTTGTCGCCCCAACCTTCGCCGCCAAGAATGAAGTTTGCCTGCGGAGCTAGCTCAGCGGCGCGAAGGAAGAGCTCTTCCACGCGGGCTTCGCGGTCGGGGAGGCGGTTGCCCAGGAAGACGACGTCGCAGGCTAGGGTGGGGTCGGGCGCGACCGGGAAGTGCGTTTCGGGGTCCAGGCCGTTGTACATGGAGTAGTAGGCCTGCGCGCCGAACTCGCGGAAGCCGCCGCGGGCGAGGGGGCCGCCGCCGTAGGTGAGGATGGCGTCGTAGAGGTGGGTCGCGTGGGCGAGGGCGTCGTCGGGGTTAGCACGCATGCGATGGATGGTGGCGGGGGCGTCGACGTCCCAGATGAAGGTCATGGCGGTTCGCGAACACTCGCGGGGGACGCGGGCTTCCAGTTCGGCGTCGTCGCAGCCTATACCGGAGTGTTTCACGACGATGTCGTACCCAGCGGCTTGCTGGAGGAGGCGGTCGAGGTCGCGGCCGCCGTCCTTCTCGCGAGGTTGATAAACGAGGGAGCTGACGTAGCTGAAGTCGTCCGAGTCTCGGTGCTGCTGGCGGCCGTAGGCGTCCGGTTCGGCGAAGGTGATGTCGTAGCCGAGGCGCGCGAGGTACTTGTAGCAGCCGCGGTAGTAGGTGGCGGCGCCGTTCCAGTAGGAGCTGACGATCGACGAGCCGAACGCGAAGACTTTCAACGGAGTGGGTCCTTGGGAGGTTGCTGGGGCGTGGTCAAGCTCACCTCAGCGGCTGAAGCCGCGACCGTGGTTGTGCTCTTGATGGCACGGCTGAAGCCGTGCCCCTTCGCGAGGTGGCCGAAGGCGAGGCGGAGGAGAATTGTCATGGAACTACGTCCTCTTCCAGGATCGAGGTTACCTGTTCGGCGCGGTGGCGGCAGGTGTGGTGGGCGAGTACGGTTTCGCGGCCGCGCGCGGCCTGGGCAGCGGCTTCTTCGGGGTGTTCGAGGAGGCGCTCGATGGCGGCTTGCATATCCTGGCCGGAGCGAACGAAGAGGAGGTCGTCTGCGCGGAACAGGTGTTCGGTGTCCTCCCACGGTGCAGAGAGCAGTGGAATGCCGCAGGCCAGGGCCTCAAAAACGCGGATGGTCGGGATGCCGCGCATGGCGTCCACGTACTGCCGGCGAGGGATGTGGACGCTGAGCGAGGAGCCGGCGTAAACGCCCGGCGCGGCGAGATTGGGCAGGTAGCCGCCGTAGTGCACACCTGCGTCGCGGAGTGCTCGGAGACCGTCGTCGGGGTAGCGGACACCGTAGATGGTGAAGCCGTGCTCCGGGAGCGCCTTCGCGGGTTCGAGGAGAAACTCGTTGATCTCGGACGTACGTTCGTCGTCGCCCCAGTTGCCGATCCAGACGACGTCCTGGAGCTTGGGGGCGTCACTGGTCGGCTTGAAGATGCGGGTGTCGGCGGCCTCGTGCAGCGTCCAAACGCGGTGGAGGCCGAAGCGGTCCCGGTAGACGGAGCGGAGGGATTCGCCGTAGGCGAGGATGCCGTCGAAACGGTCGACACCGAGGGCGTGGATACTTTCGGGCGAGGACGAGGCGCGGTGGTGAGTGTCGTGGAAGAGGAGCTTGAAGCCGAGGTCGTCCCGCAGCCCAAGGAGGGTGTGCGCGAGGGCGGGCGGGTTCCACTCATGGAGGATGACAACTTCAGTATTGCGGAGAGCTGTGCGCCAGTAGGGGCTGCTGCTTGTCTGATCGGCGGGGTAGAGCTGGATGTTGAGATCGGGGTAAAGCTGCGCGAACTGAGCGAGGGAGGCTTCCCCTTGGGGCTCGGCGCACAGGTTGTCGATCGACCACTCGTGCTCGGGTTCCCAGCAGGCCACGTCGTGGCCGAGCAAGCGAAGGTTGTCCAGCAAGCCGCGCAGAAAATGGGCGTTGCCGTTGTTCCAGTCCGAGCGTAGCGAGTGGGCGAAGTAGGCGAGGCGGAGGTTACGCGACATGCGGCGTGGCCTGTTGCTGGAGTAGGGCGTGAAAGAGGTGAAGGTAGCTCGACGCCGTGCGCTCTGGGGTGAAGAGTTGGGCGCGTGCGTGAGCGTGGATTTGGGCCTGGTGAAGGAGGTGAGGGTCGGCGGCCAAGCTGCGCAGGATGTGGGTGAGCGAGGCGTTGTCAGAGAAGTAGAGTGCGTTGTCGGCCCAAACCTCGCGCAGCGAAGGGAGATCGCGCAAAACGAGCGCGCAGCCGCAGAGGGCGGCCTCGAGCGGGGCGAGGCCGAAGGGCTCGTAGCGGGATGGGCAAACGTACACGGCGCTCTCGCGGAAGTGCTGATGCAGGTCCGCGGGGCTGAGCGGTCCGAGGTTGCGGAGGTGCGCGGGCCAGCTGACTTCGGGGTGAGCCGAGTCGAGCGTGTTGTCGCCGGCGACAAGGAGTGGGATGGGTGAAGCGAGGTCGCACAGGGTGTCCAGGCCCTTGCCCTCGTCCCAAAGGCGACCGGCGGTGATCGCCTGAAGCTTGCGGTCCGCGCCTGGGGCGAGTGCGGGCTCCAGGCTGACGCCGTTGGGGATGACCACATAGTGGCGCGGAAGAAAGAAGCTGTTTTTGAGCGCTTTGCCCATCCAGCCAGTCGGCGTGACGACGGCGTCGGCGTCCATCAGGCCGGCCTGAACCACCGAGCTGTAGCGGTTGAGCCAGGGGCTGGGCTCGAGCGCGCTGGGATGGCAGGCCCGCGCCCAGCTGAGGACGTCGCTGTGCGCGACGACGATGCGGGGGACGTAAGTCTCGAGGCGACCGAAACACAGTTGGTTGGAGAGGATGAGGTCTGCGGAGTGTGTTCGGAGGAGGTTGCAGAGCACCGCTTGGCCATCCTCGAAGGCGCGGTCGTTGGCCTGCATCCATTCCAGGGGGATGTCCGTTGCGGTGTAGGTGAAGGTGGCGCTCTGTGGCTGGCGGACGGGAATGGTCTGCTGGTCAGCCCAGGCCTGTTGCGCGGCCGAGGGTTGGCGGCCGAAGCTGACGAGGTGAACCGAGTGCCCCTGATCGAGGAGTTGCTGGGTGAGCTCGCTTGTGAAGGTCCAGACGCCGCCGACGGTGTCGGTGGTCATCAGGAGGCGCATGCGAGCTCACCTTGTTCAAGTTCGGCAAGGGTGAGGGGGTGCTCGGACTGTATGTCGCTGAAGCCCTTGTCGGCGAAGATGTTGAGGTAAAAGGCGTGGGCGCGCTCCCAGGCGGTCTCGTCGGGCTGGGCGCCGAAGGTTTCCACGTACTGCGGGCTGCCCGGGAAGGGAAACATGGGCACGGGCTCGGAGACCCAGACGCCGGCGGCCTTCATGCGGGTCTGCCAGCAGGCTACGAGGGCGGGGTCGTCATGCTGCGTCTTGATGAGGTTGGCCTGGACCCAAGGAATGCGGCCCTTGGCGTAGATCAGCAGCTCCGAGATGCGATCGGTCGTCAAGCGACAGTTCTTATTCATCTCGTCGCGGCCCTGCTCTGTGATGCTCTCGACGCCGCACTCGAAGCTGACGGTGTGGGCGCGGCCGAGCAGGTCCATGCCGGCTTCATCCCAGAGATCAATCCTTGACTGGAAACCAATGGAAACAGGGCGCTTCGCGATCTCTTCAAGGAGCGACTTGACCTGTTTGCCGACGCCGAATATCTCGTCAATGAAGTAGATGTAGTCGACGCCACGCGCGATGAGTTGGTCGATCTCGGCGAGCACGTTGGGGAGATCGCGTTCGCGGTACTTGTTGCGGAAGAGGGTCTTGTTACAGAACGAGCAAGACCAGGGGCAGCCGCGGGCGAACTCCACCTCGGCTCCCAGGCGGAGGTGGTCGGCGCCGTTACCGGGGAAGATGTGGTGCTTGTGCGTGTGGCGCTCGACGGGGATGTCGCTGTAGTCCAGCGGGCCAAGAGCGCGCATGTCGGTGACGCCGAGGCCCTGGCCGCGGTGGATGACGCCCTGGGCATCGCGCCAGCAGCAACCGTCGATCACTTCGTAGGGGAGCGAGGCGAGTTGTGGGAGCGTCTGGTCGGGTTCGCCACGTAGGACAATGTCGGCACCGGTTTTTTCGAGCGTGGCCATGGGGGTGGCAGAGCCATGCGGGCCGATGACGACGACCTTGCTGCGACGACCGAGCTGAGAAATCCACTGCCTGGGGACGCGGAGCTCGGGTTGGGGACAGCGCCAGAAGAGGTAGGAAGGCGCTGTGGGGATGACGAGGAAATCCTCTTGAAACGCGTCGAGTTTGCTGCGGACCTCTTGTGGTGAAAGATTTTCCATCAGAGCGTCGACGAGGAGAACCCGGTGGCCGGCGGTGCGGAGAAACTCGCGCGCGGAGAGCAGTTCGAGGGGGAAATGAGCGTCCGGACAGCCGAAGTAGGTAGATCCTTCGAAGGTCCAGCGCGGGTTGACCAGGGCAAACTTCACGCGACCTCCTCGGTGACGAGATCGAGGCTCATCCCGGCGGGCTGCTGAAGGGCGCGGATGGCGTCGCTGTGTTCGGTCCAGAAAGCGCGGATGTCGGCCAGTATTTGCCCGAGACCACGGGTCGGGTGCCAGCCGGTATCACGCTCGATCTTGGCAGTGTCGGAGATGTAGAGCGGCTGGTCGCCGGGGCGGACGTCCTTATGGTGAAGCTGAAGCTTGTGGCCGACTTGGCCCTGGATGGCGCGCAGCAGCTCAAGGACGGAGGTGGTCCGGGAGGGACCGCCGCCAAGGTTGTAGATCTGGCCGCGGGTGGTACGGCGATGCTCGCGGGCGGCAACCATTGCCTCGACCAAGTCGTGCACGTGGAGGATATCGCGGACCTGCCGGCCGTCGCCGTAGACAGTGATGGGGCAGCCTGCCAGCGCGGAGTAGAGGAAGTGGGCTACCCAGCCCTGGTCTTCATTGCCGAACTGCCGCGGCCCGGCGATGCAAGACATGCGGAAGACGACTGTGGGCAGGCCGTAGATGCGCGCGTAGTCGCGAACATACTGGTCCGCCGTCCCCTTGCTGCAGCCGTAGGGGGAGTGAAAGTCCAGGGCCTCGTGCTCGTTAACGCCCGGGAAGCTAGGGGAGATGGCCTCATAGCGTGTGTTGGCAGCCCGAACCGGAACGCCCTCAAGTGAGCCGTACACTTTGTTCGTGGAAGTGAACAGAACAAACGGCTTGCGCGACGATCGGCGCGCTGCTTCGAGGACGCGCAAGGTGCCCTGGGCGTTGGTCTCGAAGTCGGCTTCCGGGGCGTCTATGGAGGTGGTCACGGCCACCTGCGCGGCGAGGTGGTAGATCTCGCTCACATCACAGGTGGCTTGGGCGACAGCTTTGGCATTGCGGACGTCGCCTTGGACGATGTCGAGCCGGGTGGCGGCGCCGCGTAGCGACCGAAGCCAAGCCAGATTATGTTCCACGCCGCGGCGGGACAGGTTGTCGAAGACGCGGACGCGGGTGTGGGTTTCGGCCAGAAGCCGCTGGGCCAGGTTGGTGCCGATGAACCCTGCGCCGCCGGTGATGAGGACCGTGTGCGATCCGCTGCCGCCGTTCTTCATCGGCCCATTCCTTTCGCGCTCCCGTGTGCTGTCTGCACCGGCTTCGGTGCTTGCGTTATTGTGCATCAGGCGGTGAGTCCGTAGGTGGTGAGTTCCTGGAGCATGCTTTCGGCTTTGTCCTCGACTTCGGCCGCTTCCTGCTGCCCGAGCCAGTGCGCGAGCTCGCGGAAGCCCTCCTCGTGGGTGACCTGCGGCTTGTAGCCGAGCAAGCGGCGTGCCTTGGAGATGTCGGCGTAGCAGTGGCGGATGTCGCCGGCGCGGTACTTGTGCGTGACCACGGGGGCGAGATCCTTGCCGAGCGCGCGCGCCAAGATTTCGGCCACCTGCCGGATTGTGATGGGCTGACCGCAGCCGATGTTGATGACCTCGCCGTCGGATGCGGGGCGTTCCATGGCCAGCATATTGGCCCGAACGATATCGTGGACGCTCACGAAATCGCGCATCTGCTCGCCGTCCTCAAACAGCAGCGGCGCTTTGCCGTTGAGCATGCGTGAGGCAAAGACGGCGGCGACGCCCGTGTATGGGTTGGAAAGCGCCTGGCGCGTGCCGTAAATGTTGAAAAAGCGCAGGGCCGTGACCGGCAGGTCGTAGTTGCGGCCGTAGATGAGGCAGAGCTGCTCCTGGTCGCGCTTGGAGAGCGCGTAGACGGAGTTGATCTCGGAGGGCTTGGTTTCGTCGGTGGGAACGGGCCGGAGGACGCCGCCGCACAGCTCGCAGGGAAGCTCCCACTGCCCGGAGCGCAGTTGCTGGACGGAGCGGACGGGGGGCGCGGCAGCCTGGCCGCAGTCGGCACACACGTAGCGGCCCTCGCCGTAGATGGACATCGAGCTGGCGACGATGAGCTTTTCCGGGGTGAGCTTCGCGTCCAGGAGCGCCTGAAGAAGTTCGCTGGTGCCCTGCGTGTTGACGCTGGTATAGCGGGCGATCTCGTACATCGACTGGCCAACGCCTACCGTAGCGGCGAAGTGGAATATGACGTCCACGCCGGTGAGCACCTCGCGAAGGCGGTTGGGGTCGCGGACATCGCCGAGGATGAGCTCAATGCCGGGCGACAGATAGGAGGGACGCTTGCCCTGGGCGTGCACCTGGGGCGTGAGGTCGTCGAGGACGCGGACGCTGTGACCGGCAGCGAGCAAGCCGTCCGCGAGGTGGGAGCCGACGAAGCCCGCGCCGCCGGTGATAAGGATTTGCTTGCTCATAGGCCTACGGCCGTCTCCTCAGGCTCCGGTTGAGCTTCTGTCGCCCCTGTCGTGATTGCCGAACTCGCCGGCGCATACCGCTGCACCGCCCAGGCGGCAAAGTCAGCAAAGTCCTTGTTGTCACGGGGCGGACTGGTGTGGTGGTCCTCGAGGCCGAGGTGACCGGGGGTAAAGCAGAGCGTCAGCGCGACGCGAAAGGGCGCGAGGGCCGTCATCTGGCGGTCGAACCAGGCTTCGGCGTTGGGCCGGTAGCTGTCGGCCCAGCTCAGACCGGTGCGCAGGTACTCGACGTTGTGCGCGGCCATCCAGCGGACAGCATCGTCCAAGCGATGGTCCTCGAAGTGGAACCACTGGCAAAGACCGGCGCTGCCATCGCGCGGAAAGAGGCGCTCGGCCAGCTTGGGTTCCCCGTTAGCCTTGATGAGGCCGAGGTAATAGTGGCGGTAGTAGGCGGAGCCCTCTGCTTCCTTGTGACGCGTCTCGGCGGGCCAGGTCGGGGGAAGATCGAAAAGCGAATACCAGTGAATGCGCTCGGCACGCCCGCCGAGCAGGTCGAGGGTGCGGGCCAGGCCGAACTCCTGTACCTCTTCAGCGCCAAAGGAAGAGACGCCGACCTCGGTCACCCAGACCGGGAGGCCGGAGACCTCGTGCGCCTCGCGGACGCGGTCCGGCCACTCGGTCAGCTGCCAATGGTTCCAGTCCAGGGGGAACCCGTGTACGCCAACGGCATCGATATAGGGCATCACGCCCTGGGCGGCCATGTTGCGAAGAAAATCGATGTCGCAGGAGGAAACGCCGCCGAGCACGATGGGCAGATCGGGGTTGACCGCGCGGATGGCCCGAGAGGCCTGTTTGACCATGTCCGCGAACCGTTCCCAGTTGGGATCGAGCTTGAAGTTCCAGTGGGAAAGATTGTTGGGTTCGTTCCACAGCACTACAGCTTCGACCATTCCATCCTGTCCTTGTTTGCAAACCCGCTTCGTGCGGTGCGGGTTTGCCTGGGTTCGGGGTCGCCAGAAAACGTTGCAAGCGACAAAGCTTGGTACAAACCTACGGTGCCTGATCTTACACGGTTGGAAGGGTATGTAGAAGCCGGAGTTGCCTTGTACGTCAGCAAAGGTTGCCTTTGTGGTGGAAAAGTTGCGTCAAATCGGTCTGCATCGGCTCCCGACAAACTTTTCCGACGAGATTACTCCGGAGGCGGAAAGGGGGCATCTCAGCTAGCGGATCGTGTAGGAGGGGATACAGGTGGGATCTTCACCGGTGGTGGTGGTGACGGGGGCCTCGGCCGGTCTGGGTCGAGCGATCGCACATCAGTTCGCGAAACGCGGCGCCAAGGTCGCGTTACTGGCGCGCAACCCGGAAGCGTTGCAGGCGGCAGCCGATGAGTGCGCCATTCTGGGCGGGTCGGGGCTGCCGATTCCTACGGATGTCAGCGACCCGGAGGCGGTGGAGGCAGCGGCCGCGCGCGTGGAAGCGGAGCTCGGCCCGATCGACGTGTGGGTGAACAATGCGATGGTGAGCGTGTTTTCCCCCGCGAAGGAAATGACTGCGGCGGACTACAAGCGCGTGACGGATGTGCTGTATCTGGGCTTCGTGCACGGGACCCTTTCGGCGCTACGGCGCATGCTCCCTCGAGACCGCGGCACAGTCGTGCAGGTGGGGTCGGCACTGGCCTACCGGGCCATCCCGCTGCAGTCGGCGTATTGCGCCTGCAAGCACGCCATCGTCGGCCTCACAGACTCCATCCGGTGCGAGTTGCACCATGACAAGAGCAATGTGAAGATGACCGCCGTGCAGATGCCGGCCATGAACACGTGGCAGTTCAACTGGGTAAAGAATCGCCTGCCGAACAACACGCAGCCTGTACCGCCGATCTATGATCCGGAGCTTGCGGCCAAGGTGGTGGTGGCGGCTGGTTTGGCGAAGTCGCCTCGACGCGAATACTGGGTAGGGACGCCGACCGTGGCGGCGATTGTGGGGCAGAAGTTCATTCCGGGCTTGTTGGACCGGTATCTTGGCGCGACAGGGTACAAGTCGCAGCAACTGCCCGATGAGCCCAAAGATCCGAACGCGCCCGACAATCTGTATGCGTTTGTGCCGGGCACGCACAGCGCGCGGGGCAAGTTCGAGGACCGCATGCACCGCAGGAGCGCGGAGGTGTTTGTAACCCTGCACCGCGGCTGGGCAGCGCTCGGCGCGGCCGCCCTGGTGGCCGGGGGCGCGGCGTTGGTGGCCGCGCGGAGGCGCTCGTGATGCGCGCGGCGGACCGGGCGCTGGCCATCACAGGCTGCGGTCTGGCCATCGGCACGTTGATCCCGGTAGCCCTGTATCAGAGCCACACGATTGCCGCCTTGCCCGATCCGCCCAGCGCGATCTTTGCTTCGGAGCGCATCGTCTCGTCGAAGATGGCACATCCTTTTGGTGTGCCGGACAGCTTTCTCGGGCTGGCGAGTTATGGGACGACGCTGGCCCTGGTGTTGCTCGCAGACCGGAGCCGGACCGCGAAGGCCCTGCTCGGGGTGAAGCTGCTCGGCGACGCTGGTGTTGCCGGCTTTAACGTGGTGCGGCAGGTGGTGCGGTTCGGCAAGCTTTGCAGTTGGTGTACGGGCACGGCGCTGGCTACGGGGCTGGTGGTGTGGGGTAGACGGTCGGCTATCGTGGGGACCGTCCGGGCAGTCCGGCGCGCCGTGTAGGTCAAGTGCCGTATACTAATGTATATGCCGACTCAGGGATCGCCGCAGCGCACCGCCAAGCTCTTCTGGAACAACCGCAGCCAAGCTGTGCGCTTGCCGAAGGACTTCCAGTTTCCCGGCTCTGAGGTGTTTCTACGTAAAGACGGGGATGACGTGATTCTCACGAGCCATCCTGTGGACTGGAGCGGCTACCTGGATGCGGCACCGGTGGCGTCGTCTGCCTTCATGGCTGAAGTGGAGGACCTGCCGGTGCAGGAACGCGAGTTTTGACGCACCGCTACATGCTCGATACGGACATCTGTTCGTACATCATGAAGCGCTCGCACGCGGCAGTGCTGCATCGTCTGCAAGAGCACTCAGTGCGGGACATCTGCCTTTCCGCTATTTCCAAGTCTGAGTTAATGTACGGCGTTGAGGTGTCACCGCGGCGCGAGCAGGACCAAGCGGCCTTGGGAGCGTTCTTGCAGTACGCACAGGTGATCGAGTTCGCGGGAGACGCGGCGGCGCACTACGGGGAGATCCGCGCGGCGCTCAGGCGGTCGGGACAGATCATCGGGAGTAACGACCTTCTGATCGCGGCGCATGCCCGAAGTTTGGGCCTGGTTTTGGTAACAAATAATGTTCGGGAGTTTGGACGGGTGCCGGGCCTCCAAGTGGAGAACTGGACGGAAGCGGCCACCTGAATCCCCGTTACACGCGGCCGCCAAACTCCCGCGTCTCCGTGTTCACCTTGATGGTCTCGCCTTCCTTCACGAAAAGCGGAACGCGAACGATGGCGCCGGTTTCCAGGCGAGCTGCCTTCGTCACCGATCCGGAGGAGGTATCGCCGCGGACGGCCGGCTCCGTATACGCGACGGTAAGTTCCACCTGCTGCGGCAATTCCAGGCCGATGGGATTGCCGTTGTACTTGTCCACCTGAACGATCAGCCCTTCCAGCATGAGGTCGAGAGCGTCGGCCACCTTCGACGCCTCAAGCTGCAACGTCTCAAAGCTGGTCTGGTCGAGGAAATAAGAACCGTCAGCGTCGGAGTAGAGGTAGGACGCGCTCACAGTTTCGAGGTCCGGTTCGCGTAACTTGTCTTCGGCCTTGAAGGTCTTATCCAGCACGGCGCCGCTGAGCATGTTGCGCATCTTGATACGGACCAGGGTTTGGCCGCCGCGGGCGGTGGGCGTGGAGATGTCCTTGTCCAGACAGCGGAACGGGGTATTTTCGAATTCAAAGAACATCTTGCGCTTGAGGTCGATGGCGGCGATCAGTTCTGCCATGAAATTCCTTTTTGGGACTAAAGTTTTCGGGCGTTGCTGCCGATAAAGGAAGCAGCACAGACGGTTGCGTGCCAGCTTACCGGTACTTGGAGGATTTGCTAGAACATACGGAGTTTCGTTGACTCGTCGTGAGCCTCGGGCTGGTCGAAGAGCAGGCCCAACTCGCCCAGAATGCGCTCTAAACTGCGACGCGTGGGGGTGCTCACGGGAATCATGGGAAGACGGAGATTTTCATTGCCGCGGCCTAGTAGCGCCAGCACCGCTTTGATGGGCGCTGGGTTAGGCTCGGTGAACAGGGCCTGCATCAGGCGAAAGTAGTGGCGGTTGATGCGGCGCGCCGCGATCCAGTTGTCGGTCATGGCGGCTTCAACCATGTGCGAGATCTGATGCGGAATGGCATTCGACGCAACGGAGATCACTCCCACGCCGCCCACAGCGAGAGTTGGCAGCGTGAGCGCATCGTCGCCCGCGAAGACATGGAAGGAGCGCGAGGCCTGGGTGAGGATCGAGGTGATCTGCGTCATCAATCCGCTGGATTCCTTAATGCCGACGATATTGGGGATATCGGCAAGCCGCAGAACGGTGTCCGGCTCCAGGTTGGCGCCGGTGCGTCCTGGGATGTTGTACAGCAGGACGGGCAGGGCAACGGCTTCGGCGATGGCCTTGAAGTGCTGGTACTGCCCCTCCTGGCCGGGGCGGTTGTAAAACGGATTGGCACTGAGGATGCCGGTGAGGTGCGGAATGCGGGCGAGCTTGCGGACGTTGGCGACTGCCTGCGCGGTGGAGTTGTGGGTACAGCCGGCGAAGACGGGCACACGTCCTTCGGCGGCCTCGACCGTGACCTCGATCACACGGAGCCACTCCTGCTCGCTTAGCGTGGAGGCCTCGCCGGTGGTCCCGGCGGGCACAAGGAGAGACACGCCATTGGCTATTTGCCAGTCGACGTGCGCGCGGAGCGCGTGTTCGTCAACGTGGCCGTCGTGGCGAAACGGGGTAACGAGCGCGGTGCCGCAGCCCTGCAAGTCCATACCGTGACGAGTTTACGACGGATTGGCGTCCTGAGTGGAAACCGCTTGCCGCGTGCGGGTCTTCTCGACGACGCGACGGGGTGGCACCAGCCACGCAATCGCGACAAGGGCGATCAGACCCAGCGCAATCCACGGAGAAACAAACGCAACGAACACCGCCGCGAGGTTGGCCGCAGTGGAGCCAGCCTGCTTCGCCAAGCCGGCTGCCGGCGGCACGTGGGTCCGGCGACGAATCACATGGGACAACACAGCCCAGGCAAGGGCGGGCAGCAGAAAACAAACCGCATACACTGCCACCGGCTCGGGCGTGATGCCGCGCGTTCCGATCCAGTTGACGCCGAAGGGGATCAGCGAAAGCGTAAATAGTAAAAGGAGATTGGCCCAAAGAATACCGTGCGTGACCGTTTGGAGGTCGTCGACGAGGTAGTGGTGGTTCACCCAGTAAATGCCGACCTGAAGGAAGCTAAGCAGGTAAACGGCCAGAATGCGGACGTTGGAGAGCAGGGCGGCGTGGTCGCTCATCTGCGCGACCGTGGGCACCTTCAGCTCCAACACCATGATGGTGATGATGACGGCGATAACGCCGTCAGAGAAGGCTTCCAGACGCGAGCGGGAAAGGGATTCGGGCATGAGCGGGCTCAGCCGAGCATACATGCCGAGACCGGCAAGCTTCAGCGCAGGCGTTTGCGGAAGAACATTGTGGCTTGCGCGTTGTCGTTGTAGCGTGCGCACGGCTCGTAGCCCAGGCGCACGTAAAGCTGGATCGCAGCCGCGAACTCCTCCTTGGTGTCCAGATACATCCACACGAACCCTTCGTCGGTGGCCTGGCGTTCGAGATGCTCCATCAGCCGTATGGCAAGACCGTGCCCACGGCCCTCGGGCTGCACATACAGGCGCTTGCACTCGGCGGCAGCGGCGACGGAAGGGCAGGGGTGGCCGAAGACGCAGCCGAGCAGCTCCCCATCCTGCTCGGCAACGAAGCACCCCAGCGTCGGCGCCGTGAGCTTGGTGGCGAGGTCTGCCGGGCTGTCCCGTTCCCAGATGTCCCACTCGCGAAAGTAGCGATCCAGGAGGGGGGTGAGGCGGGGGAGGTCGTCTCGGGTGGCACGGCGGACCGTGGTAGGAGGCAGCACGCGAGAACCTGACTTACGCGGCCCAGTTGCCATTGCGCATCAACGGCTCCGTGCGCCCGGAGAGGTCGACGCCGTCGACATGGACCTCCGGCCCGCCGATCATCCAGTCCACGTGGATCAGGCTGTCGTTCGCCCCAAGGGCTGTCAACTGCGCAGGGGTCATCTTCTCACCGTCAATCAGGCAGGTGGAGTATGCCTGGCCGAGGGCGATGTGGCAGGCTGCATTCTCGTCGAATAACGTGTTGTAGAAGAGAATGCCGGATTGCGCGATGGGCGAGCGGTCCGGCACCAAGGCGACCTCGCCGAGTCGGCGAGCGCCCTCGTCGGTAGAAATGAGTCGCTTCAACGCTGCTTCACCCGCGGTGGCCTCGGCGTGCACGATGCAGCCGCTCTGAAACGTGCAACGGATGTTCTCGAAGAGCGTGCCCTGATGGGAGAGCGGTTTGGTGGCCGAAACATGGCCGTTCACTCGGTCTTTGTGGGGCGTGGTGAAGCACTCTTCGGTAGGGATGTTGGGCTGACACACGACGCCATTGCCGGCGACGCTGCCTCCGCCCGCCCAAAGGTGCTGGTCGGCAAGGCCGACGGTGAGGTCGGTCGAGCCGTCGTCGGTGAAGAAGCGCAGGGCGTGGTAGCGCTTGTTGTTCAGCAGGTCGACGCGGTGCCTCAGATTGCGGCCGTGGGCCTGCCACTCGGCGACAGGATCTTCAGCCGTGATGCGCGACGTCCGGAAGATCGCGTCCCAGAGCCTATCGAGGGCAAGTTCCGGCGGGTCGTCCGGGAACACGCGCGCCGCCCACGCAGGTGTGGCGCCGGCGAGGATGGACCAGTTGATCTCGTGCCGGGTGATGAGGTCCATGGCCGGCTTGTAGACCTTGGACTGGGCGGTGTTAGCCCGTGCAATCTTTGCCGGATCTTGATCGGCCAGCAGGGCGGGGTCGGCACCGGTGATGGCCAGGCGTGCCGCGCCTCCGCGAAAGGCGTTCGCGACGCCGTCGTAGAGCCACTTCGGCGCATAGTCGAACGTGTCGTCGGAGGCGTACTGAAAGCGTGCCAACTGCAGCTCGTCATCGACGAGGTGGGTGGCCACATAGCGGGCGCCCGCCCTGTAGGCATGCTCGGTGATACGGCGCACCAACGGCAGCGCGTCCGTGGGGGCACTTAGGTACAGCTCTTGCCCCGGCTGCAGATTCACCCCGACGTGGACGGCGACCTGCGCGAGACGATCCAGCTTTTCAGCAAACGAGAGCCCGGCGAAAGACCTGGGCTGGAGGACGGCGGAGGTCATTGGGCGTTAGTATATCGTGCAAACGCAGAGAGTTAAAGTCGCTACAGGGAGGAGAAGATGTCCCGAAAGTCGTAGACGCCTGGCTTGTTTTGGGCCAGCCACTCGCCCGCGCGAACCGCCCCCTCGGCGTACGCTTGACGGGAGTGCGACTCATGGGTGAGAAGGATCTTGTCGCCCGGGCCCGTCGCCTCAAGCACGTGGAGGCCCACCGCGGCACCCTCTCGAATGCACTCGATCGGCACATCGTCGAGCCCGGCGGCCACCTTGACCGTGTCGCGCAGGCTGAGCGCCGTGCCCGAAGGCGCGTCGAGCTTGGTCACATGGTGCGTCTCCGAGATCGCAAAGGTGTACCCAGCCGGCTTCAGCGTCTCCGTCATCTGCCTGGCCAGCTTCAGCATCAGCTGCACCCCGATGGAGTAATTGGAACTGTAGAGCAGCGAGGCCCCGCGCCGCTCGGCGAGTTGCTGCATATCCTGCAGTTTGCCGTACCAACCGGTGGTGCCGATGACCATCTTTGCGCCGTTGGCCAGGCAGGCCCGCATGTTGGGGATGACGGCTTCCGGTGTCGTGAAGTCGATGACCACGTCGAAGCCGGCGACAAACGGCGCCGTAAGCGCGGCGGCATCTTTGTTTTCCGTGGCGTCCAACACGTGGACGCTGTGACCATGCTCGGCGGCGACCGAGGCGACGAGCTTGCCGGTCTTGCCGGCGCCGAGAACGAGGACGCGCATGGAACTCCTTTGGATTGTCGTTGTAAGCGCTCGGTGCTCGTCTAAAAGACCGGGCCGTACAAACAACGGACAACTGAGAACTAGGAACTAAGAACCCGAGCAGCTTCCACATCGAAGACCGCCGGATCCGGGTTGACGAAAAACTGCCGATGGAGGGCGCGCACAGCCTCTTCCGCGTCCTCTTCGTTGATCATAAAGCTCATATTGATCTCGCTGGCGCCTTGGGAGATCATGCGCACATTGATGTGGGCAATCGCCCCGAAGACCTGACCGGCGATGCCGGATTGACCGCGGATGTCCTCGCCCACCAAGCAAACCAGCGCCTTGTTGCCTTCAAACTTCACGTCGGCGAGCTTGCTCAGCTCGGCGGAGATGGCCGGCAGCGCTTCACGACTGTCCACGGTCACGGAGATGGAAACCTCCGAGGTGGAAACCATGTCGATGGCGCACTTGTGCCGGTCGAAGACGTCGAAGACCAGCTTCAAAAAGCCGTGCGCAAGCAGCATCCGGCTGGCGACGATGTCGATGATGGTGAGGCGTTTTTTGACCGCGATGGACTTGAACGGGCTGGCGCACGCCGGCGGCATCGCGGTGATGACGGTGCCCTCGTTCTCGGGGTTGCGGCTGTTGAGTACACGGACCGGGATGTTTTTCTGCACGGCCGGCAGAATCGTTGCCGGATGCAGGACCTTGGCCCCAAAGTAGGCCAGCTCGGCGGCCTCTTCGAAGCTGATCGTCCGCACACGCAGGGCCTCGGGGCAGACGCGCGGATCGGTCGTCATGATGCCGTCCACGTCGGTCCAGATTTCGATCGCGCCGGCGTGGAGGCCGCCTCCCACCAGCGCGCCGGTGTAGTCCGAACCGCCGCGGCCAAGGGTCGTGGTGACCTCGTTGTGCGAGCCGATGAAGCCGCCCATGACCGGGACGCTGCCAGCCTGCAGCAAGGGCAAAACCCGGGCGCCGAGGGCGCGCTCGATCGCGGGCTCGTCCGGTGTGGCCTTGCCGAAGTGATTGTCGGTCATAATGACCTCGCGCGCGTCAACATGGACGGCCGCGATACCTTGCTGTCTGAACGCGGCGGTGATGATCACGCTGGACAGCCGCTCGCCGTAGCTTACGATCAGGTCCGAGGTGCGCGCGGTGAGTTCGCCGAGGATGGCGATGCCGCGAACCAACTCATCGAGCGAGTCGAAGGCGCGGTGAATGTCCTCGTGCAACGGACGGAGCGCCGGGTCGCCAACAAGATCGCTGGCGGTATCGAGGTGACGCGCGCGCAGGCGGGCAGCAATCTCCAGCGCGGCCTCGCGGTCGCCGCGCCCATGGGAGGCCGCTGCGGCGCAGGCCAGCAACTGATCGGTGACCTTGCTCATGGCAGAAACGACGACCACTGGCTGCAGCCCCTGGGCGATGCGTCCGGCGACGATTGCTCCGGTGCGGCGGATCGCCGCCGCGTCCTCCACCGAGGTGCCACCGAACTTCATCACGACGATGCCTGGGTTGGGTGTGCTCACGCGTCGACCATGACCGCCTCCGCGAGGCTGGACGGGTTGCTGGCAGACCCGCCCGTCACCGGCGGAAAGCGCTTAAAGTTGAACTTGCCGAGCACCGCCAGAAGCTCCGCATTCAGCACAGCCGCCCCGGCGGCGCCGCGGACGGTGTTGTGGCTCAGCACGACGAACTTCCAGTCCAGCAAGGGGCAGGGCCGCAGCCGGCCAACGGTGGCTGCCATGCCATGGCCGCGATGGCGGTCCAGGCGGGGCTGCGGGCGATCCTGGGCGGCGACGAACTCAACCGGGCAACGCGGGGCCGTGGGCAGATGCACCCCGAAGTACGCCGATCCGGTGCCGAAGGGCAGAAACTCCTGCCACGCTGCCAGGATCTCTTCGTAACTGGCCGGGGTTTTGAGTTTGACGGAAACGCAAACGGTGTGGCCATCCTCGACGGGGACGCGATTGCAGTGGGCCGAGACCTTGGCCGGCAGTGCCTCCACTCGGTTCTCCTGGAGAGCGCCCAAGAGCCGGCGTGCCTCTTCCTGCACTTTTTCTTCTTCGTTCGGGATGAAGGGAACGACGTTGCCGAGGATGTCCAGCGAAGGCACGCCCGGGTAGCCCGCGCCTGAAATGGCTTGCATGCTGGTAACGAACACGGCCTCGACGCCAAAGCGCTGATGCAACGGTTTCAGCGCTAGCACCGGGCCCATCACCGTGCAGTTTGGGTTGGTGACGATGTAGCCGCCAGAGGCTTTGCGTGTTTCTTGCTGTTCCAACATCTCCAGGTGATCGAGGTTGACCTCGGGGATGACCAGCGGCACGTCCGGGGTCATCCGGAAAGCCGACGAATTGGAGATGACCGCGCAACCCGCCGCGGCGAACTTCGGCTCGAGGTCGCGGGCGATCGCCGTGTCTACCGACGCGAAAACAATGCGCGGCAGCGGGGAATGGGCAGCTTCGGGGGTGTTCGGCTGTAGAACCATCTGGCCGATGCGCGACGGCAACGGCGTATCCAGCTTCCAGTTGCAGGCTTCGGCGTAGGTCTTGCCCTGGCTGCGGTCGCTGGCGGCCAGCCACGTGATGTTGAACCAGGGGTGGTCGGCCAGGAGCTGGATGAAGCGTTGGCCCACCGTTCCCGTGGCCCCAAGAATACCGACATCGCGCCGTTCCATCGCTGTAGTTTAGCGCAGGCACGGCAGCTCGGCGGTTAGCGGCACGGCAGTGGATGAGAGTTCAGTCCACGACCTCGACCCGGCGGCGGCGCGCATACGTGGTGCCGCCTCCCCCACCCCAAGCCACCACTAAGCCGATGGCGTGAATGAGCAGCCAAAGGCTGACGCCCTGATCCTGGTAGATCCAAAAAAGAATGAGGATGCGCGGGATTACCAGGGCAACGACAGTCTGCAAAATGCCGACACTGTTCGGGATGTAGGTGGGCACACTGTGCTGCAGCCATGCGACCACGAGGGCAACTCTGGGCAGAAACAGCGAGAAAACAAGGAACCACAGGGGCAAGGCGTGCGTGCCCAAGGCGGAGGAGAGGTTCATGCGTGTCCTTCAATGCGTGCCAGAAGCCAATGGCCCGGGTATACCGTTACCGCGTCGTAAAGGTCAAGGACGTTTTGACCGTGGCGTGCGGCGCTACCGTGATCACGGTGTCCTGCTCGCCGAGCTTCTCGTGCACGGCGGCAAGGGTGTATGTGCCCGGCGGCAGGTTGGGGAGCGTGAAGCTGCCGTCCGGCCCCGTGACCGTGAAGTACGGATTCGGCGCGACGTTCAGAAAAGCCTCCATCCAGGGATGGTTGTTGCAGCGGATTGGGAGCGTCGTCTCGGGCGCGCTGAAGCGGCGGGTCTGGGGCTGCGCATTGGGGCCCTGCGAGACGTCGAGGTTGGTATTGCCGGCAACGACCGCCATGGTGTGGACGTTGTGCATCGTGGGGTCGGAGTTGGTGAACGTCACCGGTCCGCCCTGCTGCACTGCGGCTACATGGGGCAGGTACCGGCAACCCTTCTGGTCGATGTGTACCGGCGCAGCGCTTGCCGGGGCGGCCGACGCGGGCAGGCCGGACTTGATATAGACGAAAACGTTCGCCAGGTGACCGTTGGCCACAACGAACTGCTCGGCGGCGTTCTCGCCCTCGCTAAGCGCGCAGGCCGGGTCCATGGACATATCGATCTTGGCGCGGGGTGGCGGCGTGCCCTTGAAAAGGATCGTGCCGGTGAGCGTGCCGGCCGTGGCTGGGTCCACGGGAGCGGCTGTGGGGGTGGGTTGGATCTGCCCCGGTGAGTTGCTTGCAGCGTTTTGGGAAGATTTGCAGCCAATGGCTGTGAGCGACATAGTGAAAGCCAAGGCGATCAGCGTTTTCGAGAACAAGGTGTTCCTCTCGCTACCAAACAGTGTTGGGGTAGTGTGCCGCAAACTTTTCGTCGGCGGAGATAAGCGGGGAAAGGGCGTTTGCCTTCGCATGAGCGACGATGATTCTGTCGAACGGGTCGTTGGTCCAACCCTCATCGATGGCTGCGGCTGCGACGCGTCCGAAGCTAAGATCACAAACCTGAACACCCATTTCGCGCTCGACCTTCCACTGGGTCTCACGGGAGCGGAGCTTCGATCGTCCGAGATCGTACAGGTACTCCAACTCGAGGAGGACCATCGGCGAGACGAGCAGGTCCGCTCGCTTCAGGACGCGTTCCGCGTCTTTGCTGAGATTTCGGAGCTTGCCACTGGCGACCCAGACAACAATGTTTGTATCCAAATAGGCGATCACAGGTCTTCCCAGTCGCGCTCCCATTCCAGTCGCGCTTCTTCCTTGTCGGGCCTGTCGTCCAGGTCGCCGATGATGATGTCCATGGGCGTGATGCGGCTGAGCTTGTCTCCAGGAGGGCCGTCCGGCTTGACGGTGAAGCTCTTGCCCTTGTGCGTCACATGGACCTCGATGCCGTCCAGGGCCTTCTCGACGAGGTGGAACAGATTGCGCCGGAACTCTGTGATTGTGACTTCCATAAGGGAAGTGTACACCTCTCTTCCGGTAGCGATGTACATCTCGGCTGCGGCCTACAGCGCTGCCATCACCGCCTCACCGAAGGCCTTCGTGCCGGCGTTGCCACCCACGTCGCGGGTAAGGGTTTTGCCTTCGGCGTAGACCGTCTCAAGCGCGGTCTGCACCTTCTGCGCGGCTGCGGATTCGTTGATGTGGTGGAGCATCAGGATGGCGGATTGCAGGAGCGCGGTGGGGTTGGCTTTGTCTTGACCCGCAATGTCCGGCGCCGAGCCGTGGACCGCCTCAAAGATCGCGGTGGACACGCCCAGGTTCGCGCCGGGAACCAGGCCAAGGCCCCCGACAAAGGCGGAGCACAGATCGGAGAGGATGTCGCCGTAGAGGTTCTCGGTGAGGATCACATCGTACTGGAATGGGTTCAGCACGAGCTGCATGCAGGTGTTGTCGACGATGTGCTCGGCGTAGCTGATCTCCGGATATTCGGCGGCGACCGCTTTGCAGCAACCGAGAAAGAGTCCGTCCGAGAGCTTCATGATGTTGGCTTTGTGGATTGCATGGATCTTTTTGCGACCATGCTTGCGGGCGTACTCGAAGGCCGCGCGGGCGATCCGTGTCGAGCCCTTGTGCGTGATGATCTTGATGCTTTGCGCGACCTCCGGCGTGGCCATGAACTCCACCCCGGCGTACAAGTCCTCCGTGTTCTCGCGAAAGATGACCAGATCAATGTTGGGGTAGTTAGATTTGAGGCCGGGGAGGGACTTCACGGGGCGAAAGTTCGCGTATAGGTCGAACTTCTTGCGCAGCTGGACGTTGATGGAGCTGAAGCCGCCGCCGATGGGCGTGGTCACCGGTCCTTTCAGGGCGACGGTGTCGGCCAGGATGGAGCCCAGGAGCACCTGCGGGATGTACTCGCCGGTTTTCGCGTAGGCGTCCGCGCCGGCGTCAAAGCGGTGCCACTCGAACCCGCAGCCGGTCTGGGCCCCGGCCGCCTCCAAGATGGCCACCACCTGGGTCGTCACCTCAGGGCCAATACCGTCGCCTGGGATAAGGGTGATTGCGTGAGTACGGGTTTCGGGCGGCATAGGCGACTCCTGGATGCGTTGTGCACGAGCACGTTGTGAGTTGGCGATCTCGGCTGCGGGGAAGTGTATAACCCGTCAGCGAGTTAGAGCTTTGCGGTGCCGGAGGTCTCTTCCGCGCAGAAGACCCTCCAGTTCCTGCTTAAATTCATTTACGTCTTTGAAGTCGCGATATACCGATGCGAAGCGGATATACGCGACCGAATCGATATCCTTTAGGCGCGTCATGATGGTTTCGCCGATGGCGGCGGTGGACAGCTCGCGCTCCGGAGCATCGATAACCGAAGCCTCAACTTCGTCCACAATAGCCTGCATCTGCAGGGCGGAGACAGCCCGCTTCTGGCAGGAGTGAAGGAGTCCTTGCAAAACTTTTTGCCGGTCGAACCGTTCACGGCGACCATCTTTCTTCACGACCATGTACGGAATCTCATCCAGGCGTTCGTAGGTGGTGAAGCGCTTGGTGCAGCGCTCACATTCGCGGCGTCGGCGAATCGCATCGGCGTCTTTGCTTTCGCGCGAGTCGATGACCTTGTCTTGCGTGCAGCCGCAGAAGGGACACCTCATGATGGGTGAGGTGATTCTAGCAAGTTGGTGTGCCGGCGAGTGATGGTGCGCTATCGGGCGGCTTGCAGCGTCTCCGCGGGTTTGTGTTCGAGCGCCTGTTTGCGGCGCTTGAACTCGGTCATCACACGGGCCACGTAGGCCTGGGTCTCGCGAAAAGGCGGGATGCCACGGTAGCGATCCACGGCGGCGGGACCGGCGTTGTAGGCGGCAAGGGCAAGGGCGAGGCTGTTATGGTAACGGGTCAGCAGGGCGTCGAAGTAGGCCGTGCCGCCGTTGATGTTTTGCTCCGGCTCGAAGCTGTCCCGGACCCCGAGGTCGCGAGCGGTACCGGGCATCAGCTGCATCAGGCCTCGCGCCCCCGTGTGCGAAACGGCATGGGCGCGGCCACTGCTCTCCGCATGGACGATGCTGGCCAGCAGAGCGGCGTCGATGTTGTGCGTGACCCCGGCTGCGGTAAGCAGCGTGAGGACGTCGGCCGTGGCCAGCGATGCGGCAAGTTGCTGCGGCATCGGCGTTGAAGGTGGTGGCGGCAGACTGTCGACTGCCACGATGGCGGTCGTCGGGATGTCGACGTAGCTGTCGGCGCCCTCGGCTGGGAGGAACAGCCGGGTGTGTTCCGGGTCCAGCGCCTGCTGCCGCACGCAATCGTAGCTAAACCCGTTGCGCAGGGTGACGCGGTCTAACGCGTACACCGGTTTCCCGCAAAGCAGGACGACGGCAAGCAACAAGAGCAGACGGTAGCGGCGCAAAAGCATCAGGGATGACTCTGAACGTCAGACTAGCACCGCCCGCGCGAGGTGAGCATCCCGCTTTCCGGGCAGTTGGTGGCCGAGACTGTCGCAGCTTGGGACAGTCTCGTGCCTGTTTGCTGGATGCGACGTCTTCAGCCGGCAGACGCGCGAAGGACGGCCTCAATGACCTGGGCGACACCGTCTTCGTCGTTGGTCGGACCGATCTGCCACCCGTGTTCGTGCGCAAGGGCCCGGAGTGCGGGCGGGGCGTTCCCCATAAGTACGGCCTGACCGGCGGCTTCGAGCATAGGCAAGTCGTTCCAGTTGTCGCCGATCGCCAGGACGTCGGCCAGGGTGCAACCACGGTCGGCAGTCAGCAGATCGAGCGCGGAAGCCTTCGAGCAACCCGCCGGCAAGATGTCCAGGATGGCTAGATCGCGCTCCGGATACACCGTGCGGTGCAGGACGATTTCGCAGCCGGGAAGCTCGGGCTGCCCCACGCCGGCGATGGCCGGATGACGGCTCAGCAGCGCCTCGGCCTCGGCCATGCGGGCCACGGTGCCGCAAAGCATGGCCTGGATGGGGCCGTCGTCGGGCTGGCTGGCTTCGTCCGACTCAGCCACCGCGACGGCGCCGCTTGATCGGGTCGGTCGGGGGCCCGCCAGTACCTGCTCCAGCCGATCCACATGGGCAAGGTACGGTTCGTTGGCACGCATCCAGCTGTCCACACTGGTGTGCAAGGTGTGCGAACGTTCACAGACGAGCGCACCGCGGCGATCTTCGCCGTCCGAGCCGACGTTGTCGAAGGTGAACACGAGCGTGTCGCGAAAGGCGCCCGCCTCGCGGCACAGCCATTGCGCGGTCTCAAGGGATAAATGGGTTCGATGGAGAAGGGTCGCGCCGATGGTGCGGACGACGGTGCCGTTGGAACTGACGACGACGTTGGCCTCCGGCAGGTCGAGTGAGCGCAGCACGCGCATCGCATAAGCGTGCCGGCGCCCCGTGGCGATCACCACCTCGATCCCGGCCTGATGCGCAGCGTGGAGCGCGGCGCGGTTGCGCGGACTGACCGTGCCCTGCGAATGCAGCAGCGTTCCGTCAATATCAATGGCGATAAGGCAGGGCGTAGGCACAGAGGTAAGGCTATAGGAGCAGCGCTGTCGCTGGGAGCAAAGAGTCGCCGAGCTTCGATAGCATGGAAGGTATGCCGAAGATTGCGTTCCTGGAGTGTGTGCGGTGTGGGCACAAGGTCTCCGCCGATGTGCCGCAGACCCTTTGCCCGGTAGACGCTGGGTCCTTGTATGTCCGGTATGACATGGAGGCGCTGCGGCGCACGGCGCGACGTGAACACCCGGCGGAACTGGCCGCGCGCTCGCCCGCGAGCCTGGGCATGTGGCGCTACCGCGACGTCCTTCCTGACGCCGAACCGGTAACCCTGGGCGAGGGGTGGACGCCGATGGTGCAGAGCCGGCGCTACCCCGGTCTGCTGGTGAAGGAGGAGGGCGCGAACCCGACCGGCACCTTCAAGGCGCGGGGGCTCGGGCTGGCGGTAACCATGGCGCGGCACTATGGATTGCGGCATCTGGCCGTGCCTTCGGCGGGCAATGCTGCCGGGGCGCTCGCTGCGTACGCAGCCGCGGCAGGGATCGCGGCGCACCTGTTTATGCCGCAGGATGTGCCCCTGGCGAACTACCTGGAGGGCGTCGTCTACGGTGCGGACGTTCGGCTGGTCGATGGGCTGATCTCCGATTGCGCGCGCTTGGTGGGGGAAGAAATTAAGCGTCAGAGAGACAGCGAAACGCCGACCGAAGACACCTGGTTCGACATCTCGACACTTAGGGAGCCGTTCCGCGTAGAGGGCAAAAAGACACTCGGGTATGAACTCGTGGAGCAACTGGGGTGGCGGTACCCGGATGCGGTCTTCTACCCAACCGGGGGCGGCGTAGGGCTGATCGGCATGTGGAAGGCCTTTGACGAGATGGAGCAGCTCGGCTGGGTAACCGGTAAGCGGCCCAGAATGTACGCGTTGCAGGCGGCTGGGTGCGCTCCGGTGACCAGGGCGTACGAGGCCGGCAAACCGGCTAGTGAGTTCTTTCAAGGCGCGGAAACCTTTGCTTCCGGGCTGCGCGTCCCCAAGCCGTACGGTGACGCGATCATCCTGGACATCGTGCGGCAATCTGGCGGGCGCGCCGTCAGCTCCGACGACCCAACTATCCTGGCGTCCATCCTGGACTGGGCGAAGCACGAAGGGCTGTTCCTCTCGCCCGAGGGCGCCGCCGCCACGGCCGCCTACGACGCGCTGCTAGCAAGCGGTGAGATCCGCGCTGAGGAGCGCGTAGTGCTGTTCAACACCGGTGCCGGGCTCAAATACACCGATACCGTGGCGGAAGCCATGCATCTGCGCCGGCCGGGCTCTTTGCCCACGTCGCTGCCGGTCGGCGGGATTATCACGCCGGTGTAGCTGTCTTACATTGGGACTGTGGAAAGGTGACCGACGGCCGGTACGGTTGGGGGATCGGTGCCCACCGCAACTGCAACCGTTGTGCTAGTGCTCGCGACGGTTCCTCGCTCTATAAACAAGAGCAAGGGTGAGTTGCTACAAAAGGAGGCGACCCGATCCTTCTTAGGAAGGCCGATAGGCGCGTTCTTTGAAATGTTCGGTTTGTATCGTCGCTTACTTCGCCGCCGCGGAGCAAGTCTTGCCGCCGACGCCGTGCGCCCCTGCGGCCTTTGCTGCGGCTTCGGTCATGTAGCGACCGTGGGCGGTCTTGCCGTAAAAGCGGTCGCCGAAGCAATGGTAGACGCTGGAGCTGAGGTTGACCCAGACCTGGCCCGGGCCGCCGCCCGGAGCCGCGGCCGCGGCGGGCTTGGGCGGCTGGCGCTTGGCGGGCGGAGACGCCGGCGCGGCTGCAGCTGGTTGGCTGCTGCTTTGGGGCGGTTTGCCCGCTACCTGCGCAGGCAGAGTCACGAGAAGACTAAGGGAGGCCAAGCTGACGAGAACGCTGCGAACGATCTGGGACATGCGGGGAACTCTGCGCGAAGTGTGAGCAACGATCTGCCCTGCAGCGATCCTACCAGCGTTGGTTTAGGTGACGGTTGGCATCGGCGCCACCGTTGCGGTCGGGGCGGACGAGCTGGCGGTGAGCGTCACGGCCGCCAGCAGGATCAAGCCGCCGCCCAGGTAGGCGAGGCTGCCGAGCCTCTCATGCAGCAAAAGCACGCCCAGCAGCGAGCCTACGAGAGGCTCCATGTTGAGCAGAACGCCGGCTTGCGAGGCGGGTACCCGGGTCATTCCCCAGTTCCAAAGCAGCGTCGTGGCCGCCGTGCAGAGAAGGCCGCTGGCAGCCAGCGCGGCCCAGGTCCGGGGCGAGATGCCGTGTACGGGCGGTAACCCCCAGAGCGGGGGAACGCAGGCGAACAGCATCAACCAGCCGAGCAGTGTGCCATAGGCGGTGACAACCACCGAGCTGTGGGTGGCAATGAGTCGCTTGTTGATCAAGATCCAGAAGAGGGCGATCGCCAAGGACACAACCACCAGCAGATCCCCGGCCAGGGAGGGACCGTTGGCGGTGCGCTGGTGAGTGCCGCCCAGGGCAATCAGCGCGGCTCCGGTGGTGGACGCGGCAAGGGCGGCCCAGCCAAGGCCATGCAGCCGCTCGTGCGCGAACAGCGTCGCGCCCACAGCCAGAAACACGGGCATGGTGCCGACCATGAGCGAAGCATGCGACACGGTGGTGAGCGAAAGCCCGTAGAACTGCAAAAGGAACTGCAGCGGCACGCCCAGCAACGAGGCGAGGGCGAGCAGGCTCCACTCACGGCGGTTGAGGCCAGGCTTGTGCGTCATGAGTAGCGGCGCGAGGCCGAGGACGGCAAAGGCGAAGCGATAAAAGACCATCGCCCCCACGCTCATCTCCGCCAAGGCGATCTTGCCGAAGAAGAACCCGCAGCCCCAGAAGGCGCTCGCCAATGCGCACGCGGCGAAGCCAAGCGCGCGGCCGGGCTTCGTCGCGGGGGCTGTGATGGCGGTCGTCAACGAGGGCCGCTCTACCAGACGCGGCAGTTCTGCACAGGCGTCATTGGCGCGCCGGCCTTGCAGCCAAAGGCTTCGGCGAAGCCCGGCTGGTTCACGATCGGGCCATTGGCGCGGAAGTGATCGGGCGAGTGCGGGTCCGTGAGGACGCGCTCGCGCACGGTTTCCGGACGGGTATTCTCGCACCAGTTCTGCGCCCAGGCGATATAGAAGCGCTGTGGTCCGGCGTAGCCGTCGATCTTGCGCTGCGTGTCGATGCCGTCCTGCTTGGCGCGGTTTAGATAGGCCATATAGGCGAGCAGCAGGCCGCCGTTATCGG
Source organism: uncultured Acidobacteriaceae bacterium (assembly GCA_964245045.1). Classification (GTDB taxonomy): domain Bacteria; phylum Acidobacteriota; class Terriglobia; order Terriglobales; family Acidobacteriaceae; genus Granulicella. The sequence goes on along the minus strand of CAXTLD010000018.1, from coordinate 22,678 downwards.
CAGTGTTCTCGCCCAGTGTGAGCTTGCCGTTCACGTGCACATCGTCGACCGCGACAAAGCTGTTGTACTGATTCACTAAGCAGGAGGTGCGGGCCTCGAAGTTCTTCTTATCTTCCGGGGTCCACCAATCGCTCAGATTGCCCTTGGCGTCGAACTTGGAGCCCTGGTCGTCAAAGCCGTGGGTGAGTTCGTGGCCGACGACCCCGCCGATATGGCCGTAGTTCACGGCCAGGTCCGCTTTTGGATCGTAAAAGGCCGGCTGCAGGATCCCGGCAGGGAAGTTGATGTTGTTCATGCTGGAGTCGTAATAGGCGTTGATCGTGGGCGGGGTCATTCCCCACTCGAGCGGGTCGACGGGCTTGCCGATTTTGCTTAGTTCGCGGTCGTTTTCGAAGGCCGCGGCTCGTTGCTGGTTCCCGAATGCGTCGTCCGGCGCAATGGTGAGGGAGCCGTAGTCGCGCCAGTGCTCCGGGTAGCCGATCTTGTCGGTGATAGCGTGGAGCTTGGCTTTGGCCTTGACCTTGGTACCTGCGCTCATCCATTGCAGGGTATCGATGTCGCGGTCCATAGCCGCCTCAATGTCGTGAACCACCGCAAGCGTCTTGGCTTTCTCATTCCCGGCGAAGTACTGCTGCACATACACCTGCCCCAAAGCCTCGCCCAGCGAGCGATCTACGGTGGCGGAGCAGCGCTTCCAGCGGGGTTCCTGCTCAGGCTGACCTTCGAGTTGCGTGCCGCGGAAGTGGAAATTTTCCTGGTCCAAAGCGGTCGGCAAGTTGGCGGCAAACGTGGTGAGCACCTGATACCGAAGATACGCACGCAGCGTTTCCAACTTGGTAGCAACGATGGCGTTGATCAAGACAGGAAAGAACTTCGGCGTGGCGACGTTCAGCGAGGTGATCGGGGGCGCGTGCATGGCCTCCAGAAAAGGAGCAAAGGGGACACCATGCAGGTTGGCCTCAAAGCTCGTCAGCGTTTCTGGGTGGTAGATCGCGGCAGGGTCGCGCATTTCGGTGTTGGTCAGCGAGGCTTCAGCGAGCTTGGTCTCAAAGGCGAGGATGTTGCGCGCGTCGTCCTGGGCCGCGGCGGCGGGCTCGCCGGCCAGATTGAGCATGCGGGCGATGTGCTGGACGTACTGCTCCCGCAGCTGCTTGTCCTTTTCGCCCGTGCGCGTGTAGTAGTCGCGCTCGGGAAGTCCGAGGCCGCCCTGGATGGCGACGGCGATCTGTTTGGTCGAGTCCTTGAAGTCCTGCATCTCGCCAAACCCGAACAGGGCGTTTACGCCGTACCGCTGCAACTCGCCCGCCAGATACGGCATGCCGGGCTTGCTTACCCGGTCGATCTGCTCAAGCAGAGGCTGAATCGGCGCCAGGCCCTTGCTGTTGATGAGCGCGGTGTTCATGCAGGCGGCAAAGTCGTCCCCAATCTTCTGCTGACTCGGGGTGCGGCCCGGGCTGGCGACCGCGTACCGAGCAAGGATGCCCTGCAAACGCTCGGAGTTGACGTTGTACAGCGTGTAGAACTGGTCGACGTCCGTCTGGTCTGCCGGTATGGGGTGCGTGGCCGCAAAATTTCCGCAGGCAAACTTGTAGAAGTCCTGGCAGGGGTCAACCTTGGGGTCGATCGAAGCTGTGTCGAAGGCCGGGGCGAGCTGAAAGTGTGGAACCGGGGTCGCGGCCTGGGGCGAAGCAGCGGTCTGGGCCGGCAGGGCGGGCGTGTAAAGGACAGTGCACGTCGGCGGAGCGAAAAGGGCGGCAAGCGAGACCAGGCGCCGGCATACGCGGCTGGTGTGCCGGAAGGCAAACGGGTTCATCGAGATCCTCATGTTTGCTGGATGATAACGAATGGAAGCCTGGGAACGCACCACACGCGACCCGACACCCTCTGCGCACGCTCGTCGTCTATAACGGAAGAGTACAAGTACCCTGTCTCAAGGTAGGCTGATGCTCTCCGCAAACGCGATTGAAACCCGCCGCTTCCGGTGCCTGCAAAGGAGCTTTGCCGCCCTCCTGCTGGCGATCGTTGCATGGCAGACGACCTCCGCGCACGCGGAAACTCCCGCCAAACCGGCCCTGCGCCTTCCACTCGCCGGCCTCGGCTTTCCGGGGTACGCGGTTAGTCTGCTCCATGCGGGGGCGTCCATGGCTACGGTGCACGCCCTGGACAGCTCGCACGTGCTGTTTACCTACAGCCTCCGGTCGCTGGTGCCGCGTCTGCCCGGCGACGACGTGAACGACTCCGACCGCGAGGTCGCCGCGGTGCTGGTCGAAACACCGAGCGGCAAGGTGCTTGCCAGAACGAAGTGGCATCTTCACGACCATGGACGCTACCTATGGAGCGTCGGCCGCGGCGTGTTTGTGGTGCGCGTCGGCTCCGACCTGTCGGTGCTGGCGCCGCTTCAACAATTGCAGGCGGGCGGGGAGCCCTTTCGACGATTCGCGTTGCCGCACCGGCCAGGGCTGCCCGTGCTGGTGGCGGGCTCGCCGGACGGCAGGATGCTGATGGCGGAGCTGGAGTCGGAGCGCCCGGCCGCGGCGAACGACGAGAACGAAGCGGCTCACAAGCGCAAGCACTACGTGATGGAGTTCTTTCGGCTGAATGTTGGCGAGACTTCCGCAACACAGATCAAAATTGAGGGCGCCGGCGCGGTAGCGTCCCCCGTGCTGCTTCGGCTCGCCATGGACGGCGATGGGTACCTTTGGGCGGAGGACGCCCAACGCGGCAAGTGGACGGTCAGTTTCAATGAGTTCGGCGGCAAGCAGCAGCGCATCGCGCCCGTGCTGAGCTCGTGCAGCCCGCGTCTCAGCCTTCTGAGCCGCAGTGAGTTCCTGGTCGAAACCTGCCGGGGCTCCGAGCAGCAGCCCATGTTGGCCGCCTTTGGTTTCGATGGCCATGAGAACTGGCAGGAGCCCTTTGGCGAAACGCTGCAACCGCCGACGCTTGCGATGGCCCCGAACGCTGGGCGGTTCGCCATGAGCCGGCTGGTGGCCTCAAGCGACGGCGCACCCGTGAGTGGTCTCGCCAACGGCGACCCACTCGCCCAGGAGATCCGCGTCTATCAGACCGGGAGTGGCGATCTGCTGTTGCGTGTGCCCTGTGCGCCAGCCGTGCGCTCGGCGGAGAACTTCGACCTGGCGCCGGATGGGACGTTTTTGGTCGTGCTGGGGTCGCAGACGCTGGATCTGTACCGCCTCCCCGAGCTGAGTGCCAAAGACAGGAAAGATTTGGCAGAGGCGCAGACGATGACGCCGCCCGTTGGGTCCGGGCCCGTTGTGCTGGCCGGCATCACACGTCCGATCGCGGCGCCGGAAAGTGTAGGAGGCGGTGAAACGGTGCGGGCAGCCGACGAGGAGACTGGCAAGCTGACGCAGGCTCCGGTAGCCGCGCCAGCCAAGGCCCCTGCAGCAGGAACGCTTCCCGCGTCCCATAGCAGCGGCTCACAGGCTGCAAGCGCGGTAGCGGCGTCCGAGGCAGGGGATGCGCCCGCAGCGGCACGGAAGCCACCCACGTTGCTAAAGCCGGGTGAGAGTCCCGACTTCAAGGGCCAGACTGGCACGCCGCAGTAATGCCGGGAAACGAAGAGGCCAGCTGCGCAGCTGGCCTCTTACGTTACCAAACCCCTTAGACCTGCGCAGCAGCTGAGGCCAAAATCTGCGCTCAAGCCGCCTTGGTCGCCAAAACCTTAAGGCGAGCGTTCAGCCGGCCCTTGTAGCGGCTCGCGGTGTTCTTGTGCAGAACGCCCTTCTGAACGCTCTTATCCAGAATGGAGACCGTGGCGCGATACTGGGTCGCGGCCGTCTCGGTGTTGCCGCCGACCAGCGCTTCGCGCATGGCGCGGAGGGCGGTACGGAGCTTGGAGCGATTGGAGCGGTTCACCGCGGTGCGGGTGACGGTTTGGCGGGCGCGCTTAAGCGAAGAAACGTGATTAGCCATCGGAACTCTCTTGATTACCCGAACTTTGCGGGAGGTGCGTGCAGACCAAAACGCTGGTGCGGACACAGCGCGGGCCGTATCGACTGCAACCTTCCCATCTTACGGGCTCACTGCCCCACGGTCAACTACAGCCGCTGTGTCGGCTTGCTCAGTCCCGATTCGGGAACACACCTTGGTTTGATCCCGTGTTTTCCAGACATTCACTTGACCACCTGGCGCTCGCGGCGCTACGCTCCAGCCAACATCGTTACTCGTTTGGCACCCCTCGCCAACTCGTTTGCGGCACGGCACAGGATAGGCCTCCAGCCTTGCTGGACGGCGATGTCCGCAATGCCGCTACCGCTCGCATCGAGATTCATCCTCAAAACATCCAAATCTGTGCAGGTCCCTGACGGAGGTCAGATCTTTCTTTGGTTAAAACATCGCTGCCCTTGACCCCTGGAATCGAGCCGCTATACGGCACGCGTGACGAGAACCTTCGTTTGATGGAAGACAGCCTTGGCGTCCAGATCGACCTGCGGTCCGACTCGGTGCGGGTGATGGGCGAGGCCGGCGCCGTGGCGCGCGTGGAAGGCATCTTTGCGGATTTTGAGCATCTACGCCGAAGCGGCGTAAACCCGCATAACGGCGAGCTGCACAGCCTGCTCAAGCTGGTAACCGCTGACCCGACGGTGACGCTGCGCGGGTTAATTGAGAGCGGCAAGCAGCGCGGCGCGGGCACCAAGCGCAGCGTGCAGCCGCGGACGCCCAACCAGCGCAAATATCTTGAGGCCATCGAAGGCAACGACATGGTCTTCGGCCTCGGGCCGGCAGGTACGGGCAAGACCTACCTGGCGGTGGCCATGGCCGTGAGCGCGCTCTTGGCCAAAAAGGTTTCCCGCATCATCCTGGTGCGGCCCGCGGTCGAGGCCGGCGAGCGGCTGGGCTTCTTGCCCGGATCACTGCAGGAAAAGGTCGATCCCTACATGCGGCCGCTTTACGACGCGTTGTACGACCTTATCGACCCCGCCAAAGTGGACCGGATGCTGGAGACCGGCGTGATCGAGATCGCTCCCCTGGCGTTTATGCGCGGGCGCACCTTGAGTGAAGCGTTCATCATCATGGATGAGGCGCAAAACACGACCAACGAGCAGATGAAGATGTTCCTCACCCGGCTCGGCTACGGCTCCAAGGCGATCATCACGGGCGACTTGACGCAGATCGATCTGCCCAACCCCAAGAAGAGCGGTCTGTGGGAAGCGCTTCGGGTGCTGGACGGCGTCGACGGCATACGCTTCTGCCGGTTCGAGGATGTCGATGTGGTGCGCCATGCACTGGTCCAGCGCATCGTGCAGGCGTACGACCGGCACACCCGGGCGGAGCAGGTGCCCCTAGCGATGGACCGCGAAGGCGAGATGAACGCACTCAGCTCGGGCGACGCAGCGGAGCGACGTTCTATGGTCAAAACGCAGTAGGGCAGGTGCAGTAGCATAAAGACTCGATGATCACCCTTGAACCTCCGCGAGAACCGGAGCCGGCGACGGACGTGGGCCCGTCGCCGGCTTCGACGGTATGGCGCACCGCCGGCCTTTCGCGTTCCGGCCTCACCCGTTTCCTGCACACGGCGCAGGCCGCAGTCGGGCTCGGGGGCGAGGTGGACGTCTTGCTAAGCGGCGACCAAGCATTGCAACGACTCAACCGCCAGTTTCGCCGTAAGAATAAGCCCACCGACGTGCTCAGCTTCCCGGCACCGCCCGAGCTGGCGGGCCTGCATGCGGGCGACCTGGCGATCTCGCTGGAAACCGCCGCGCGGCAGGCCGCCGAACATGGCCACACGCTGCGCGACGAGGTGCGTGTGCTGCTGCTGCACGGGTTGCTGCATTTGGCCGGCATGGATCACGAGACGGACCGGGGCGAGATGCGGGCGCGTGAGACCGAGCTGCGACGCTTGCTGCGCCTGCCACCGGGACTGATTGCCCGTGTGAAGCCTACGGGAGCAGGTCGCCGTCGCACTACCCCCAAGCTCGCGGAGGCGCGGCGATGAGGCTGCTCTACGGCAGCGGTTTGCTGGCCCTGCTCTGCCTCATGGCGCTGGCGTGCTTTGTTGAGCGTGTGTACGATGAGCTGGAACGCTTTATCTCGCGCGAGTCCGGCGAGGCCGTGGAGACGTGGGAGGCGGCTGTCGAGCCTAGACTCCGCCTCAGCCGCGAGTCCGCCACCATCTCGGCCTCCGTGTTGGCCCATGCGGCGTTCGCGGGGCTGGCGCTGCTGTTGGCCAGCCGCGTTCCGTGGCATGGGCCGCATCTGCGCGTGGCCATGGCAGAGGTCCTGCTGTACCTGGCGCTGGCCGGCTTGATGTTCGGTCGCCTCCTTCCGCAGTTGATGGTGGCGCGGCTGAGGGGAACCTGGGTCCGGCGCCTCCGCCCTGTCTTCCAGGCCCTGCTCTATCTCGCGCTCCCGGCAACCCTGCTTATCGCCCTCGTCTTATCAATCGCGAACCTGGCCGAGCCGGAACTCGCGCAGGAAGAGCGACCCCAAAGCGAAGCCGTCGATGCGCTGCTGGAGGCGGGCGAGGAGGAAGGCATTCTGGAGGTGGGCGACCGCGAACTGGTGCGGTCCGTGGTCGAGTTCGGCGACAAGGTGGTGCGCGACGTCATGACGCCACGACCGGAGGTCTTCGCCGTTCCGTCGTCCATGAGCCTGGAGGAGTTTACCGCCGCGGTGAATGAGCACGCGCTGTCCCGGGTGCCCGTGTACGTGAACGACCTGGACAATGTCACCGGTGTCGCGTTTGCCCGCGATCTGCTGAGCGTGCAGGACGCCGAAGCCGGTTTGCTGACGGTTTCGAGTGTGGCGCGCGAGGCGCACTTTGTACCCGAAACCAAAAAGGTGAATGAGCTGCTCCGCGAAATGCAGCGCGGCAAGCAGCACATGAGCATCGTCATCGACGAGTACGGCGGTGTGGCGGGGTTGGTCACCATCGAAGATCTGATTGAAGCCATTGTCGGCAACATCCAGGACGAGCACGACTGGGCGGAGGCGGGTGAAGCACCCGTCGCCGAAGAGGGCGGAACGTTTTTGATTCCAGGAAGCTTCGAGGTGAGCCGCCTGCGTGAGTTGTTCGCCGCGCCTTCCGCCGCCGCCGAGCAGATGAACGAGCAGGCCGACGACGCGGGCGAGGAGCAACCGGCGCAGGCCTTGCCGCATGTTCTCACCGGCTATGAAGCCACCACGGTGGGCGGTTTGGTCAGCGAGATCGCCGGCCATATCCCGCTGCCTGGTGAGGTCGTCGAGGACGGGCCGTTACGCCTGGAAGTCTTGCAGTCCACCGACCGCCGGGTGGAGCGGGTGCGTGTGGGGCTGCAGCGGGTGATGCTGGTCACCGAACCGGAGTAACGTGTTGGAAGCCTGCTCCGCCCTCCGCCGCCGTGGCGAGATGCGATGATAGCTCCATGGCTCTGCGCTCTGGGTTTGTTTCGATTGTGGGCCGGCCCAACGCCGGTAAGTCGACGTTGCTGAACGCGCTGCTTGGACAAAAGCTGGCCATCGTGACACACAAGCCGCAGACCACGCGGACGCGCATTCAGGGTGTGCTGGAGCTGCCGCTGCGCAAGAAGAGCAAGACAGACCCTGGCCGGCCGGCAGCGCAGATTGTGTTGGTGGACACGCCCGGCGTCCACAAAGGCGACACGCAGCTGGACCGGCGCATGCTGCAGGAGGTGCAGGACGCCCTGGAGGCGCGCGACGCCGTTCTGTTCCTCGTCGACGCCACGCATCGTCTGCCGTCGGGCGGAGCAGAAGTCGCTGACGGGCCGGTGGAAGACGGTGAGCGCGGTGAACGCAAGGTCCGTTCTATGGGGCAGCACAAGCGGGCGATGTCAGAGGCTGAAGACGAGTTCGCCCTCGATCTGGTCAAGCGGCTGGAGTGCCCGGTGTTGCTTGTGCTCAACAAGATCGACGCGCTGCCCAAGAGTGCGTTGCTGCCGCTGATCGCCCACTGGACCGGCCTGCACGCCTTTGCCGAGGTGGTCCCCATCTCCGCGCGCAAGGGAGAAAATCTGGACCTGTTGCTGGATCGCGTGGTCGCGCACTTGCCCGAGGGCCAACGATACTTCCCCAAGGACCAACTCACGGACCAGCCCGAGCGATTTCTCGTTGCGGAGTTGATCCGCGAAAAGATCCTGCTCCTCACGGGCGAGGAGGTGCCGTACGCGACGGCGGTGGTAGTGGAGCGGTTTGAGGAGCCAACCTCCCGCAAGGCGCTCAAAAACGGCAAGCTGCCCCTTACAAAGATCGCCGCGGCCATCTTCTGTGAGCGCTCCGGCCAGAAAGCCATTCTGATCGGCAGCCAAGGGTCCATGCTGAAGCGGATCGGCACCACGGCGCGCAAGGAGATCGAGGCCGTGCTGGGCACCCGCGTGTTCCTGGAGCTGTTCGTCAAGGTGAAGGAGGACTGGCGCGCCTCCGCCGGCTTCATCGAAGACCTGGACTGGCGCCGGCAGCTGGAGCAGATCGCCCAACAACAGCAACTGGCCTCCAGCCTGGAGAGGCAGACGGCGTTGGCCAACGAGGGCCGGGCTGGCAGTCGGGCTGAGGACGCGGAGTGATCGGTCTGCTCCGGCGGCCTCGTCGCGGCGTGGAGCCGATTGCAACCTCGCGCTTGCGGCTGGTCACGGTGACCGTGGCGCTGCTCGGCGCCGAGGCGCACGACACCTGGGGGCTGGGGGAGGCGCTTGGGGCACGGCCGGCGGTCGACTGGCCCCCGGAGCATTGGGACGCCGCCGTGCGCGCCCACATCGTCGCGCTGCTGACGGCACACCCGGAGACCGTAGGCTGGCACCGCTACCTGCTGCTGACCGGTGACGACGTGCAGCTGGTGGGATGTATCGGAGCGTTTCCGTGCGCGGCGGGCGATGTGGAACTGGGCTACTCGGTGGTGGGGTCCTTCCAGCGGCGCGGGCTGGCCACGGAAGCGGCGCAGGGACTCACGCTGTGGCTGCTGCAGCAAGCAGCCGTTCACTCCGTCAGCGCCCAAACGTACACCTCCACACCGGGCTCCATCAAGGTGATGGAGCGCTGCGGGATGCGGTTTGTGGGGCAGGGGGACGAGGCCGGCACCGTGCGTTATCGGCGCTGGCGTGGCTAGCGTTGATTTAGAGCCGTCTCATGTACTCGCGGGCCTGATCCAACTCGGGGAACAGGCGTTCCTCCGCCTGGAATTCGCGGCTGTGAACGCAGCGACGACCGGCGCGCACTTTAACGGGGTGCTTCAGGTGGAGCATCTCGTGGTACAGCAGGTACTCGATGGCGCAGCGCGGGGTGGTGGCGCGGTCGAAGACGCGGCTGACGACGATGGTATTGTGGGCAGCGTCGTAGTGACCGAGCATGCGGCGCGCCGCATGGGCACTCCAGGTGAGGGTAGGGCGGCCAAGCAGGCCGTGAAAGAAACGACGGTTGACGGCCTCGAAGACCTCTTCCAGATCGTAATGTCGCCCCTGGGCGCTGCTGATGCGCTTGCGGCCGCGGGTCTGGCGGATGCGTTCGGCCTGCTTGGAAACGGCCTCCGATTGCGTGTAGCGACGGTAGCGATCGGACTCCTGCGCCCCCACAGGCTTGCGGTACAGCTTGGCGAGCAGGATGTGCGCTATGGCGTGATGCACGGTATCGGGAGCGTGCTCAAGAAGGTCCGATAATCGAACAACAAGCTTGCCCTCGCGCAGCCGGATGGTAGTGTTCAGGCTGGTAAAACGGCGAAACTTGACCTCGACCGGAGGCATGGGCGCGCGTGGGCGAAGCAGTCGGTACTCCTGTTCAAAGATGGCCAGCAGTGTGGGGGAGGCGAGGGGGAGCGGGGCGGACGACGGCACGGCTGTGGTCAGGCTAGCATGCGCCGGTGTGGGTTTCGAGGCAACTTTAGTCGTGTCCCGGATACCCACAAAGTGGCAGACCGATCTTCGCCTTTCCTTTGCCTTTGCAGTCGTTTGGGTGCTAGACTCACCCTTGTAGTTGCCCTACCAGGAGATGCACCGTGGCCGATGATCGCAGCCGGGCTATTGAGTCCGCCCTTTCGCAGTTAGAGAAACAATTTGGCAAGGGATCTGTGATGCGGCTTGGGGCCAAGGATGCCATTGGGCCCATTGCTGTCATTGGCACCGGATCGATCTCGTTCGACGCAGCGCTGGGCGTGGGCGGCGTGCCGCGCGGGCGCGTCATCGAGATCTTCGGGCCGGAAAGCTCCGGTAAGACGACCATTACGCTGCAGATTATCGCCGAAGCGCAGCGTCTTGGCGGTCTGGCGGCCTTTGTGGACGCCGAGCATGCGCTGGACCCCGCCTATGCGCGAAAGCTGGGCGTGGATGTTGACAATCTGCTGATTTCCCAGCCGGATTACGGTGAGCAGGCGCTGGAAATCACGGAAGCCCTGGTGAAGTCGGGAGCGGTCGATGTACTCGTCGTGGATTCCGTGGCGGCCCTGGTGCCCAAGGCCGAACTGGACGGCGAAATGGGCGACTCGCATGTGGGTCTGCAGGCCCGGTTGATGTCGCAGGCCTTGCGCAAGCTGACCGGCACGGTGGCGAAGTCGCGGACGTCTCTGATCTTTATCAATCAGATCCGCGAGAAGATCGGCGTCATGTTCGGCAATCCAGAGACCACAACAGGCGGGCGTGCGCTGAAGTTCTACTCCTCGGTACGGGTGGACATTCGCCGCATCGGTGCGGTGAAGGACGGGGACGTAGTCGTTGGCTCCCGGACCAAGGTGAAGATCGTTAAGAACAAGGTAGCCGCGCCGTTTCGGGATGCCGAGTTCGACATCCTCTACGGTGAGGGCATCTCGCGCGAAGGCGATGTGCTGGACCTTGCGGTGTTGCACAACATCGTTGAAAAGTCTGGAGCGTGGTACAGCTTCCAAGGGGAGCGTATCGGCCAGGGCCGTGAGAATGTGCGCAACTTCCTGAAGGACAACAAAGAGATCTTCGCGCGGATGGACTCGGAGCTACGCAAAAAGCTCGGGATCAAAAAGGCCGACGACGTTGAGGTACCCGCGATCCCACAAAACGGAGCCGCGCAGGCCACGGAGGTCGTGCGCGGCCGCCGAGCGAATTAACTACGCTCCCCGGCGCGAGTTTAACTGCGCGTGCCGGGGAGCGCGGGTGTGGTGCTACGGATAGAGCAAAACCTTCTCCCAAACATCTCCTGAACGTTTGAACAGCAGGCGATCATGCAGGCGGTCGGGTCCGTCGATCCAAAACTCTACCGAGTCGGGCCGCATGACATAACCCTGCCAGAAGGATGGCCGTGGAATCTCGGCTCCTCTGTGCTCCTTTTCGAAGACAGCAACCTGAGCCTCCAACTCTTGACGGCTGCTGAGGGTGCGACTCTGCTGCGACACGGCAGCCCCGATCTGGCTTCGTCGCGAGCGGCTATGGAAGTACTGGTCCGCAACCACCCCCGGAAGTTTTGAAACCTCGCCACTGACGCGCACCTGACGCCGAAGAGACTTCCAGTGAAAGCAGAGCGCGGCCTGCGGGTTCTCCTCCAGTTCACAGCCCTTTTGACTTTCGGCGTTTGTGTAAAAGCTGAAGCCTGACGCATCCACGCCCTTGACCAGCACCATGCGGACGCTTGGGACACCGCTGCGGGAGGCGGTGGCGAGGGCGGCTGCGTTGGGATCGTTCGGTTCTTTGGACTCGGCCAAGGTGAGCCAGTCGTGAAACAAGGGGACGGGATCGTCGCCCTGCAGCTCAGGTCGCGTGGTCATGTTTGTACGGATGTCAAATCAGGGGTGAAGGCGCTATGTGCGATAGCGCTCTATCGTGCGGATGACAAAACACCTGAAGATGCTTGTGCCATCAATACGCAGTGGGCGTCGCCGCAAGGGGCACACATGGGATGAGCAGGGTAAAGACGGATCCTTGGCCCGGCTGGCTCACAACCTCGATCCTGCCACCGTGCGCTTCCGCGATGGCGCGGCTAATCGCGAGGCCCATGCCGGTGCCCGAGGTACCATTCGCCTGCGCGTGGGCACGGTAGAAGCGCTCGAAGATCAGCGGTTGTTCGGCGGCGTCGATCCCGATGCCGTGGTCGGCGACGCTGATGGCGATGTAATCGCCCTGCGCCGCGGCGGACACGGTAATGGAGGTGCCCGGTGCGGAGTACTTGGCGGCATTCTCGAGGAGGTTGCAGAGGACCTTGCGCAGAACGGAGGGGTCGGCGCGCAGTTGCAGGTGCTCGGGCACGTCCACGCGTAGCGGATGTTGCTCTTCGACGGCGGCGCAGGCCTGACGAGACTCGTCGATCAAGTCGCGCACGGACACGATCGCGAAATGCATTTGGACTTGATGAGCATCCAGCTGCGCCGTTTCCACGGCTTCGGACACGAGACGGTTCAGGCGATCGCTTTCCTCGTCGATGATGGTGAGCAGTTCGCGGCTGTCCTCCTGGAGCACGGCATTGGTGAGCAGAGCCGTGGCAGCGCCCTTGATGGAGGTGAGCGGGGTGCGCAGCTCGTGCGTGATGGAGTCGATCAGAAGGGTGCGGAGGCGCTCGCTTTCCTTGGCGGCCTCGCCGCGGGCGAGGTTTTCCAAAGCCTGGACGCGATCGATCGAGATCGATACGAGGCCACCGATGGCCTCGGCCGAGGTTTGCGACAGGACGGAACCCCGAACAAGCAGCAGGCCCTTAGGCCGCACACCGCTGCGCAACGGCAGTCGCGCCTCATCGCCGTCGTGTACCGGCTCGGAGAGCGCCTCCGTCATGTGACGGAGGTGTGGAATCTCAATCGCGGACACGCCATCGGCGCCGGCCTGATAGAGGCGATCGCCTTCAAGCAAGTACAAGAGGCTGGAGCGGGCGCCGGTCGCGCTGGCTACCGCGGACGGAACGGCGCTCAACAGAGTTGAGGTGCTCTCCGACTCAAGCAGCTCGCGGCTTAGGCGGAACAACGCTTCGAGCTCGCGCTGCCGGGCCAGCGCCCCACTGGCCTCATTGCGCGCGCGATGCGAAAGCCGGCTCGCGACAACGGCGGTAAACAGAAAGGCGAAGAGGGCGAGCCAGTTTTGCGGGTCGACAATGGTGAACGTGCCGATGGGCGGCAAGAAGAAGAAGTTGTAACAGGCTGTGGCAAGCAACGAGACGACGAGGGCGTAGCGCAAGCCCCACTCGGCAGCGAGCACAAGGATGAGCAGCAGCAACGAAAGCGCGACGGTTGTGGGGTTGACGTGGAGCCAAAGACGATAGACAAGTACAATTCCCGCCAGAGCGCCAAATGCGAGAACCCATCGGGTGATCGTGAAGACTCGGCGCGAGTGCATGAGGGGTATTGTACGTGTGAGCGAAACGACGAAGACACCGGAAGACTGGCTCCTGAGCACCGAAAACGAGAAGCAGCGCGGGCGTTTCAAAGTGTTTCTCGGTTACGCGCCCGGCGTGGGCAAGACGTTCAGCATGCTGAGCGAGGGAATCCGTCGGCGCAGTCGCGGCGAAGACGTGGTGATCGGCATTGTGGAAACGCACGGCCGCGCGGGCACCGCAGAGCTGGCGGCGAAACTGGAGCAGGTCGAGCGGCGCGAGATCGACTACAAGGGGACCCTGTTCACGGAGATGTCGGTGGAGGCCATTCTTGCCCGCATGCCGCAGGTAGTGCTGGTGGATGAACTCGCACACACCAACATCGAAGGGAGCCGGTTTCCTAAGCGCTATGAAGATGTGCTGTATCTGCTGGAGCACAACATTGACGTGTTGAGCACGGTGAACATTCAGCACGTGGAGAGCTTGGCGCCCCGCGTGCAATCACTCACAGGTATCAGTGTGCGAGAACAGGTTCCGGACTGGGTGCTGGATCGCGCCGAGGAGATTGTCATCAGCGATCTGACGCCGGAGGCGCTGGTGACGCGCATGCGCCGAGGTGACATCTATCCAATGGAGCGTGTGGAGCGCTCGCTCGCGAACTTCTTCCGCCGTGGCAATTTGATCGCGTTGCGAGAGATGGCATTGCAGCGGGTGACGCGCGCGGTAGATCGCAACCTGGACGATTATGTCCGGCGCAAGAAATTGGGTGCGCATTGGTCGGTCTCTGAAAAGGTAGCCGTGTGTATCAGCTCGGGTCCGCAAGCACGAGATCTGATTGCGCGCGGGGCGCGGTTGGCCGAGGCGCTGGATGCCGAGCTCTACGTCTTGCATGTCGCGAGCGCGCGGGACAACCAGCCTGAAGCGAAGCGGACATTGGACGCGAGCCTGCAGTTTGCCCGCAACCTTGGCGCTGCCGTGGTGCCCTTGATGGGTGCGGACACGGCGCGAACGACGGCGACGTTTATTCGCGACAACCGCATCACACAGGCCATCGTAGGGCGATCCGCGGTCGGTGGTTTGCGCAGCTATATGTATTACTTTGCGATACAAAAATTCATGTCCGAAGCGCCGCACGTGGACCTCCACATCGTGACACAGGAGAGGCATTGAATCGCATTTTGGTGGTGGATGACGAGCGCCAGATCACGCGAATGTTGCGCGCGGCGTTGCAGAGCAGCGGGTACGAGGTATTCGTCGCGAGCAATGGGGTTGAAGCGCTGGAGCGCTTTCGCGCGGACAGGCCCGACCTGATCATCACCGATCTAGCAATGCCAGAGATGAATGGTCTGGCGTTGACGCAGGCGATCCGGTCGGAGGCACTGACGCCCATCATCGTGTTGAGCGTGCGCGACGCCGATGCCATGAAAGTGAAGGCGTTGGACGAGGGTGCGGACGACTACCTGACCAAGCCGTTTAGCATGCCCGAGCTGCTTGCGCGCGTGCGAGCGCAGCTGCGACGGCTGCCACCGCCGGACGAAATGCCGACACGTTTGGAGCTTGGGGATTTTGTGATCGACAGCGATGCGCACAGTGTCACCGTGCGCGGTGCGGCCGTTCACCTGACTCCCAAGGAGTTCGATCTGCTGGTGCAATTTGCGCGCGCGCCCGGACGCGTCCTCACGCACAAGGTGTTGTTGCGCGCCGTGTGGGGGCCGGGCAAGCAGGATCAGCCGGAGTACCTGCGCGTGTTGGTGGCGGCGCTGCGCAAGAAGATCGAGTCTGGGGAAGGACCGAAGTACATCCAGAGTGAGCCGTGGGTGGGGTATCGCTTTCAGCCGACCGCGGAGCCTGAACTTACGGTTTCTTAACGTCTTCTCTACGGACTTCCAACGGGCATTGGCGGCCTACTACAAGGGAGGTCGTTTGGAACATGTTCGCCGGTTTACGTGCCTGTAAGTTTGTTTGCTTTGCTTTTCTTCACTTGACTGCAGCCGGTGCTGTGATGGCGCAGTCGTCGCAAAATAGCAGCGGCAGTACCAGCAACAACCCGGCCGCGCCCGCGGCTGTGGCTCCGCCGCAAGGCAATTTCTTCCAGCGGTTGGGCGAGGCCTATAAGGCGGACTGGACGCCGTCGCTCACGCCTGCGCCTACCACCACCGAACCGGTCACCGGTACCGCCGCGACACCTGTGCCTGCGGAGCCGACCCAGCCTGTGCGTCGTGGGTATCCCGCGCCGCTGGATTCGCCCCCGTTTCCCGGCTCGGATTTTTCCGTCGGTGGAACGCCGACGATCGGCGCGCCCGACACGCAGACCTACATCCTGATGCAGGCGATCAATGGGAACAAGAGCCGCACCAAGATCTACGGTTGGTTCAATGGCGGGTTCAATGTATCGACCTCGAACAAGGGCGATGGGGCGAATGCACCGGCGGCGTACTACTACAACCCCAATCGCGTCATTCCGGATCAGGAGGTCTTGTACATCGAGCGACTTCCCGACGAGGTGCAAACGGATCACGTGGACTGGGGCTTTCGCTTCGCCAATCTTTATGGGCAAGACTACCGCTACACCACCAGCAAGGGCGTCTTCTCGCAGCAGCTACTCGCGCGCAATCACGAGTACGGCTACGACCCGGTGATGTACTACGTCGATGTGTACTTCCCGCATGTGGCGAAGGGCATGAACATTCGTGCGGGCCGTTACATCTCCTTGCCGGACATTGAAGCGCAACTGGCGCCGAACAATTACACCTACTCGCACTCGTTGCTGTACACGGTGGATCCGTACACACAAACGGGTATCGTGGCGTCGATCAAGTTATCCGATCACTGGCTGTTGCAGACCGGTTTTTCGGACGGCAACGACGTGGCGCTCTGGACGCCGGACCGCAAGCCGACCGGCACCGTGGGTGTGGACTACACGTGGCACCAGGGCAAGGATGCGCTGTACACCGTGGCCAACAGCTTCAACGATGGCAACTACGCGTACAACAACCTCCAGAGCTATTACGAGACGTGGTATCACGTGTTCAACTCGCGTTGGCACATGGATACCGAGACCTGGTACATGTACGAGCGCAACGTGCCCAACGTTGCAGGCAATGTGGCCAATCCCGTGCCGACCGAGACGGGCGCAAATGGGGCCTTCTGCGCCGTCGGCAAGCAGCGTTGCTTTGCGCCGGAGGTGGCGGTCGTCAACTACGTGGAAGAGAAGATCAACACGCACAACTACCTGTCTATCCGCAACGAGTTCGTCGACGACATCAAGGGTCAGCGCACCGGCTACGCGACCAAATACAGCGAGCACTTAATCAGCTACGGGCACTGGATCGGTTCAACGGTGTTGTTCCGTCCCGAGATCCGTTTGGAGCACTCGTACAACCTTGCGGCTTATGATCTCGGCACGAAGAAGA
Organism: uncultured Acidobacteriaceae bacterium; assembly: GCA_964245045.1. Lineage (GTDB taxonomy): Bacteria > Acidobacteriota > Terriglobia > Terriglobales > Acidobacteriaceae > Granulicella. The sequence goes on along the minus strand of CAXTLD010000018.1, from coordinate 6,065 downwards.
CGCAGTTCGTTGTGGCCGGCGACATCACCTATCACTTCTAGTGCTTAATGCTTAGTGGCTAGTGGAAAGGAAGAACATGCTGGACATTGTTGCAGTGGTTGGGGTGCTTGCGGCGTTCGCTCTGGCGTTAGCCTATGTCGAAGCGTGCGATCAATTGAAAGGGAAACGGTCATGATTTTGAACCTCCTTGTGCTGTTGATCTCGATCGCATTATTGGTTTATCTGGTGTACGCGCTATTGCGTCCGGAAAAGTTTTAAGGAAGACGTTACGCCCATGACTCTGAATGGATGGCTGCAAATCGGTTTGTTCATCGCGCTTGTGCTCTTGCTAGCCAAGCCGATGGGCAGCTATATCGCCGCGGTGTTTGAGCGCCGCCGCACGTGGTTGGACCCGGTGCTCGCCCCGTGTGAGCGGTTGCTGTATCGGGTGACGGGCATCGATCCAGCGGCAGAGATGCGTTGGACGGAATACACCGTCGCCATGCTCGTCTTTAGTGCGGCTACGTTGCTGCTGACGTACCTGGTGGAACGCGCGCAGGCACTGCTGCCGTTCAACCCGCAGCACTTGCCCGGGGTTGAATCAGCGCTGGCCTGGAACACGGCAATCTCCTTCACCACCAACACAAACTGGCAGGCCTATGCGCCCGAGTCCACGATGAGTTATCTCACGCAGATGCTCGGGCTCGCGACGCACAACTTCTGGTCGGCCGCGGTTGGTATGGCGCTGGCGATTGCGTTTGTGCGCGGCATCGCGCGGCGCGAAACAGACAAACTCGGCAACTTTTGGGTCGACCTCACGCGTGGATCGCTGTGGATCTTGTTGCCGATCTCGATCGTGTTTGCGCTTGCTCTGGTGTCGCAGGGCGTAGTGCAAAATCTGAAGCCTTACGACACGGCCAAGCTGGTGGAAACGCAGAAGGTCACCGGCAGCGACGGTAAAACATCGACGGTGACGACGCAAACGATCGCACAAGGACCGGTGGCGTCGCAGGAAGCCATCAAGATGCTGGGCACCAACGGCGGCAGCTTTTTTAACGCCAACAGCGCACATCCGTTTGAGAACCCGACGCCGCTTTCGAACTTCCTTCAGCTGTTGTCGATCTTTCTCCTTCCAGCCGGACTGACGGTGGCGCTGGGGCAGATGGTTGGGTCGCCGAAGCACGGATGGGCGGTTCTGGCGGCAATGGTGGTCCTGTGGTTTGCGGGCACGTTGACGTGCTACTGGGCGGAGGCCCACGGCAATCCGTTGCTGCACAACGTGAACGCGCAAGTCACGGCGAACCAGACCGGCGGCAACATGGAAGGCAAAGAGGTTCGCTTCGGCATCGCGAACTCCGCGCTGTTTGCCACCGTGACCACCGATGCGAGCTGTGGCGCCGTGAACAGCATGCACGACAGCTTCACGCCGCTGGGCGGCATGGTGCCGATGGTGAACATCCTGCTGGGCGAGATCGTGTTCGGCGGCGTCGGCGCGGGGCTCTACGGCATGCTGGTGTTTGTGGTGCTCGCGGTGTTTATCGCAGGCCTGATGGTGGGACGAACGCCAGAATATCTGGGCAAAAAGATCGAAGCGTATGACGTGCAGATGGCGATGCTGTACCTGCTGATCTTTCCCATGATCATCCTTACGTTTTCCGCGCTGACGATCTTACTGCCAAAGCTTGGGTTGTCGAGCCTGGCCAACCAGGGGCCGCATGGGCTGAGCGAAATCCTATATGCGTATACCTCGGCGACGGGCAACAACGGCTCTGCGTTTGCAGGGCTGAACGCCAACACGCACTGGTACAACTACACGCTTGGCATAGCGATGTTCTTCGGCCGATTCATGATGCTGATTCCGATGATGGCGATTGCAGGCCACCTCGCCGGGAAGAAAGTTGTCCCGGCTTCGGCGGGCACATTCCCAGTTACGACGCCGCTGTTTACGGTGTTGCTTACGGGCGTAATCGTGATTGTGGGCGCGCTGACCTTCTTCCCCGCGCTGTCGCTCGGCCCTGTGCTGGAACACCTGTTGCTAGGGGCCGGTCATGCCTTCTGACACGACCTCCGAGATTGAGCTGCTTCGGCGTACCGCGATGCGACTGCGCACAGACCGGCTGAGAAATGAAAGAGAACACACCATGGCCAACCAAGGGAAACGCCGGTCGCTGTTTGACCGCAAGATTGTTCGCCGCGCGTCAATGGATGCGCTGGCCAAGCTGAACCCGCGCACGATGATGCGCAACCCTGTCATGTTTGTCGTCGAGATCGGCAGCGTGCTGACGACCGTTTTGCTGATCAGCGATGTCGTGTCACGTCGCGGGCACTTTCGGTTCGATCTGCAGATTACGTTATGGCTGTGGTTCACGGTGCTGTTTGCCAACTTCGCCGAAGCCATGGCTGAGGGCCGCGGCAAGGCGCAAGCTGACGCGCTGCGGCAAGCGAAGTCGGAGACGACTGCGTACAAGCTCGAAAAGGGCAACGTGGTGGAGGTGCCGAGTTCGCAGCTGCGCGCGGGTGATGTGGTGCGCGTGACAGCGGGTCAGATGGTCCCCGGCGATGGCGAGGTGACTGAAGGCGTGGCGTCGGTGGATGAGTCGGCGATCACGGGAGAGTCGGCGCCGGTGATCCGCGAGGCGGGCGGCGACCGGTCCGCGGTCACGGGTGGGACACGGGTGCTGAGCGATGTGATCACCGTGCGCATCACGTCGAACCCGGGCGAGACGTTCCTGGACAAGATGATCGCGCTGGTGGAAGGCGCGGAGCGGCAGAAGACGCCGAACGAGATTGCGCTCAACATCCTGCTGGCTGGGTTGACGATCATCTTTCTGCTGGCGGTGGTGACGTTGCAACCGTTTGCGGTGTACTCGGGCGCGCCGCAGACGATTTTTGTGCTGGTGTCGTTGCTGGTGTGTCTGATCCCGACGACCATCGGCGGTCTGCTTTCAGCGATCGGCATTGCGGGCATGGATCGGCTGGTGCAGCACAATGTGTTGGCAACGTCTGGCCGAGCGGTGGAGGCCGCGGGTGACGTGAACACGCTGCTGCTGGACAAGACGGGGACGATCACGATCGGCAACCGTCAGGCCGCGGAGTTCCTCGCGGTGACGGGAGTCACCGAGCAGATGCTGGCCGATGCGGCGCAGCTGTCGTCGCTGGCCGATGAAACGCCGGAGGGCCGGTCGGTGGTGGTGCTCGCAAAGGAGCGCTACAACCTGCGCGGGCGCGAGTTGGGGCAACTGAACGCGGAGTTCATTCCGTTCTCGGCGACAACGCGGATGAGCGGCATCGAGGTGGATGGACGGAGCATTCGCAAAGGGTCCGTGGACGCGATCGAACGCTATCTGCAAGAGCATGGGTCGCAGATGCCGCCTGAGCTGCGCGCTACTGTGGAGACCGTAGCCAAGAGCGGCGGAACGCCGCTGGTGGTGGCGGAGAACGGGCGTGCGCTGGGCGTCATTCACCTGAAGGACGTGGTGAAGGGCGGGATGAAGGAGCGGTTCGAGCAGCTGCGTGCCATGGGCATTCGCACGGTCATGATCACCGGCGACAACCCGCTGACCGCGGCGGCCATTGCGCGTGAGGCGGGCGTGGACGACTTTTTGGCCGAGGCCAAGCCCAAGGACAAGATGGACCTGATTAAGCGTGAGCAGGCCAACGGCAAACTCGTGGCGATGACGGGGGACGGCACCAACGACGCGCCGGCGCTGGCACAGGCCGACGTCGGCGTGGCGATGAACTCTGGGACGCAGGCGGCGAAAGAGGCCGGCAACATGGTCGATCTGGACTCGAACCCGACCAAGCTGATCGAGGTGGTGGCGATCGGCAAGCAACTGCTGATGACGCGCGGCGCGCTGACGACCTTCTCCATCTCGAACGATGTGGCGAAGTACTTTGCGATCATCCCGGCGATGTTCGCGGGTGTGTTTCCGGTGCTGCAGGCGCTGAACATCATGCGGCTGCACAACGCGGAGTCGGCAGTGTTATCGGCGGTTATCTTCAACGCGCTAATTATCATTGCGCTGATTCCGCTGGCGCTGCGCGGGGTGAGCTATAAGCCGATGTCGGCCGCAAGCATGCTGCGGCGCAACCTGCTCGTGTATGGCCTGGGCGGGCTGATTGTGCCGTTTCTGGGGATCAAGGTGATCGACATGCTGATCACGGCGTTGCATCTGGCGTGAGGGAGTTTGTGATGACGAAGACATTGCGGATTGCGTGTGTGTATACGGTGGTGACGGCGGTGTTGTTTGGGCTGGTGTATCCGCTGCTGGTGACGGGGATGGCGCAGATCGCGTCGCGGAACAAGGCCGATGGCGAGCTCCTGGTCCGAAACGGCGCGGTAGTGGGATCGCGGTTGATCGGGCAGCCATTCACGGGACCGGGCTTCTTCCATAGCCGGCCGTCGGCGGCGGGGACTGGCTACGACGCTGGTGCATCGTCTGGGTCGAATTTGGGGCCGACGAATCAGGCGCTGGTGGATCGAGTCAAGGCCAGCGTGGCGACCGAGGGCGCGGGCGGGCCGGTGCCGGTGGATCTGGTGACCGCGTCCGGCTCCGGGTTAGACCCGGATATCACACCGGCGGCGGCTCTGTATCAGGTGCCCCGGGTGGCACGGGAACGCCGGCTGCCGGAGGATGCGGTGCGCGCGTTGGTGACCGCGCATGTGACGCCGCGGCAGTTTGGGTTGCTGGGCGAGCCGCGGGTGAACGTGCTGGAGCTCAACCTGGCGTTGGCGGACAGGTAAGGCCGCCTGCGGAGTTTCTGTCCGCGGGACGCCAACGCTAGGGTGGGATGGCGGAGGCGCGTGTGAGTCGAACACACCGTTGCCCTTGACGGACGACCGCCGGTTTTGAAGACCGGGAGGACCACCGGGTCCTAAGCGCTTCCTTGATGACGCCCGTCGCTGCGGTGTTGACGACAGGGGGCGCAGGGCAGCATCTATAAGATGCATGGCACCTATTGCGGATGTGGAGCTTGTGGGCACGGATCGTGAGTGTAGCGAGCCGGTGCGCCTGACCCAGCAGGTAAAGGCGGGTGGGTGTGCGAGCAAGCTGGCGCCGGGGACGCTGCAAGCGGTGTTGGGGCGGTTGCCTCGGCAGAACGCCCCGAACCTGTTGGTCGGGTTTGAGACCTCGGACGATGCGGGGGTGTATCGGCTCAGCGAGACGCAGGCGCTGGTGCAGACGGTGGACTTTTTCACGCCGATGGTGGACGACCCGTTCGTATTCGGGCGCATTGCGGCGACCAATGCGCTCAGCGACGTGTATGCGATGGGTGGGCGGGCGCTGACAGCGCTGGCGGTGGTGTGCTTTCCGCAGGACGGCGACATGGAGGTGCTGGAGCAGATACTGCGCGGCGGCTTGAGCGTGATGGAGGCAGCCGGCTGCGTGGTGGTGGGCGGCCATAGTGTGCGGGATGCGGAGATCAAGTTCGGCTATGCGGTGACGGGACTGGTCGACCCGGCGCGGGTGTTGACGAACACGGGGGCGCGGGCGGGGGACGCGCTCGTGTTTACCAAGGCGCTGGGGACGGGCGTCATCACGACGGCGCTGAAGCAGGGCAAGGCCGAGCCGGCGTGGGTGGAGGCGGCCGTGGCGTCCATGACGACGCTGAACCGGGTGGCGGCGGAGGTGGCGGTGCGGCCGGAGTTCGAGGTCCACGCGATGACCGACGTGACGGGGTTCGGCCTGATGGGGCACGCGCGAGAGATGGCCTTCGGCAGCGGGGTGCGGCTGCGGGTGAACGGCGCGGCGATCCAGGTGCTGCCGGGGGCGCTGGAGGCGGTTGCGTTGGGGTGTGTGCCGGCCGGGTTGTTGGCCAATCGGGACTATGCGGGATGCGTGGTGGAGGAGGCTGCGGGGCTCGCGATGCGGGACGGCTTGCGGACGTTGGTGTATGACCCGCAGACGGCAGGAGGACTCTTAATGTCGGTAGGGGCGAGCGCGGCGGAGGGGCTGGTCGAGGCCTTGCGCGAGGCGGGGTACCCGGCAGCAGGCGTGATCGGACGAGTTGAGGCGGGGAAGGCGGGGATTGTGTTGGAGTGGGAAGTATGAGGTTGAGGGGGTGAAGGCTGAGGACGTGCAGGG
>CAXTLD010000017.1:0-50479 GCA_964245045.1 uncultured Acidobacteriaceae bacterium | reverse complement strand
CCCCCTGACCATCCCCAACCCAGTCACCCTTTCCAACGGCTTTTCGGGCATCGTCAAGCAGGTCGGGCCGGCCGTGGTCAACATCAATACCGAGTCCACGCCGAAACAGCAGCCCGCCACCCCCGGTCGTCGTGGGGGCCGACGCGCCCTGCCCAACCCGGACGGTGACGGTGGCGACGGCAACGACATGCAGGACTTCTTCAACCGCTTCTTCGGAGGCGGCGGTGGCGGCGGCGGCCAGCAGGATCAAGGCACGCGGCGTGCACTCGGTTCCGGCTTCATCGTCGATCCACGCGGCTACATCATCACCAATAATCACGTCGTCGATAAGGCTGACCGCATCTACGTCAAGCTCTCCACGGACCCCGACAACGCCACGGACGAGGGCCGTCCCGCCCACGTCGTCGGCACCGACCCCTCCACCGACATCGCCGTCATCAAGATCGATAGCCCGCAGCCCTTGCCCACCATTAAGCTCGGCAACTCCGAGGGTGCGCAAGTCGGCGATTGGGTGCTGGCCATCGGTAGTCCTTTCGGCCTGTCCAAGACCGTCTCTGCCGGCATCGTCTCCGCCGTCAACCGCTCCAACCTCGAGCAGGGCCCCGAGGGCTCGCGCGACGCAGGTCAGTTCCAGCGCTTCATCCAGACCGATGCTGCCATCAACCCCGGCAACTCCGGCGGTCCGCTGGTCGACATGGCCGGCCAGGTCATCGGTATGAACACCGCCATCTACACCAGCGCGGCAGGCTCCGAGGGCGTCGGCTTCGCGCTGCCCTCCAACATCCTCGCTCGCGTCTACAACCAGCTCATCGGACCCAGCCACAAGGTCACCCGCGGCTCCATCGGCATCTCCTTCCAGCCAGGGCAGAACTCCGCCGTAAGCCGCGTCTACGGCTACGCGAACGGGGGCGTTCGCGTAGCCACCATAACGCCAAACGGGCCGGCAGCCAAGGCCGGCCTCAAGCCGGATGACATCATTACCTCGATCGACGGCAAACCGGTCAAGGATGGCGATGAACTCGTCGCGATCATCTCTGACCGGGCACCGGGTTCCACGGTACGGATCGGCTACCTGCGCGAGGGCAAGCAGCAGACCGCCGAGGTCGGCATCGCCGATCGCGTTAAGCTCTTTGCAGACCGCGACAACAACCAGGAAGACACCACGCCCGAACAGAGTGACGCCGGCCAAACCAAGCTGGGCATCACCGTTCAAGCTGTACCGGCTGTCCAGGCCTCCAAGCTTGGCATCCACGGCGGCGTTGTTATCACCGCCGTGCGGCCCGGTTCCTTTGCAGAAGAAATCGGGGTGGTTCCCGGTGCCGTCATCACCGCCATTAACCGCAAGCCCGTCGCCAACGAGGCCGACTACCGTGCCATCGTCTCCGGCCTGAAAAACGGCGACGACGTAGTCTTCGCCGTTCGCGATCCCCGCAATCCGTCCGGCGGCGAAACCCTCTACGGCGGAACGCTACAGTAACCACGTCGCTGCACAACAGTCGGTGCGCTCAAACGGGCGCACCGATTCTCTTTGTCCCTAGTGTCGAAAGCTATACGTCTTTCGTGGCATGGGCCGTTGCCGACCCCATCTGCGTGGAGTAATCTGACACACATCAGTTCGGCTAGCCCGGCCGATCTTCATCTTCGCAAGAGGTCTTCGACTTGATCTTTCGATCCTCCACCCTGTCGTTCGCCGCTGTCGGCCTGCTCCTCTGCCCCTTCGCCTCCGCTACCGTTCGAACCCATCGGCATACCTCGGCACACGCCATCGTCGGGCGTTCAACCTCCACGCGCTCGGCGCACGCGAGTCGCATCATCGAGCACGCGACCTACAGCGGCATCAGCTCCGAGCGCGCCACCGAAATCCAATCGGCTCTCATCCAGCGCGGCTACCTCACCGGCGAGCCCACCGGCGCTTGGGACGCGTCCTCGATCGCCGCCATGCAAAAACTTCAGTCCGATAACGGATGGCAGACCAAATTCGTCCCAGACTCGCGTGCGTTGAACAAAATCGGTCTAGGCGCGAACAGCGCGTCCGCATCCGCAGTTGCTGCCGCTCCTGCAACGTCAGCCTCGGCGCAGACGCCCCAGCCCACCCAAAGCTTCTAGCCTAGATGGCGTTTAGCTGGCGTTAGACGCCCTTATCGCCAGCTAAACGCGATATGCCACCGCAGCCCGCGCTCTGCGGCCTTGCGCAGTACACGCTGGTACTCCATCAACTCGCTCAGCACCGCCGCGCCCTCTTTACCCAGTCGGCGGGGCTCCTGCTCCAGGGCCTCGATCAAACCGCACACCGTATTCAGCCCATCCTGAGGGCGATACCACTGCGGCGGCGGCAAGCGATGTAGCAGATCCGCATTGCCCGCGCCCTCCTCAATCAGCAACGCCATCGAGTTCTCGTCAGCGGAGAAAAACTCCAGCAGCGGTTGCACCCCCAACGTGTGCGCCAAACGCTCCACCGCCGCCTCCTGCCGTGCAAGAGATCGGCCATTCACATAGGTGTCGAACCCAGGGTCGTCCCCCTCCACCACGATGTACATGGAAGCTGCCATAGGCTTCAGTGTACAAATTTCAGCGCCCTCCCCCAAATTCTGCAGTCACCTTCCCGGTACCTCACTGCCGCAGCACCGACACTCGTGAGGATGAGTCTTCACCGGGAAGAAGGATTCGGGTCGCGCCGAACAGCAAAAGACCCAGCCCGATCCAGGTCCGAACATCCAACATCGGTCGCATCAGCAACGCACTTTCCACAATCGCGACGAGCGGAACCAAGAAGAACTGCGTGCTCCAACCTGCCGCCCCCAAACGATCCAGCGTCAGCAACGTCAAGGCGACATTCCACCCGTCCAGCAAACCAGCCCCAAACGGAAGCCCGCTCCGTCCATAACCCGGTCGCCCTACACCTAAGCCTAACAAGGTCGCTCCCGCCAACAAGCATCCCAGACTCCAAATCCACATAGTGCCTTGCGAACTCCGCACGTCCTCGCTCGTGCCCTTTCCCTTCAGCAAGGACCCGCCCAGGCCCATAAGGATCGGCATTGCACCCAAGGCCAACCAAGGACGCAAATCCTTAAAGGCGGGTATCGGCAGGAGTGTCAGCAGACCTGCCATTCCGCATAACCCAGGCCAAAGCATCCGCATCGGGTCGCCTTTTGCCCCATCATCGATCGCCCCACAAACCACGATAACCACCACAGGCGTGAGTGCCAGGGCCAGCGTCGCGTACCCAGCCGTAAGATGCCGACCCGCCATCACGCTTGCCGAGGAAGCCCCGGCCACTACCAGCACCGTCCCTAGAACGCGCCCGATGGCCGACCTTGCAACGGACCGTGCAGCGACGACACCTCGCCATCGACGGACACCCGCCCAAGCCCCGCACAGCACGGCAACGACGGCTGCCCCAAGTGCCTGGGACTGTAATGTGGATGCCGCCGCGGGGTAGGCATCGTCGACAAGCCATCGGCTGCCCATCGAAAGACACAGAGCCGTGAGCAGCGCAAAGTTCAGCACAGACCGCCTCACGCCGCCCCGGCCCTCTGTCTTAAGCCAGCTCAGCCTCATCCCCGCACCGTCCCAAAAAAAAGCCGCGCCTTGAGCAGGCGCGGCCTTTTACGATCGTTTACACGCTAGCGCGTGCCTCCGGCCGGTGCCGCGCTCCCACTACCACTTCCGCCGGGTCGGCGGCTCCGACGACGACGCCGGCGTACGGTGCCTTGAGGCCGACCATCGCCCGAAGGCGTCCGTGCACCCTCACCCGGCGTAGTCGCTACAAGCTCACCTTCCTCCGTGCCTTCTTCGTCCCCTTCAAAGTCGTCGTCGTCGAAGGTATCCGCACCCCCAGAGATGGTGATGGTCTCTTCGGGAACAACCGGCTCGGGTTGGGGGGCACGCGCTGAACGCTCTGTGCGCTCACCCCGCTCCGCCCTATCCCCGCGATCACTCCGACCGCCACGCTCACCTCGATCATCGCGACCACGGCCAACCTCTTGGCTGCTCTCCGGCACCTCAGGCAGACCGAGCTTGGCGCGCTGCTCCCGCAGCACCGCCTTACGGCTCAGCTTAATGCGATTGCCCTCAATGGCAAGGACTTTCACCAAGACCTGATCGCCCTCACGCAATTCATCCTTGACGTCCTTGACGCGATGTTCGGCAATTTCAGAAACGTGCAGCAGTCCATCCGTACCCGGGAAGATCTCAACAAAAGCGCCAAACTCGGCTAACCGTACGACTTTTCCAAGGTAGGTCTTGCCCACTTCAGGAACCGCCGTCAGATCACTGATCATCTGAATCGCCTTGCTCAGCCCCTCTGCATCGCTTGAGGCCACATTGACGCGTCCCGTGTCCTCCACATCGATCTTCACGCCTGTCGCATCGATGATGCCGCGAATGACCTTGCCGCCCGGCCCAATCAGGTCACGAATCTTGTCCGTTGGGATCTGCAACGTATGGATCCGTGGCGCATACTTCGAGGTCTCCTGATTCGGTGCAGAGATGACCTCGTCCATGGTGTCCAAGAGGAACATGCGGCCCCGCCGCGCCTGCTCCAGAGCCTCACGCATAATCTGCGGCGTGATTCCCATGATCTTGATATCCATCTGCAACGCGGTGATCCCGTTCCGCGTTCCTGCTACCTTGAAGTCCATGTCGCCATAGTGATCCTCTGCTCCGGCAATGTCGGTAAGAATGGCATAGTTCTCGCCTTCCTTCACCAGGCCCATGGCCACACCGGCAACCTGCGCCTTCAGCTTGATACCAGCCTGTAGCAACGCTAGCGACGCGCCGCAAACGGTAGCCATGGACGAGGATCCGTTCGACTCCAAGATGTCCGAAACAACACGAAGGGTATAAGGCGACTCCTCTTCGCTCGGCAGCACCGCTTCGAGAGCTCGCCACGCCAACGCACCGTGACCGATCTCCCGGCGACCAACGCCCGTCATGCGCCCTACCTCGCCCACAGAAAAGGGCGGGAAGTTGTAATGCAACATGAAACGGCGTTTCTGTTCGCCCTCGTAGGTCTCAACCCGCTGGACATCATCTCCCGTCCCAAGCGTTGCCGACACCAGCGCCTGCGTCTCGCCACGCGTAAACAGTGCGGAGCCATGCACCCGTGGAAGCACGTTCGTCTCAATCGATATCCTTCGGATCTCGTCGAACGCGCGATGGTCAGGTCGGATACGATCCTGCAAAACCTGATCGCGAAAGATCTTCTCGCGTAGCAGTTCAAGATACTTCGACAGCTTCTTGCCGGCTTCAGGCTGCCCTTCCGGAAGCTCACGCTTCAGTACGTCCTTCAGCTCACGCACCTTCGCGTAGCTCTCGAACTTCGGATTTTTCTGCGTATCCAAGGCCTCTTTCAGACGATCGCCAACCTTGCTTGCAAGCTGATCGGCATACGCCTGGTCCAACTCCGCCTCGGCTACCCGACGCTTGGGCTTTCCTGCCCGTGTCACAAGGTCCTTGATCGCCGCGACGATTTTCTTGATCTCGTCATGTGCAAACTCGATGGCGTCGACAACACGATCCTCCGCGATCTCGCGCGCGCCGGACTCGATCATCGTGATGCCTTCTTCCGTGCCCACCACCATAATGTTCAACTTGCTCGCCAGGCGTTCCGCGTAGCTAGGATTTACGACAAACTGGTCGTCCACAATGCCAACACGCACGGCTCCGACTGGGCCATGGAACGGGATATCGCTCAGTGCCAGCGCACAGCTCGCCCCATTGATACCCAACACATCCGGATCGTTTTCACGGTCCGCTGAGTACACAAAGGCAACTACCTGCGTCTCGTTACGAAAGGTTTCCGGGAACAGGGGCCGGATGGGACGGTCAATCTGACGACTTGTGAGAATTTCCTTCTCGCTCGGTCGGCCTTCACGTTTGATGAAACCACCTGGGATACGCCCACCCGCATACGTAAACTCGCGATATTCCACGGTGAGCGGAAAGAAATCTATACCCTCTTTCGGGTCAGGTGACGCGACCGCTGTCGCGAGAACGGCATTATCGCCGCTAGTCACCAGTGCGGCCCCGGAAGCCTGCTTGGCCATCCTGCCAGTCTCGAATCGAATCTGCTTGCCACCCGCAAGCTCAACTGTGATGTCTTGCATCGCTCATCCTCTGCTCTCTATCCGTTCAATCCAGCCACGTGGCGAAGATGCACTCCGCACACGCGGGCCCGTTACCGGGCGGCCCATCGGTGCAACGCGAAATTCAGTCGCGTGAGCTCGTTCGCACTTCTCTGCCGGGTGAAAACGACCATTGGCCGGCACGCCGTGAGCAGGCTTGCGATCAAATTCACTCTCCGCAGCCGGCCAGCGCACAACCGCAACGCTCTACTTGCGAATGCCTAACTTGCCGATCACTTCGCGATACCGGTCCGAATCTGTCGTCTTGAGGTAGTCAAGGAGACGACGACGTTTGGAGACCAGCATCAAGAGACCGCGACGAGATCCATGGTCCTTCCTATGTGCCTTGAAATGCTCGGTCAGTTCACCGATGCGCTCGGATAGGATCGCAATCTGGACCTCGGGACTTCCAGTGTCCGAGTCGTGAGTGCGGTAAGTAGTGATAATCTCGATCTTCTTTGCAGGTGCCAACACGGCGTTACTTGCTCCTGTTTCTTTATACTCTAGTCACTTCTCTCAGTGTCCAGCACAAAGAATACCATGTTGGTGGCTGCGCTGCTCCTCAACAGTTCCTCTTGGCCAGCCCAAATTAGCCGATGTTCCGCTCAAGAAAGGCCAGTGTTCTTTGCCGGGCGAGTCGCGAGGCTTCCAGGTTGAAACTGTTCGGATCAGCATCACGGTTGAAGGCGTGCCCCGCGTGTTCATACACAAACATTTCCGCTTCTGGATGAGCCGCCCGAACCGCTTCGATCTGGTCAGTACCGATGTGGCTGTCCTCAGCTCCGAAATGCAGCATCACCGGACATTGCGGCTGCTCCCCGGCGACCTTCCCGATCCCGCCCGCATAGTAGCCCACCGCGCACTTAGGCTCGAAACCCGCAGCACGCCCTCGTGTCGCTGAAAGCCACGCCATCAGGCCGCCGTAACAGAAGCCCAGGACGCCGACCCCGTTACCCTCGCTTCGGACCTGCTCAAAAGCCGCAGCCACGTCCAGCAGTGCCATCTCGGGGTTCAACTGACCATACAGCGAGAAGGCCGTCTGCATGTCTTTGCTTGTGTAGGTGAGTTGCACCCCAGGTTCTATCCGATCAAAGAGCGCCGGCGCTATCGAAACATACCCTTCACGAGCAAACCCGTCCACCACGCTGCGGATATGGGCGTTCACCCCGAAGATCTCCTGCACCACAACGAGCCCGCCCTTTGGGGCTCCATCCGGCCGAGCGACATAGGCCCCCAAACCGTGCCCATCCGCCGTGTTCAATCGTACCCAGTCTCCCATGCAGCCTAATCTCCCTTTAAGTCCCGCTCACACCGACGCAGATTACCTTCAGGCCCGGCAAGCTCCTGTGCTTAAGGGTACATGGCACCTTGCAGTCTGCTATGCGCGTTTGCGAAACGAAGCAGGCTATCGGCAACCTGCTCCACGGGAACGGCATAGGTTCCTTTGGCAATCGCGAGACGCAACTCTTGCACTCGCTGGATGCGAACCTGCATATCGACGTGGTTCAACGTTCTGGTTCGCTCAACCTCCCTTTGCCTTATCCCAGTGACAACAGCGCACTTCCGTCCGCTCTTCGATTCCCACAACATAATTTCGCTCCTGATCTACTCATCGGCAGGTATTGGGAAAACTTTAGCCCTTCCTTAAAATTGTGTTCATTAACATTGCCTTGTTTTAGTTCAAGCGCTTCCGCGTGACGTGAGTGGAAGACTGCATCGGACGCCGCACCAGAAGCGTCCGGAGACGGGAGACGGCCGAGCTGCGAATCTGCGACACGCGCGACTCAACCACGCCAAGTGTCAATCCAATCTCCTTCATCGTCAGTTCTTCGAAGTAGTACAAGGTCAAAACAAGGCGCTCCTTTTCCGGCAAGGCCTCGATCGCTGCTGCGAGTTGCTCCCGTGTCTGACCTTTGATAAAGCGGGCGAGAGGATCCTCGCAGGCCGGAGCCGGCACGAAATCCAACTCTTCGTCCCCGACTTCCTCGGTACGCGTCACATTGAGACTCCCTACCTCTAACCCCTTGATCTCGCCGACCATTTGCTGAAGTGTAAGAAGATCGATCCCCATCTCCTCCGCGATCTCCGCGTCTGCTGGCGCACGGCCAAGCTTCGCTGAAAGAGCCCTGGTGGCTTCGGCCATGGCGCGCCCCTTGCGGCGCAGTTCCCGCGGGCTCCAGTCCATAACGCGCAACGAATCCAGAATCGCTCCCCGGATACGGAACTGTGCGTAGCTCTTAAACTGCACTTGCTTATCCCCATCGAACTTCGAAGCGGCGTCGATCAGACCAACCAGCCCCGCGGAGATCAAGTCATCGAGTTCAACGTGTTGCGGCATACGTTCGCTCACGCGTTTCGCCACAAAACGAACCATGGGCAGGTGCTTCAGAATCAACTCGTCCCGGTTCAGTCCCAGCGAGCCATCCAGCACCTGCGAAGCGACGAGGTCCGACTGCTCGGCCATCTGCATCTCCGGATTCTCGATTGAGGCCCACTGTGGGCAAGAGGTACCGAAGATCATCGCAGCCTTCTCTTGTTCAACGCTCTGTGTACGCATTTTGTTCTCCTGTTTCCTTCTTAGCGAGGCTCTTGTGTGGTCACCGGTGTCAATGACCTGCACCTAAGATTTCGTATATCCTTCGCCTTCGCAATGTCTTTTTGCGAGATTGCGACACCACCCTTCCCTAAATGGGAATGACCGAGAGCACGTTCCGTTTTGGGATTCTTGCCAGAAAAGATTCCGGTCCGATGTGTGTTGCAGTTCGCCTTTTATTCGCTAGAATGGCGTTTATGGCCATCACACGGCGTCAAAAAGAGGTGCTCGACTTTCTCGCTTCGTTTACAGCGCGCAACGGGTACTCGCCCTCATACGAAGAGATCGCCTCTGGGCTGGGGTTGAACTCCCTAGCTACCGTTCACAAGCACGTAACGAATCTTCAGAGCAAGGGACTGCTGCAACGGGCCCACAACCGCAGTCGATCCATCGACGTCCTGCCGCAACGCACGACAACAAGGAAGGTCAGTAGCGATCGCCTTCCGCTCTTGGGACGTATTGCCGCGGGTCGCCCCGTCGAGGCGATCGAAACCGCAGAGACGATCTCTCTAAACGACATCATCGGAAGTCGGGATGTCTTCGCACTCGAGGTGCAGGGTGACTCGATGCGCGATGAGCACATCGTCTCCGGCGACTTCGTCCTGGTCGAGCGCACACGAACCGCCCGTGAAGGCGAGATCATTGTCGCTTTGGTGGACGGCTCAGACGCTACGTTGAAGCGCTTCTATCGCGAGGGAAGCTTGATTCGTCTTCAGCCGTCGAACGCCGAGATGTCCCCGATTTATGCACCAGCAATGAACGTAAGTATTCAGGGCAGAGTTTTGGGGGTGCTTCGCAAGTACGCTTAAATCCGCCGATACCAGCTATACCTCACCATAGTTCCTCACGGTGGCCTGCCCTTGTCTCAGCTTTCCACTTGAGGAGCAGAAGCCGGCCACAGCCACGCCGCGCCGCGGACCCCGCTTGAGTCTCCGTGAACGTTTTTGACAATCGGCGTTTTGGTATGACCGCCGAAGGTGTACGTGGCGATGATCCGCTCCAGCTCGCCGCCGTACAGTTCAGTTGTGTTGGACAGACCGCCTCCCAGCACGACAACGTCGGGGTCGACAAGATCTACCACGACAGCCAAACCACGCGCGATCCGGCTCTGAAGCCGCTTAAATGCTGTTTCTGCCTGCCGATCGCCGTGTCGCATCGCTTCGATGATCTCTCGGCCGCGTCGCGCTTCCCCCGTCTGTTTTTGGAAGTCTCGTTCAAAACCAGTGCCTGAGATCCAGGTTTCCAGACACCCGGAGCGCCCGCAATAACAAGCGGGCCCGGGCACCTCCTCCACCATCGGCCAGGGTAAAGGCGTGTGGCCCCACTCTCCCGCGAGACCGTTGGGCCCGGCGTGGACGCGACCATGCCAGATCAGGCCGCCGCCGCACCCTGTACCCAGGATTACGCCGAACACAACACCGGCACCTGCCCCAGCGCCGTCAGTGGCTTCGCTCACTGCGAAGCAGTTCGCGTCGTTGGCACAGCGCACTTCGCGATCAAGGAGCCTGGACAGATCATGCGCGAGCGGTTGGCCGTTAAGCCAAATCGAGTTTGCGTTCTTCACCAAGCCCGTGGCTGCCATGATCGTGCCTGGGATACCCACGCCGACCGTCCCCTTTTCGCCGAGCTCATCTTCAACAACGCGCACAAGATCGACGATCGTGGTGATGGTGCCCTGATAGTCGTCGCGGGCAGTCGGCACGCGCAGCCGTTTCAGTTCCCGGCCGTCCCCATCTAACGCGATGGCCTCGGTTTTGGTTCCGCCCAGGTCTACTCCAATGCGCAACATAGCGTTTCTCCCGGAGCGCACATCGCAAGCATCACGAGCACAGGCCGCGAGCCCTCCGCTAATAGAGATAGCACCTCGCCGCACGCGCAGCCTTGCGCGGGGTCGATTCAACGCAAAAGTCAGCTAGTCGTTGGCGCAGATGCGAGAAGGCTCAGCGTGGCGAAGGCGGGCGCATCGATGTGGCCGGTTCGCTCGGCCCGAGCGTGTAGATCACTTCGCCGGGACGCGTGTAGTGCAGCTCTTCGCGCGCTTGGTGCTCAATCGCTCCCGGATCGTTCTGCAAGCGTTCGACGTGCCCGTGCAGTCGTGTATTCTCTCGCTGCAGCAGTTGCATCTGCTCACGCAGGCGCTGCTCCTCGAGTCGCTTTTGCTGGAAGGCAGTAATCCCGTTATGGCCAAAGATGACGCCATAGCCCATCACCACGACCAGCACGCAGGCCATACCCGTTGCGGCTTTACGGCGCCAGGTCCCCAAACGCGGGTGTTCGGTCTCTGCCCAGGTAGGCAAGCTGCGACCGCGTTCAAGGATTCGGGACGGGAATGCCACAAGGACCTCGCTAGACGATTGTAGTATCGCTCCGCAGATCGAAGTTCCTACACAAAAACGCAGATCCCGCACCTTTCCATGCACACCCCCTTAGTTGCATAGCCGCGCATTGCTTTCGCCAGGGAAGGACGCCCGCTCGGATACACCGCTTTTGGTATGCTATGTTAAGCCATGCGTCTGCTCTTTGGCGTCCTTCTCCTCTCGGCGGCTTGCTTATCCTGGGCGACCCTGGCTACCGCGCGATACGTCCGCGATAAGCGCCGCCTCGGCCCGGCAGCCGTGTCAGCAGACACATTCTTCCCGGCTTTCGTCACCGCCTCCGACAGGGTGCCACTGTCCACGCGGAAGCCCGCCGCGTCCAACCGCGTCCCACAAAACGGGACGGATCGTCAGAGCTAACTCATGCTGCCACACACCGCATACTTATCCTCCTCTCGGTCGCAAGCTCTGGTACGTCCAGGCTTGCGACGCCTCTGCGCGGGCCTGGCGGCAACGCTGATCGTCGCGCTGGCGGCGCATGTCGCCATGCCCCTACCGTTCACGCCGGTTCCGTTCACCCTGCAACCGTTGGCCGTACTGGCGGTGGGTCTGTTTCTGGGCCCCGTAGACGGTGCCGCTGCAATGCTCGCCTACTTGGCTGAGGGTGCCGTGGGTCTGCCCGTATTCAGCTCCACGGGACCGGGCGGCTGGCTGCAGTTGCTCAGTCCAACTGGTGGATACCTTCTCGCCTATCCCGCCGTCGCGGCCATCTGTGGGTCCCTTGCTCCCCGGCTGCGCGGACGTCTTGGCCCCTTCCGCGGGGCCGCTGTCGCTTGCACCCTTGCAACGTTCGTTCTGTTCTTTTCGGGTGCAGCGTGGCTGGCGCACCTCCATCCCATCAGCCTCCACACGCTATGGATCGTAGCCGTTGCCCCGTTTCTACCCGGGGAGGCTGTCAAAATCATGATCGCTGCCGGCATGTATCGGTCGCTCTCTTCAGTGCCGAGTCGTTAAAAACGCTCGCTCCAGTAGGACTTTGGTTCCCTTTATGATCGCTGCCCCGCCCCAGGTACGAGAGATCACCATCGCTCACAGCCCCGACTCCGACGACGCCTTCATGTTCTATGGCCTCGCGACCAACAAGGTCCGTATCCCAGGCTATAAGTTCAGCCACACCCTGACCGATATCGAAACCCTCAACCGCCAGGCGATGACCGAACAGACCTACGACGTCACCGCCATCAGCTTTCACGCCTACCCCTATCTCCAGGACAACTATGTCCTGATGAACTGTGGCGGCTCGGTCGGCGAAAACTACGGTCCCATGATCGTGGCGCCACGCGCTTTTAGCCTGGACGAGATCCGCCGAACCCGCATCGCCGTTCCAGGTACACTGACCACGGCCTACCTCACGCTGAAGCTCTTTGCGCCAGAGGTCGAAACCGTCCCCGTCCCCGTCGACCAAATCATCCCCGCAGTGCTCGCCGGCGACTTCGAGGCGGGCCTGATCATCCACGAGGGCCAGCTGACCTATGCTCGCGACGGCCTGAAAAAGATCCTCGACCTGGGCGTTTGGTGGACCGAGCAGACCGGACTTCCGCTGCCTCTCGGCGGCAACGCCATCCGCCGTTCGCTCGGTCCCGAGGTCCACGCGGTGGTAACGCAGGCGCTGCGCGACAGCATTCAACACGCGCTCGACAATCGCAAGGACGCGCTCGACTACGCGATGCAGTTTGCCCGCGACCTCGATCCTTCGCTGGCAAATCGTTTTGTCGGCATGTACGTCAACGAGCGCACCCTCAACTACGGCGACGACGGCAAGCAGGCCATACGCCAAATCCTCGACATGGGCTACCAGCGCGGCATCATCCCCCATCCCGCTCACGTCGAGTTCGCGGGCTAGCGGCTCTAGACCTCGCGCTCGGGCTAGCCAAAAGCGTGGTACAGTAGTCAAGGCGTGGTTCGTGCCACACCTGCACCCGAATGTGCCCGATCCGGCGGCGCGTTCGCGATGGACGCGTAGCTCAACTGGCAGAGCATTCGACTCTTAATCGACAGGTTGAAGGTTCGATTCCTTCCGCGTCCACCACTCCTTTTACTAAACCACTCAGCTTCTGTGTTCCGAGGCTGTAGCGAGCTGTGCGCTTAGATCGCCCCGCACCCGCTCCATCGTCTCCAGGTAAAACGCCAGATTGTGGATAGAATTCAACGTCGCTCCCAGCGGCTCGCCGCTCGCAAACAGGTGCCGCAGGTAGGCGCGCGTGTAGCGACGGCAGACCGGGCAGCTGCATCCAGGATCGGGCGGTCGCTGGTCGTCGCGGTTGTCTTCGCGCTTTATGTTTAATCGCAGCACGGCGCTCGCCCGGTCGCCCGGTTCCGCGCGCACGAATAGCAGGCCGTGCCGCCCGGCACGCGTGGGTAACACACAGTCCATCATGTCCACCCCCATCCGGGCGTACTCTTCAATTTCGTCTGGGTAGCCGACCCCCATCACGTAGCGCGGCTTGTCTTTGGGCAGAAACTGCAGCGTATGCTCAATAATCGCGCGAGTCACCTCCCGCGGCTCACCCACCGCTAGGCCGCCAATAGCATAGCCCGGGAAGTTCATGGCCACCAGTTCCTCCGCCGACTGCTGCCGGAGGTCCTTGTACATGCCGCCCTGCACAATGCCGAACAACGCCTGGTGCCGGTCGTCGCGGCCGCGCGGCCACGGCACCTCATGCCGGTGCGCCCGCCAATAGTCTAGCGAGCGCTGCGCCCAGGCGTGGGTCAACGCCATCGAATCGCGCGTACGCTCCCAGCTGGCCGGCGTCTCCACACACTCGTCAAAGGCCATCATCACGTCCGCACCCAGGGCAATCTGGACGGCCACGGAGTGCTCCGGCGAGAAAAAGTGCTTGCTCCCGTCCAGATGCGAGCGGAACTCGACCCCATCCGGTATGACCCTGCGCAGCTTCGCCAGGGAAAACACCTGGTACCCGCCCGAGTCGGTAAGCATGGGCCGATCCCAACTCATAAACCGGTGAACCCCGCCCAGGCGACGAATCAGCTCGTGCCCGGGACGAAGGTATAAGTGATACGTGTTGGCTAAGATGATCTGCGCGCCTAAGCCACTCGGGCCAAGCCGCTCCAACACGCTCTGCTCCACCGTCTTCACCGTGGCGGCAGTGCCCACGGGCATAAACACCGGCGTTTGCACGATGCCGTGCGGCAGGTGCAGGGCACCGCGGCGACCGCCTTCAGGGGTGGTCGCAGATACGTCGAAAACTAGCGACATCGTCTCATTGTAGAGAGCCCGCGACCGCCCCAGGCAACGCATGCGTTAGGGGTTTGTCGGTGCCGGTAGCTCCGGTGTTTTCAACTCTCGTTGCAGCTTCTCCAGTTGCCGCTTCTGCTCCGGTGAGGGCTTGAACTGAAGATGCCTCGGCGTCTGAATCGAAAACGGCCGCGCCCCCGGCAACAAGGGCATCTCCGCGCGCAGACCGGCTGTCGCGGCCAGGATCTGGGCCTGCATCTCCGCCCCAACCTCCGGCATGAACAGACCAAGCGGCACGCCTGGAATGATGCCCAAGGTGTCCAGGCCGTCCAAGCCCAAGCTCCCGCCCTGCCCGTTGGCCTTGCGGATCGTATGGATAAAGGTGAGCTGCGTGGGTGCCACGGTGATGATGGCGCGTTCCACCATGTCCGGCGCACGGCGCTTGCTACAGATATCAGTCGTTTGTCCACTCTTCAGGTCGCGCGAGTGCAGCGAGCAGTGCCACTCGCCGCCTTCGAGCTTGCGCCGAAACTCCTCAACCTCGGCCACGTTGTACATGCCGGGTTTGTCGTAGGTGTACGTGTGCACCACGTTCAGCAGCATGCGGTGCGCCTTGGACGAGTCCGGGCCGCCTACCAGATCGAGCGACTCCGGATCCATGTTGACCTCCGTGGCCTGGCTGGCACCCTTGGCAAACTTCTCGGTGCCCGCAAACAGATCGTCCCTCAGCGCAGCGTTGTTGTCCTTACCCGCGGCGTTCGCGTTTGAAGCCGCCTGCGGCGATGGCGGCTCCGGCGCAGCCGCGGGCTGCACGATCATCCGGGTATGCGGCGCCGGCATCGCCGCTGCGGTCACGAGCGGCTGTTGTGCCTGCAACCCAGCCGCCCCGAGCGCCAAGGCAACCACGGCCGCGCCGCTCGTCGCCAGGCTGCTACATCTGGCCCCTTGCCTCTTCGGACCAACCGCCCGAGCTAGCCTAGCCTGGGGCAAAGCCCCAGGGATCGATCCACCCACACTCTCCGCGGGCTGAAGACTCGCGCTGAGGCCACAAAAGGCATTCGCGGGTACCTTGATTTGCTGCAGATGGGTTACGGATACGGTCATGCTGTTCTCCTTTATCGTGTTTCGGCTTTTCCTGGTCCAGTTGGCGCTAATCGAGGTTGAGCGGCACGCCAGCCCGTTGCAGCTGTTCGCGTGCCTGCGCCAGAACCTGCGTGGTGATGCGTTCGGTCGTTTCAAACTGTCTTGTGGCTTCCACCACGCGGCGCTTCTGGGCGCGCGTGCGCGTGTAGGCGACGTCACCTTCAATAACGCCCACAACCAGCGCGGCGGCAACACCGGCCGTAAGCCAAAGCCGCCGCTGCGGCCAGTGCAGGAACTTGCTCCGCGCCGGCGGTGCCGCAAGGGCGGGGGCAGCCTTCCCCAGCGTCGCTGCCGCCAGCACTCGGTCAGCAAAGCCGACCGGCGCGTCTTCCTGCCGCAGTGCGCGACGCAGGTCGCTCTCGAGTTCCGCCATGGCGGCGACGTCCTCGGAAAAGTCGGCGGAAAAGTGTTTAGGCCCGTTGATCACGCAAATACTCCTTCATAGTGATGGCGGCCTTTTGCCGCAGCAGCTTCAGCCCGCGTTGCAGGTTGCTCTTCACGGTGGCCACCGGCTGGCCGAGCAGCTGGCCAATCTCGTCCGGCGTCATCTCTTCGCCGTAGCGCAGCACCACGGCGACCCGCAGGCTCTCCGGCAGGCTGCCGACCATACTTTCCAGGCGATGGGCGACGCCATCGGTCAGAGCCGGCCACATGCCCGTGTCCGCGCCGTGCGTTTCGTCCATCCAGGGCTCGGCACCGGTCTCCGGCTGGCGGGCGTGCCGGCGGAGTGCATCGGTGGCCCGATGGACCGCGACACGGCGCAGCCAAAAGCGAAGATGATCCTCGCCTTGCAACGTCTCCGCCGAGCGATACAGCTCCAGAAACACATCCTGTGCTACCTCCTCGGCGGCGCCGCGATCACGGGCAATGCGCAGAGCGATGGAGAACACCATGCGCTGATGCTGCTCCACAAGTCTCCGAAACTCGGCCGGGGCGATCGTCATCGGTCTTCTCTCGCCTATACGCCGGCGGGCGGGCTCCGGGATGCAAAAAGGTGCGGCAGCGAACTCGGACTAGCGCGAACCGCCCGATTGGGCGTCTTATGGGCATATGCGTTCTACGTTGCGCGTTGTCGTTGCCTTGCTGGCCAGCCTCGGGTGTGTGGGCGTGCGGGCGCAAACCGCGGCCCTGCCGGAGCACCCCACCAGCACGCCCTACACCGGCGACCTCGGTGTCTTTGACGAACCGAACCGGGACAAACTTCTGCAGATCGATCGCGTAATGGACGCGCTGCACCTCGGGCGGGGGTCCGTCGTCGCCGACATCGGCGCGGGCGGCGGCTGGTTTTCCACGCGCGCCGCACGGCGGGTTGGGCCGACTGGCAAGGTCGTCGCCGAGGACATCAACCAGCACGCCGTAGACACCATTCACCAGCGCGCCGAACGCGAGCACCTGCCCCAGATCACCACCGTGCTCGGCACCCCGGACGACCCCAGGCTCGCGCCGGACTCGCTGGACGCCGCTATCATGCTTCGCGTGTACCACGAGATCGCGCATCCACCGCTGCTGCTTGCGGTGCTCCACCGCGCGCTCAAGCCAGGCGACCGTTTTGGCGTCATCGACCACCCAGGCAACGGTGCCGACCACGGCATCAACGCCGATGTGGTGCGCCGCGAGGTGGAGCGCGCCGGCTTCCGGTATGTCGGTCTTTACGACTTCACCAAAGGCGACCAGAACGACTACATGATCGTGTTCGAAAAGGCAAATGCTGAGGCGCTCAGGCAGTGAGCCGGTTGCATCCGTTGGAGATCTCTTGTTGAATGCCGCCATCGTAGGTGCATGTTTTCTGCTGGCGGCGCACTCAGCGTCGGGGCAGACCCTGAGCCTGCACGACGCGGTCGAGCAGGCCCTGCGCAGCCCGGAGGCCCTGGCGGCGGTGGCCCAGGCGGACGAGGTGCAGGGCCAGCTCAGGCAGGCAGGTCTCGGCCTCAACCCACGCTTGTTTCTGCAGTCAGAGGACTGGCGACCCTGGGGCGACAATTTCGACTTCCCCACCGGGACCGAAAACTACGGCTACGTCAGCCAAACCTTTGAGACCGACGGCAAACGAAGCAAACGCGTTGTGTTGCTAAAGGCGCGGCTAGCGGAGGCGCGCTCCCAGGCGCAGGTCACGCGCTTCACCCTCGCGGCGCGGGTGGCCGCCGCGTACTGGAACGCCGCGGTCCTGGACCGGACCGTCGCTCTCCTTCGCGACGACATGGCCGCCGTGGACGAGATGGTGCGCTACCACAAGGAGCGCGTGGACGCGGGCGCGATGCGTGGTGTCGACCTCCTTCGCATGCAGATCGAACGTGACCGGCTCGACCTCGCCCTCCGCTCCACCGAGCGCGATGCGGCGCAGGCGCGACTCGAGCTCTTCAAACAGATGGGCCGGCCGCCGCTCGATCACCCGCAACTGACCGATGCCGTCGAAGCTCTCACCACCGTGCCCTCTGCGCCCGTGGGCGAGGTGCTGGCCAGGCGCGCCGACCTTCAGGGAGCACGCGAGGCCGTCACCGCCGCCCAGGCCGATGTGAAGCTGCAGCGCGCCATCGCCGTGCCGGACCTCGATCTGCTCGGTGGCTACAAGCGCAACGGCGCGCTGAACACCGGCTTCGGTGGCCTCCAGATCCCGCTGCCATTCCGCAATCGGAACCAGGGGGAGATCGAGCGGGCCGAGGCCAGTGTGCGCTACGCCGAGGACGCCCTGGCCGCCCGGGAGTTGCAGGTACGGGCGGAGATCGCCCAAAGCGAGGAAAACTACCGCCGCGAACGCGATACCGTGGAAACATTGCTGCCGGACATGCGTGCCAAAGCCAAAGACAATCTTCAGCGCATCGCGGAGGCGTATCGCATCGGCGGGGTCGACCTGCTGCGTTATTTCGACGCCGAGCGGACCCAATTCGATGTCGAGGTCAACGCCTTACGGACGTTTGCGGACTTCCAGCAAGCCGCCGTGCGGCTCGAATTGAGCTATGGGGTGCAGCCATGAGCACGGCATTTCGACTACGGACGGCCCCGATCCTACTGCTGAGCGCGCTGCTGGCCGCCGGCTGCAAAGACCACGGCGACAGCGGCAGCAAGCCCGGCGGGGACGGCGCGTCCACCAGTGGCCAGCAAGAAAAGACGAGCGGCTCCGACACGGGCAGCAACGCCTCGGACACCTCCGGCAAAGCCGCGGGCGGCGGTGGCTCGGGCGATGCCTCGCTTCCAGTGGGCGAGGTCAAGATCGACCCCGCCAACCTCGGCAAAGCCGGTATCCGCGTCGCCCCCGTGCAGGTGCGAAACGTGCCCCGGCAGCTGGTCGTGGCCGGTCAAGTCACCATGGACGAGAAGCACACCGACCACATCGGCGTCTACGCCGACGGCCAGATCGAGCGCGTCCTCGTGCTGCCGGGCGACACGGTCCGCACCGGCCAACTGCTCGCCACCATGCACAGCCACACGGTGCATGAGACCGCCGGTGCGTTGATGCAGGCCTACGCCGCGCGCGACCGGCAAACCTCCGGCGTGCAGTTCGCCACGAACAATCGCGACCGCTACCAGCATCTTTACCAGCTACAGGTGGCCTCGCAGGAAGAGGCCCAGCGCGCGGATCAACAGCTCAAGCAGGCGCAGCAGGATCTGGCCGACGCCGAGGCCAACGTCCACATGGAGCGCGAACACCTGTCCGAGCTGCTGCAGGTGTCCCCCACGTCGCTGACGCCCAGCAACCTGTACACCAAGGAGTTGATTCCGATCCGGGCGGTCGCCGCCGGCAGCGTCATTCAGCGTGAGGTCACGCCGGGCCAAGTGCTCAACCTGGGCCAGGAGGCCTTTGTTATCTCAAACTTAGCCACCGTGTGGGTGAGCGCGGCCGTCAACGAGAAAGACCTCTCCGGCGTCCGGCGCGGCGCGCGCGCCACCCTCACCACACAGGGCTATCCGGACACCAACTTCCGCGGCACCATCGCCATGTTGGGCGACACGCTGGACCCGCAAACCCGCACCGTACCCGTACGCGTGCAGGTGCCCAACCCCGGCATCAAGTTACGTCCGGGCATGTTTGCCACCGCCACCATCGACGAGCCGGCCGCTCGTACGGCCATTTACATTCCAGAGGCCGCCGTGCAGGATGTGAACGGGCTGCGGGTGGTCTTCGTCACCGCGGACGGCTCTACCTTCCAGGTGCGCGCCGTCAAGTTGGGCGAGCGCTCCAAAGGCCTCGTCGAGGTCGTCGAAGGCCTGAACCCGACCGATCACCTCGTGGTCGACGGCGCCTTCATGGTCAAGGGCGAGCTGCTGAAAAACAGCGTGGGCGAGGGCTAAACCACCATGGGCCGCATGATGGATTTTCTGCTCCGCAACCGCTGGCTGGTCGCCGGCCTGCTGTTGGCGTTGGTCGTCGGCGGCGTCGCGGTCATGCTGCAGCTGCCGCTTGAGGCCTTTCCCGACCTCACCAACAACCAGGTCGTGGTCACAGTCCAATGCCCCGGCATGTCGCCGGTGGAGGTGGAGCAGCTGGTCACGTTCCCGGTCGAAACCTCCATGATGGGCCTGCCCAGGCTGCAGATGGTGCGCTCCACCTCCAAGCTCGAGCTCTCCATGGTGACGGTCATCTTCGACGACAGCATGGACAAATACCTCGTCCGGCAGCTCGTCAGCGAGCGCATCAATCAGGTGCAGAGCAGACTGCCGCCGGGGCTGGCACCCGTGATGGGCCCCATGGCGACCGCCTTCGGCGAGGTCTACCAGTACACCGTCCAGTCCCCGCGCCTGGACCTGATGCAGCTCAAAACGCTCCACGACTGGACGGTCCGCTACGGCCTCCAAACCCTCTCCGGCGTGAGCGAGATCAACTCCTGGGGCGGCCTCACCAAGCAGTACACCATCGAGGTCGACCCCGCCTCGCTGCGCCGCTACAACCTCACCCTTCACGACGTCATGCAGGCGGTCACGGACAACAACGCCAACTTCGGCGGCAGCTACATCGAGCACGCCGAGCAGCAGTACACCATCCGCGGTCTGGGACGCGCCACCAGCACTAACGACCTCGGCAATATCGCCGTCAGCACAGCCAATGGCGTCCCCGTGCTGCTCAACCAGGTCGCCATCATCGGCACAGCACCGCTGTTGCGCCACGGCGCGGTGATGCACGACGGCCACGGCGAAACCGTCAGCGGCATGGTCATCATCCTGCGCGGCGAAAACGGCCAAAAGCTCATCGGGGAGGTCAAGGCCAAGATCGCGGACATGCATCTACCCGGCGGCGCCAAGATCGTCCCGTTCTACGACCAGAGCGACGTCATCAACGCAACGACGCACACCGTGGAACACAACCTCATCGAGGCCGCGGCGCTGGTGTTGGTCATCCTGCTTATCTTCCTCGGCGACTGGCGCGCGGCCATCGTCGTCGCGCTGACCATCCCGCTGTCGCTGCTCTTCGGCTTTCTCGGCATGGACCTGTTCGGCATCTCGGTCAACCTGATGAGCCTCGGCGCGATCGACTTCGGTACCATCGTCGACGGCTCCGTCGTGATGGTCGAGAACTGCATCCATCGCCTCGAATCCGAGGCGCACAGCGGCGCGCAGCCTTCTTCCGACGAGCCCCCGCCCGAAGACGAATCTGAACACGCGCACGAACCGCAATGGCAACTGGCGCAGCAGCAAGCCCAGACCGCCCATCCCCGGCCAAACACACAGGACGCCAAGGACGCCAAGGATCAGCGCGAGGAGAAAAACGGGCGCCTCCTCGGCATCATCCGCGACGCGGCGCACGAGGTCGCTCGTCCCATCGTCTTCGGTGTGCTGATCATCATCTCGGTCTACCTGCCGATCCTGACCCTGCAAAGCCTGGAAGGGCGCATGTTCCGGCCCATGGCGGTCACCGTCGTCTCGGCGCTCACCGGCTCGCTGTTCCTGGCACTCTTTGTGGTGCCGACGTTGTGCTCCTTCGCGCTCCGCGGCAAGATGCGGCAACTGCAGGCAGGCCGAGCGCAAAGCGGGAACGAGCGAAAACAAACGTGGTTCGATCGCCTGCGCCGCCGCTATACCCGTTCGCTCGGAACGGCGGAAAGGCACCGCAGGCCCATCCTTATCATCTCCGCCCTCGCCGTAGTCGTTGCGCTCGTGTCGATGAAGTTCATCGGCACGGAGTTTATGCCCAAGCTCGACGAGGGCTCGCTCGTTATTACCTCCAAAAAGCTTCCAGGCATCTCCTTGACCGAGTCGATTCGCATCGGCAACCAGATTGAGAAGACCATCATGAGCTTCCCGGAGATCCGCAGCGTGGTGACTAAGCTCGGTCGGCCCGACCTGGCCACTGAGGCCATGGGCGAGTACGAGTCCGACTCCTACATCAACTACACCAAACAGGTGCAGGACCAGAGCCCCGCCGACAAGCAAAAGCTCTCCGACCGCATGAACACCGCGCTCAGCAAGATCCCCGGCGTGAATTATGAGTTCACCCAGCCCATGGAAATGCGCATGGACGAGACCATCACCGGCACGCGCGGCGACGCGGCGCTCAAGATCTTCGGCGATGACCTGAACACGCTCGAGCAGCTGGGCAAGCAGGCCCGGCAAATCATCGGCGGCATCAAGGGCGCGTCAGAGACGCAGATGGAGCTGATCTCCGGCGCGGAAGAGTTGCAGATCGTCGTCGACCGCGCCGCCGCCGCACGGTACGGCGTCAACGTGAGCGACATCCAGGCGCTGGTCGAATCGCTCTACGGCAGCCGCCAGGTTTCCGAAATGATCGAGGGCGAACAACGCTTCCCCGTCGCGTTTCGCCTGCCCACTACTCTGCGCAACGACCCGGACCAGCTGCGCGCGCTCACCTTCAAAACACCCGACGGTGAACTCGTGCGGCTCGATCAGGTCGCCGAGATTCGCCAGGTGCGCGGCCCCATCCTCATCAACCGCGAGCAGGCGCATCGCCGCGTGGTCGTGATGACCAACGTGGAAGGCCGCGACCTGGGTGGCTTCGTCACCGACGCCGAAGCCGCCGTGCAGCAGCAATTGCGCCTGCCGCAGGGCTACCACTTGGAGTGGGGCGGCCAGTACGAAAACCAGAAACGTGCGCAAGCGCGCCTGTTGATCGTCTTCCCCGTCTCACTGTTGATCATCGCCGGGCTGCTGTACGCTACCTTCCGGAACGCGAAACAGATGCTGCTCATCCTGCTCATTGTTCCACTCGCGCTGGTAGGCGGCATCGCGGCGCTTTGGCTACGCGGCATCAATCTGAACCTCTCGGCCAGCGTTGGCTTTATCGCGCTGTTCGGCATTGCGGTGCTCAACGGCGTGGTGATGGTGAGCCACATCAATGCACTGCGCGAGAACGGAAAAAGCACCGAAGACGCGGTTCGCGACGGCGCCTCCGATCGCCTCCGCCCCGTCATGATCACCGCGCTCGTCGCCAGCCTCGGGTTTATCCCCATGGCGTTGTCCACCTCGCGCGGCGCCGAGGTGCAACGTCCGCTGGCGACCGTGGTCATCGGCGGCCTGATCACCGCCACCTTGCTTACGCTGTATGTCTTGCCGTTGCTCTATGCGAGCTTCTCGCCCAGGCAACTGCAATCCAGCAGCTAGGCTTCTACCGCGCGCGACACCAACAGCACACGCGGCATGGTGGCGCTGTGCAGCAAGAACTCAATCGTGCGACCCAACGAGATACCGCGCTCGCTGGAGCGCATCACGCCGCCAAGCACGATCAAGTCGTAGCGCTCGCGTTCGAGCTCGGCCATCACGGCCTCCGCAGGCGTTTGCGCCAGCACCACACGCTCGGAGAGCTGGATCTCAAGCCGCGCGATGCGCGCCTTGGCTTCGCGCGTGATCGTGTAGCCGGCTTGCAGAAGATCGCGATGCTTGCGCTCCCTCCAAAACATGGGGCCTAACCGAGGCGCCATCACGGTCATTAGCACGATCTCCGCGTTGCTCCCTTTGGCGATGTACGCGGCCACATCCGCCGCCGACAGCGAGTGCTCCAGGCCGTTGATCGGCACCAGAATGCGGCGGATCGCAGGTGGATCCGGTGTGCCGCACACGGTGAGCAGAACGTCGGTCTCAATCTCCCGGAGGATGCGATCCTGGGCCGGACCGAAGCTCAGCGCAATGTCGGCTTTCACCTCGTCGGTTCCAATCGTAACCAGGTGCTGCCCCTCAGCCGCCGTCTCCAGCGCCTGAAACATATCCTCATCCGTGGCGGTAACGCGTTCCAGCACCACGTGCTCGAAGTCGGCCGCATGCGAAAGCACGCTGGACGCCTGGATCAGCGCGTCCGGCGTAGCGGACCGCGTGAGGGTCAGGTCCTCGGTAAAGGAAAGCTCGGTGACATCGAACAGTTCCTTTTGCGCGTGTTTGGCGGTGGCGATCGCGGAGATGAGGCGCGCCGGCAGCTCCGGTTGCAGCTCGGGGGCCATCGGCAGCAGCACGCGCTCACGGTCGGCAAGGTACGCCAGCTTGCGCGCTTCTTCCCGGTTCAGCCGTTGTAACTCCTGCTCCCCCGGCTGGCTGTTCGCCGCAAGCAGGTTCATCAGGGGCGGGCATGCAATCACCGTGAGGATGGCCACCACCGCGTACTCCGTGTAGAGGTCCGGCGACATCAGCAGGAGCTCCGTGCCGATGATCGCTACGACAACATCGGTGCCGCCCTTGAGGTTGAGCCCGATGCCGACCGTAGCTGCCTCGGCGAACGGCAGCCGGCCGGCCCTTGCGCCAAGGTAGCCGAACAGAATCTTGATCGCACCCGCCACGGCAAACAGCACAAAGATCGCGCGAAGCGACGC
The DNA here is from genome assembly GCA_964245045.1 of uncultured Acidobacteriaceae bacterium. Lineage (GTDB taxonomy): Bacteria > Acidobacteriota > Terriglobia > Terriglobales > Acidobacteriaceae > Granulicella. The sequence continues at coordinate 26,303 of CAXTLD010000017.1, read as the reverse complement.
CCCCCCACGCAGATTGAACAGGTTCACGCGCATTCCGGCCAGGCCGAAGAACACAGGCGCGAAGAACGCAATGGTGATTGCCTGAATCCGCTCTTTAAGAGCGATGGTGGCGCGTGGCGCCTTGCCCAGCAGAACGCCGAAGACGAACGCGCCCAGCAGCGGATGCAGACCCAGCAACGTAGTGATCGCGGCTGAAACACACAGCAGCACAAGGATGAGCGAAAGCTCACCATTTGGAATCGCGGTCGCGTCCGCCACGCGCCGCATCGCCCAGTAAAGAAAGCGCCGGCCCAGCGTAAACATGAGCGCAAAGAACAGCAGCGCGAGCGCCGTTGCTTTTAAGCCCGCAACGACCGGGCCCGCCCGGTGCTGCACTGAGGACAGAATGGAAATCAACGGCCAGACAACGACCTCGCCGGCGATGCCCGCGGCGAGCATCACCTGTGCATAGTCCCGGCGCAACGCTTCCCGCTCGATCAGCAGCTTGGCCACAACACTAACGGCGGTGACCGACAGCACCAGACCCAAGAAGAACGCGTTGGCCGGTTCGAGCCGGAACAGACGCATTCCCAGAAAGGCACCAACGGCGATGGATGCCCCAATAGCGCCGGCCGCAGACAGCAAGCCGGGAACAGCCTTCTGGCGCAGAATGGCCAGGTCTGCCTCCATACCCGCGATCATCAACAGCAGTATCGCGCCGATCCAGGAGAGCAACGATAGGGCGAGCGACACGCTTGGGTTCAGGAAAAGCGCATGGTAAGCCCCGGGAAACAAGGCTCCCAGGATCGAGGGTCCTATCACGAACCCTCCCAGGAGTTCACCCAGGACCTCCGGCTGGCCAAGCCTGCGGCACAGTTCGGCGACGCCGCGAGCCGCAAGCAACACAAGCGCCATGCCAAGAAACGCACCCAGCAGTTGATGTTCAGAAAACCCGTGCATGCCCGCTCCCAACCGTCAGATGCACACGGCGGTGCTGGTTAGCGGGTGAGCCGCATTCGGCTCAGAAACCCCTACTGCACAATCAAGGTCATTGCGAGAGTGTGCGTAACGCCGTCGCAGCTGGCGGTGATCGTGATCGGAAAGCTACCGGGGCTTGTTGGGGCAGAACCACCTGCTCCGCCTCCCGTGCCGCTACCGGAGCCGGTACCGGAAATTGGGATAAGGCGCGTTGCGCCACATCCACCAATCCAGGGCAGCACCAAGCCCAACATGATCAGGCCCATGATCTTGCTGCGTGCGCACGCACCAAGCTTACGTCGAAGCCGAAAGCCGGCAAGCGGAAAAGCAAGCAAACAAAGCACCGCGCCGCGCCGCGCCGGAGCCGGCGTCGCCTCTCGTTGTGCAGAGACGGTGATCCCGGTTTGCAGCGTGGCCGAAACTAGCAGAGACCCGCCCAGCTGCGCCGGCGAAGGGTTCACCGTGCAAGCGGCGTTGGCTGGAGCGCCGGTGCACGTGAAGTTCACCGTCCCGGAAAGGCTCGCCAGCGAGGTAAGTCGCATGGGAAAGGTCGCTATGCCGCCGCTGCTCACCGTGACGGAGGTGGGGCCGTCCGCCGCGAGGCTGAAGTCCACGCCGGTGCCGCTGAGTGACACCGTTTGCGTGCCCTGCAGCGCGTTGTCGGTCAGAGTGAGCATTCCCGATGCAGGGCCAGCCTGCGTTGGTACGAAGGAGAGCGCGATGCTGCAGGCGCTCGCCGGCAGCAGCGACGTGCCACAGGTGTTCGCGGCCACATGGAAGTCGCCGGTCACAGCGACGGCGGAGAGCAGCAGCGGCATCCCGCCGTTGTTGGTTAGAACAACGGTGCTTGTGGCCGAGGTAAGGCCAACCCCGACCGGCCCGAACCCAATCGTGGACGGACTCAACGAAACGCCTGGCGGTGCCACGCCCGCGCCGGAGAGTGGGATCGTCTGCGTGCGGAACTGATCGGTGACTTGCAACAGCCCTGCACGCGGACCGGTCGCAGACGGAACAAACGCAACACCCATGGCACAGCTGCTGTGTGCCGAAAGCGAGACGCCGCAACCGTTGTTCACAATGAAGTCGCCGGACGTGATTGCGGCTGCGATGAGCGTCAGCGGCACGTCTCCAGCGTTGGTCAACGTAACCTGCTGCTTTGCGCTCGTTGTTCCTGTTTGTTGCGCTGGGAAGTTGAGCGATGTGGGCGAAAGCGTATCGGTGGCCGGACTTTGCCCGATGCCGACCAATTGCGCCGTCTGGGTGCCCGCACTGTCCACCACGGTAAGCACGCCCGACCGCGTCCCGCTGGCCGTAGGCGTGAACGTGATGGAGATCGAGCAACCCACCTGCGATGGAAGCGAGTTGCCACAGGTGTTGGCGCCGATCGCAAAATCGCCGGTGATCGTCGGGACCTGCAACGCACTCGGGTTGCCGCCCGTGTTCGAAATCGTAAGGATCTGCGCGGCGGCCGTCTGATTGACGATCGTTGGACCGAACGACACTTGTAAAGGCGTGAGGACAACCGCTGCAGGCGCTGTTCCCGTTCCGGAAAGCGCAACCGTGACCTGTCCGCCGGGAACGTTGGCGTAGATGGTTAGAAGACCTGAACGCCCCCCTTGCGCCGTCGGCGCAAAGCGAACCGAAACCGTGCAGTTGTCCCCAACCGGGACACTGCTGCCGACGCAGGTGTCGGTTTCAACAAAGTCTCCGGTGACCGCAATCGACGAGATCACGGCGGGAGAGTTGCCGAAGCTCAACAGCGTGACGGCAAGGGCGTTGCTTTGCGTGCCGACCGGCTGCGAAAGAAAGCTGAGCGAGCTGGGTGACGCGCTTAGCTGCGGCTGCTGCGCGTTGTGCGCCGTCAGCAAGGGAATCTCCCATAGGCCGCGACCATAGGTCCCGGCGCGCAGGACGCCGACGCGACCGTCTCCGGTAGGCAGGCCCGGAGCCGCCTGCAACTGGGTCACAGGGGAATCCGGCAATCCCGTGCCCAGCTGGCTCCAACAGTTCTGAGTCACGCAGGTGTTGATGGCTTGCGTGGCGAACACGCCCGCGTCGTTGGCCACGTACAGCGTGTTCGCGTCGTTCGGATCGATAACCAGAGCGCTCGTTGGGATCGGAAGGAGGTTGCCATTCACACTGAGCCAGTGCGCGCCGAAGTCGGTCGATTTGTACAGGTGCGTGTCGTTTCCGAAACCCATAAGGGTCGCGTACACGGTTCCGCCAGTGGGATCATGCAGATCGACAGTGACGGAAGATACATCGAAAGCGTAACGGTTGAAGCCGTAAGCGCCGCCGGTTGTCGGACTGCCGCTAACGTCGGTCCAAGCGATCGAGCCTGACGCCGTATTGGCATTCTGCGTAACAAAGACGTGGCCCGACACAGTGCTGCCACCGTCGTAAGGGCCCGCCATGCCGGCATAGAGAACCTGCGAGCCTTGATGTGCGGGGGGACCGGTGGTGGAGAGCGGACCGCCGGCCCCAAGGGAACGAACGAGCCCACTTTGGGTCGTATTGGTTTCTGCGCATGGCGTGACACCGCCGTCCAATGAGGGACTTAGGGCATTGGCGGAGGTCCAACTCGCGCCGCCCTGCACCGGACCTCGCCACACTCTGCATGTTCCCGTAAGGACCAGCCCTGGGTTTTGCGGGTCCAGCAGCATTGGCGCGTCGATCGGGGCTGCGTCGTAGTTGGTCTGCACCGGACCGATATCAGCGGATCCGGCAAAGTTGCTGACCGTGCAGGCCGTGCCGAACGGACACCCTTTCAAGTCCACCCCTGCCCCGACGGAGATATACCAGTTCTGCACGGATGCAGGATCGATCAGCGGATAGCCTCCTTCTCCGCCAGAGAGCTGCGCCCATGCCAAGGTGGTGGCATCCCGGGTGGTCGCGGCCGTTCCCAACTCGCCCAGTCCCGCGATCAGGGTGTCGTGTTGGCTCGGGTCCTGGGCAAAGCCAACCACCTCCGCCAGTGAACCTCCGGAACCGATGGCTGGGTTGAGATTGTCGAAATGTGCCGCGTCGCTGGACGAGCAGGCCGAGCCCGTCTCCGCCACGCCGTCGGTGGAGCGCCAAAGCCCGCCGTCGTTGCCCAGGTATAGCAATGGCAGACCCGTGCTCTGCGGCAGCCCAACCAGGGCATGCTGCGCGGGCGCCACTCCGGAGGTTGCATTGCACCCGTTGCCGGCGTTGGTTGTGTTGCGCAAGCTGCAGGATGTCGCCCCAGCACTCAGCACACAACGATACAGATCGATGGTGCCCGCAAACAGCACGGTGCTGTTGTTGGCCGCGGGCAACGCCGCAAGCGACAGATTGTACGACCCCTGCGCGATCACGCCGGAGTTGCTCCCGGCGCTTGGGCCTTCGTCCAACTCTCCCGAGTCCACCCTGTGTGCAAAGGTAGGAGTCGATGTGCTGCATCGCCCATTGCTTCCCATGTTGCACAGGTCTTGCCAGATGCCTCCATCGTTCCCGTTGACGTCGATAGTCAGCGCATAAAGATCGCCAGTTGCAGGCTGCACCGCCAACGTTCCTCGAAAGATCGGACACGTCGTAAAACCCTGCATGTAGATGTTCACGCCGCAGTTCGCGTACGTGAGCCCCGTACCTGGCTGACTAGGCAGCCTCGTCCAGTTCTGCCCATCCGTTGAGCCGTAGTAGCCATGGAGCATAATCGCAGCGACGAACATTTGCCGTTGCGGTATCCAGGCGACCGAGGTCGCGGCCCTATTATGTTCGATATTGGCGTCGGCGGGCGGGATTTGCACATACTGGTTCGCGCCCGGAGGGTACAGAGGGTTCGCATCGACGGCCGTGGCCATGTGCCAGGTCACGCCAGCATCGGTGGAGTAGAAGAGCCCTAAGCCGGGATGCCCGTGTACCAGGTCGTACGTCCCGTCGTACAGGCCTGTCACGATTCCATCGATTGAATACGCCATCGCGGCAACCACCACGGACGGCTGCGTCGTGCTCCACGCTAGGCCGGCAGTGGAAGTTCCGAAGAAGGTCCAGCTGGCGTTGGGCGAATCGGTTGATTGCGTGGCGACCGTCCAGGTTTGGCCACCATCGGTCGAACGCAGGATACCGTCGCTATAGTACGAATCGCTCGCGCCATTCGGATCGCCCGTCCCAGCCAGGACGACGCCGTGAGGACCCGGTTGCACCGCGACGGACCCGATCGACATCGACGGCTGGTTGTATTCCCCCTGGAGCGCATACACCGGCAGCGTATCCGTAAGCGGGACGAAACTTACCGCCGCAGCGTTTCCTGCGGCATTCGTGCTTTTCCACAGACCGCCGCCTGTGGTGCCCATCCAGACGGTGTTGCCCGTTGCGTCGTTGGGGTCGATCGCCAGTGAGCTGATACGCCCTGTTACCGGGCCATACAACGCGGACGTAACGGTTCCGGGGCCCAGCGGCGTCCACTGTCCGGCCAAATTAGTGAAATCGGCGGGACGTGCCCGCTTTCCTGCCGCAAACGCCGACCGCGCCTCTGCCATCGCCTTGGATCGCGCAAGCGCCGTATTGTCGTTCACGCCTACTACCGAGCGGCCGGCAAGAAAGCGTTGCGCCCGGGCCCGTGCTGCTTGTTCGCTGCCCAAAGCCTGATCCGGCAGAGAAACCTGCGCCTGCGCTGCAGCCAACATCCAAACGCACCCGAGGAGCAAAAGCAAAAAACTCCCGTGCCGGCGAGGAGCGATACACGCTCCACGCCGGCACAGCAGAAAACGATGCAATTGGCTTGCGAAACCACTCGACGGCAAGCGAAGATCCCCGGGGGGCTAAGGACGAGACGGAGTCGCGTATACCCATCGCGACCAGGACACAGCTGACCTAAGCCTTTCCGTCGCGTGGACCGCGGGGAAGCTCAAGCTGTCTCCGAGACTAGAGGCGAGCGCCCCTGTCGTCACTCCCCTTTGCGTGGTATTACCTTTGTGCAGGTACCCGAACGCGAGACGCTCCCCCGTCTCGGGTTAGCTGTGACCCAATACGGGGTGCGGCTCGTAGGGTTCCTCGAGGCGTTTAATCTCGTCCTCACGCAAAACGAGGTCCAACGCACCCAGCGCCTCCTCCAGCTGGTACATCTTGCTCGCGCCGATGATTGGGGAGCTCACGACGGGCTTGCTCATCACCCAGGCCAAGGCGACCTGCGCCGGGGTCACGTCACGCTGCCGCGCAACCTCCACCACCCGGTCCACAATGTCCCAGTCGGTGTCACGGTAGTAGAGACCATGCCCGAAGTCGTCGGTGCGGGCGCGGGTCGTCTCGCTCTTGCCATCGCCCCGCTTGCGCGTTCCGGTCAGGAAGCCGCGGGCCAGCGGGCTCCACGGTATGCAGCCGATGCCCTGGTCCACGCAGAACGGAATCATTTCGCGTTCCTCTTCGCGGTACACAAGGTTGTAGTGGTTCTGCATGGTGACGAACTGTGCCAATCCGTTTTGCTTCTGAAATGCCAGCATCTTGCTGAACTGCCAGGCATACATGCTGGACGCCCCCAGGTACAGCGCCTTGCCCGACCGCACAACTTGGTCGAGCGCCACGCAGGTCTCCTCGATGGGGGTCGCGCTGTCAAACCGATGGATCTGGTACAGGTCGACATAGTCCACGCCGAGCCGGCCTAGGCTGCCATCAATCGAGGCCAGGATGTGTTTGCGCGACAGGCCGCGATCGTTCGGCGCGTCGCTCATCGGGTTGAAGACTTTTGTCGCCAGCACGAAGTCATCGCGTCGCGGCACAAACTCGCGCAGCAGCTTGCCCGTGATCGCCTCGCTTGCCCCGAGCGAATACATGTCGGCCGTATCGAAAAAATTGATGCCGGCCTCGACAGAGCGCTGCACAAAGGGCCGCGCCTCGTCCTCCTCAAGCACCCATTCGCGCCATTTCTTGGAACCATAGGTCATCATGCCCAGGCAGATGGGCGAGACGCGGACGCCGGTCGAACCAAGCGGGACATACTTCATCACAGGTAGCCTCTGCCGTGTAAGACGCCGTTGCACGTACCTGGGGCTATTCCTGTCCGGGGCCTCTTCTCCGGTGCGGCCCGCATCGAATGGACGACGCAGACCACGGGCACGCCGCTATGTCGGTCGCGGCCAATGGTGACGAAAGGAACGACATGCAAAGGTACGCAGCAAAGATGACAGCGCTCTTGGCAGCAGCCCCGCTCCTGCTTGGCCCAGCAATGGGCCGGGCGCAGTACGAGCAGGGACACCAACAACACCAGAACTTCTACAACGGTGCGTACAACGGTGGGCGCGACGGATCGTACGAGAGCGGAACGGACTACGGGCGCGGCAACGGATACAACAATGGCCAGGGCTACAACAACCGCGGCAACAACGGGTACAACAACGGCCAGCGCTACGACAACCACGGCGACTACGGGCGCAGCAACGGGTATGACAATCGCGGACACGGTATCGGTACCGGTGGCGGAGCGGCCATCGGTGGGGTTGGCGGAGCGGCGCTGGGCGCAGTGTTCGGTGGCGGGCTGAAGAGTGCCATCGTCGGCGGAGCGGCCGGCGCAGGTGTAGGCGCACTGATCGGTCACGCGCATCAGCAGAACGAGCGGCGCAACGACTACGACCGGCGCTGAGCCCACCTTCCCCCTTCGGCCTTCCCATCCCATATCAGCGCAAAGGATTACTACATGCACATGCGTCAGCACATCCTCGCCTTCACCGTTCTCGGCACCCTGTGCCTCTCTCCTTTGGTAAAAGCACAGCAGAGCGGCGCACCCATCGCGCCGTCCACCGCGTCCGGGCAAACGGCCGCAACGCCAACCTGGAGCACCGATCAACTGCTCACCTCCACCGTGCATGAAGCATGGCTTCTGAGCGGGCGCAATGAGGCGACCTTCTTTGAAATGGTCACCCAGCTGGCTGAGATCTCCGCGCACAACCGCAACTTGCAGCTGCCGGCATCGGAGGAGGCCGGTCGCCAGGTCGGTGAGATGATCAAGTCTGCCGCCAAAGCAGATACCGACCAGCTTCTCTACGCGGTGGTGGACGCCGCCGTGCGCAAGGTGGGCAAACCGCTGGCGGCCACCAACACCGGCACGCATTAGGCACATCGCCGGCGAGACCTCCGGGACCGCAAGCCGGGCGTTTGTTAGAGTGGCGTTACAACGCTCAACGTCGCCCGGGAGGTCCACCCCTTGCTGAACATCGGTAGGAACACATACGCCGCAGTTGGATCGCGTGTTGCCGCGCGCTTCATTCTGCCCGTACTCGCCTGGGGTGTGTTGGGCTGGCACATCCCACTCGCCCACGCTCAGCAGGCCGGCAACCCAGCAGACACCACGGACAAGTACAGCTGGCTTGAGGATGTTTCCGGGCCAAAGTCGATGGCCTGGGTGCAGGCAGAAAACGCACGCTCCGCCGCGGTGCTTGAAGCGGATCCGCACTTCAAGCCATACCTCAATGACGCCCTCAAGGTCGAAGAAGACCCACGTCGTCTGCCGTTGCCCAGCCTTCAGGGCGACAACGTGTATAACCTGTGGCGGGATCAGCAGCACCCGCGCGGTTTGTTTCGCAAGACCTCTGTCCCGGACTACCTGCACCCTGACCCACACTGGCAGACGGTGATCGATCTCGACGCGCTGGGCAAGGCCGAACACGAGGGTTGGGTCTCCAAGGGCCTCAGCTGCCTGTACCCCGGCAGCCAGTTCTGCATGGTCGCGCTCTCGGCCGGTGGCGAAGACGCCACAACCGAGCGCGAGTTCAACCTTAAGACGGGCGCGTTCGTCGCGACTGGCTTCACCCTCCCGCACAGCAAGCAAGGCGTCAGCTGGGTCGATCAGGACACCCTGCTGGTGGACCGCGACTGGGGCCCCGGCACCGTCACCAACTCCGGCTACGCGTTCGTCGTTAAGCAGTGGAAGCGCGGCACACCGCTGGACGCCGCAACCGAACTCTTCCACGGGCAAGCCACCGATCAACTCGGCTCCTCGGCCCGCGTTCTGCACGATGCCAAGGGCCACCAACTGGTCACCTTCACCCGCGGCGTTACCTTCTTCGAGTTCCAGAACTTTGTCCAAACACCACGCGGCGTAGAGCGCCTTGCCATTCCGGCCAAAGCCAATCTCGCCGGCATGGTTGACGGCCGCGTGCTGGTTGAGCTTCGCGAGAACTGGACGCCTGCGGGCCAGGCCCAAACGTTTGCGCAAGGCTCTCTGCTCGAACTGAAACTGGCAGATGTGCTCCGCGACCCCGCCCATCTGAAACCCGCGATCGTCTTCGCGCCGACGCAACGCGAGTTTCTCGACGGCGTAGCCCACACAAGCTCGCACGTGATCCTCACCACGCTCGAAAACGTGCAGGGCCGCGCCTCCGTCCTAACACCCACGGCCAACGGCTGGACGCGCACCCGGCTGCCCCTGCCGAACAACGTAGCCGTCCACATCGACACCGCCAACGACACCGACGATCGCTTCTTTCTGGCCGTCACGGGCTTCCTGACACCCACCACGCTGTACGCCGGCGACGCCGCCAAGAGCTCGATCCGTGAAGCCAAAAGCGAGCCGCCGCGCTTCGATGCCTCCAACGACATCGTCGACCAGTACGAGGCCACCAGCAAGGACGGCACGAAGGTTCCTTACTTCGTCGTCCATCCGAAGGCCTGGAAGCTGGACGGCGCCAACCTCACCCTGCTCAACGCCTACGGCGGCTTCGAAGTCGCCGAGACACCCACCTACTCCGCCGAGCTCGGCAAGCTGTGGTTGGAAAAAGGCGGCGTCTTTGTGCTCGCCAACATCCGCGGCGGCGGCGAGTTCGGCCCCGCCTGGCACGAGGCCGGCCTCAAGACCCATCGCCAGCGCATCTATGACGACTTCGCTGCTGTCGGCGAGGATCTCATCGCGCGCAAGATCACCTCGCCGCGCCACCTCGGCATCCAGGGCGGCTCCAACGGCGGTTTGCTCATGGGCGTCGAGATGACGCAGCATCCTGAGCTTTGGCACGCGATCGTCATCCAGGTGCCGCTGCTGGACATGCTCGGCTTCGAGCACATCGCCGCCGGCGCGAGCTGGGTGGGCGAGTACGGCTCCACCTCAAACCCCAACGAACGCGCGTTTCTTGCTGGCATCTCGCCCTACAACCAGCTCAAGCCAGGTGTGCCTTACCCCACGCCGCTCATCTTCACCACCACCAAAGACGACCGTGTCGGTCCGCAACACGCCCGCAAGTTCGCCGCCAAGATGGAAGAGTTTCACGAGCCTTTCTTCTACGACGAGATCACCGAGGGCGGCCACGGCGCAGGGGCCAGCATCCAGCAGGAAGCCCGGACGCGGGCAATCACGTTCACCTATCTGGCGCGCGAGTTGGAGTGAAATGCATCGGAGCCTGGCTCAAGCTCATGCACGCTGATCCGCGCCGCCCGGATCAGCGCCCGCAGCGTTCCCACCGACGAAAGAGATCGAATGAAACGGCTTCTTTCTTTGCTTCTACTCGCTTCCAGCATCCACGCCGCTCCGAAGCCAGCAAAGGCGCACGGGCCCGATTGTGGCGGTGGATGGCCCACGAGTATGGCGCAAAGCTTGTTGAAAAACGACGGGCTCTTGAAGCCCGACGAGATCGACTTTTCGAAAACTCAGACCACCAGGCTGGCGTCCGAGAGATTGCGGAATGACCTCTGGCACCAGGTGTATCTCGTGTCGTTCACGAGCCGTTCCGGCGAGCGCATCCAGGCCATCGTTGTCCATGACGCCTCCATGGAGGAGTGTTCGATGACCGGTGTCCAGGTGTTCGTAGTATCGAAGCGCCTCGACTCTGGTCCCCACTGAAGCGCTCAGCACTCTGATACGCGCGAAGTTTCACTGGTTTGCGCGCGGCGCGTCACTGGATGCCCACTCGCTTCCAAAGCCTTTTGATCCTCGGCCCAAAGCCAGGCTGTGATGGCCTCTTTGACATTCTCCAAGGCCTCCTTCTCATCGCGCCCCTGAGAGACACATCCTGGCAGCGCAGGAACCTCGGCCACCATCCAACCGTCCTCGGCCTGTTCTAACGAGACGTGAAACATCATTGGGGAACCCTCACCTCACTGATTGTAAAGTCACGCAATGAGAAGCAGTCGCGCAGCTATACTGCACTCTGCCCATGAAGAAACCATTTCGGCGTCGCAGCCTACCTACGCGCACCGCCTCACTTCCGCCTCAGACAGCCCATCCGCTCGACCTGGCCGACAACCGCCGTGTCCGCTCCACCACCGTGCTCTGCGTGCGTCGCGGCGGTACGGTCGTCATGGCCGCCGACGGCCAGGTAACCCTCGGTGCCACAGTGATGAAAAGCTCCGCGCGCAAGCTCCGCCGCCTCGGCAACGACAAGGTCCTTGCCGGCTTCGCAGGCTCCACCGCCGACGCCTTTGCGCTGCTCACCCGCTTTGAGGCCAAGCTGGAACAGTACAGCGGCAACCTCGGCCGCGCCGCCGTGGAGCTCGCCAAAGACTGGCGCACCGACAAGCTCCTCCGCCAGCTCGAAGCCCTGCTCCTCCTCGCCGACGCCCAGCACATCTACACCCTCTCCGGCGACGGCGACGTCATCGAACCCGACCCCACCGCCGACGGCGTCATCGCCACCATCGGCTCCGGCGGCACCTACGCCATGGCCGCAGCCACCGCCCTACTCGAAAACACCCAACTCACCGCCCGCGAGGTCGTAGAACGCAGCATGAAGATCGCCGGCGACATCTGCATCTACTCGAATCAGTCGATCGTGACAGAAGAGCTCCCCACAACGCAGATACCTGCATAAACGGGACACGCTTATCCACGCGACAAGACCCGCCATTTCGCCCAAGGCTAGGGTGTCAAATCCTGCACAGCGCCACCGGCGCGGAATACAACAGCCTGGGGCGAAGCCCCAGGTAAGCTGCCAGTAGAGGACGAGGGCTGAAAGCCCGACACATGCAGGCGCGCAAGCAGATGTAGCCACCTAACTTGCTTGTAGACTGGTCAAATGGCAGCCGGAACTGCTACCCACAGTCGGCTTATCGTCACGAGCGGAAAGCTCCAGACAGGTAGCCGCTCGAAACCGGCTCCTCAACGCACCCAAATAAAAAGGCAGACCACCATGGCGATATGCGTCACCAGCAAGGGCCATGCGCACGCGCGACGCCACCCAATGAGGAACCCATATACAGGGCATTGCGCGAACGCTGTGACTACAACCGCGGTGCCGTGCCACCAACGCTCGTTCGCCACTTCCGTGAGCCCTGTCGCCCAGGGCAAGAGCATTCGGGCAACCACGTAATCGCCATGTCCCGAGCCGCCGGAGATCACGCCTAGTAACACCACGATAGGCGTTACCACGACGCCCACGAGCAGAGGCCACCAACGCGCTACCATAGCCCTCCGACACACTCGTGTGCTGGATCTATCGTACTCATACATCGGCTTCGCGGAGTAACCCGGCCATGGTCCGCCGCAATCGCCTTCTCGCACCCAACGAACGGCCATCTATCCCCAGCCCACACGCTGCCCTCAGAAGACATTTACAATCGTTCCGAGGCTCCGCAAACTACCATGAGTACGCCAGACCAGACTTACCCGAACACACCTCTCCTGGCGCGCCTGTGGAATGAGGACGGGATCTGGAACATCAGTGCCTTCGACCTACCTATCGTCGCTTATGGGAACGACCTCAATGAGGCTCGCGCTCACTTCGCCGAGGCCGTCGAAAGCCACCTGAGCGCGCTCGCCAGCCTTGGCCGGCTTGACGCCACGCTTGCCGCCTTGCGTCATCTCGCGGCGTCCCGCGACTTCTTGGAACAGCGTGCGCAACCCGCGACCTTGATTGTAAACTTCCCCCTGCCAGCGCCCCGGCTGCAAGCGGCCTGACACCGTTGAGCAAGCTCACAACCCAGCTCAAGTGGTCCAGATTCATCTGCGTTCTGAAGCGCATGGGGTACCAGCCATTCAACGCAGGCGGAGGCTCCGCCCGTACGTTTTTCAAGCCGAATGGCAACCCTGACCTCGTCACCTTTCACCAGCCGCATGGGAGCGACACGATACGGCTCAGTACGCTAACGAAGTACCTTCGCCGTTCCCAATCCGACCGCGATCAGTTCCTTGCACACCTGGAGCACTGTTAACCCATGGCCATCTACCTCCCCGGCACCGCCGAAGACCAATCCCTTTCCCTCGACGAGATGACCCCGCGTGAGATCGTCGTCGAGCTCGACAAGTACGTTGTCGGACAGGCCGCGGCCAAGCGCGCCGTTGCCGTTGCGCTGCGCAACCGCACGCGTCGCCAGCGCCTCGCGCCCGAGATCGCCGAAGAGGTCATGCCGAAGAACATCCTCATGATCGGCTCCACCGGCGTGGGCAAGACTGAGATCGCGCGCCGTCTGGCCAAGCTCACGCGCTCGCCCTTCCTCAAGGTCGAGGCCTCGAAGTTCACCGAGGTCGGCTACGTTGGCCGCGACGTCGAGTCCATGGTGCGTGACCTGGTCGAGATCGCCATCGACGAGGTGCGCGAAGAGAAGCTCGAAGAGATCGAAGACCGCGCCGAATCCGTCGCCGAAGACCGCCTGCTCGATCTGCTGCTCGTGCAGGGCAACACCGCCGCGCCCGCCGTCGAGATGCGCCCGCGCCCCGACGCCACGCTGCCCCCCGGCACCGAACAAGCCACGCCCGCGCGCGACCACGTGGGCCCCGAGTCGCTCACGCCCAACGGCGATCCCGTCAACCTCGTCGTGCTCACCAAGGACGACGCCGAGCGCCAACGGGATCGTGAGCGCTTGCGGCAGCAGTTCCGCGATGGTCGTCTTGACGAACGCACCGTTGAGATCGAAACCCGCGACCGCGCCCAGCCCACCATTGAGGTCATCTCCAACAATCAGGATGAGGCCGAGTCCTCCGGCCTCAAGGACATGCTTTCCAACATGCTCGGCGGTCGCACGCGCAAACGGCCCATGAAGGTCGCCGATGCCTTCGACTACCTCGTGCAGGAAGAAGAAGGGCGTCTGCTCGACATGGACGCCATCACGCGCACGGCCGTCGAGCGCGTTGAGGAATCCGGTATCGTTTTCCTCGATGAGATCGACAAGATTGCCGGACGCGAAGGCGGCCACGGCCCCGATATCTCCCGCGAGGGCGTGCAGCGCGACATCCTGCCCATCGTCGAAGGCACCACCGTCAATACGAAGTACGGCTTCGTCGCCACGGATCACATCCTGTTCATCGCCGCCGGCGCCTTTCACGTCTCCAAACCCAGCGACCTGATCCCCGAGTTGCAAGGCCGCTTTCCCATCCGGGTCGAGCTCAAGCCGCTCACCGTCGACGACTTCCTGCGCATCCTCACCGAACCGCGCGCGTCCATCGTCAAGCAGTCCGTCGCGCTGCTCGAAACCGAAGGCATGGCGCTTGAGTTCTCCCCCGATGCCCTTTCCGAGATGGCGCGCTTCGCATTTGAGGTCAACGAGACCACGGAGAACATCGGCGCGCGTCGTCTGCACACCATTATGGAGCGCGTTCTCGACGAGATCAGCTTTCAGGCGCCCGACCTCGTCAAAGCAGCCAACGACAACAGCGCTCCAGGCGACAACGTCCCTACGCTCACGCCCCGCACCCCCAACGGAGCCGGCCCTGCCTACACCCTTACCGTCGACAAGGCCTACGTGCAGAAGCAGGTCGCCTCCATCGTGCAAAACCAGGACCTGAGCCGTTACATTTTGTGAGGGCCCAAGCTCGAACAGTTTTGCAACTTCACAACTACACCATCCAGGAGCGCTCACCATGGAAACTCTTCGCCAGCCGTCTCCCGCGTTCATCGGCGCTTCCTGGGTGGCACTCGTTCTTGGTGCTCTGGGCTTCAGCATCGGGCTTTGGAACGCCTCGATGCCGCTCAGCACCAAGGGCCTGTTTTTCACCCTGCTCATGTACGGTCTGTTCTCCGCGGTGTCGGTGCAGAAGTCGGTACGCGATCGACTGGAAGGCATTCCCGTGACCAACCTCTACTACGGCCTCTGCTGGGTCTCCGTCCTCCTATGTCTGCTGCTCACCGCCGTCGGCCTTTGGAATGCAGGCATCACGCTCGCTGAGAAAGGCTTCTACAGCATGGCCTACATGCTCAGCCTGTTCGCCGCCATCACCGTGCAAAAGAACACACGCGACAGCACCGGCCGCCGAGCCGTTCAGCTTCCCGGGCAAGACATAGCCTGACGGGACGCGAGCTTCGTACCTCACAATTATGAACGTGTTCAAATTAATTTGAACACGTTCAGTTTTGCGGCAACCTGCGCCTGCGTTCCGTGTATCTCAGTTTTGAACACGTTCAAAAACGGAGGCAACGCATGCAAGTCGATAGCAACCAGGTCATCAACAATGGACCAAACATTGCGCTCGTTTACACCTGCTACATCGCAATCTCACTCGCGATGACCGTATGGGTGGCTCGTACCCTGCACCGCAACGGCCGCATCTTTCTAGTCGATGCCTTTCGCGGCAGCGAGCCCTTGGCCGATGCCGTCAACCATCTGCTCGTGGTCGGCTTCTATCTCGTCAACCTCGGCTACATTCTGCTCGCGCTCAAGACGACCGATCCCCTGTGGACCGTTCGCCAGGTCATTGAAACCGAGAGTTGGAAGATTGGTGTGGTTGTCCTCATCCTTGGGCTGATGCACATCGCCAACGTTGTGATTCTTGCGTTGATGCGCATGGGCAATCGCGCGAAAATAGGGGGACACGGCGCTGACGCTGCCCAGCTTTCCGCCGTCGTCTGAGGACAAACGCATCGACATCTTGGAGAAGGTTCCCACAGGCAAGAAAAGCGACGAAACGCGTCACCGCATCCTCTCGGCTGCCTTGGCGATCTTTCGTGAGCGTGGCTTTGCCAAGGCCACGATGCGCGAGATCGCCGAGGCTGCCGGTTTTGCCACCGGCGCGGCGTACTACCACTTCGATTCCAAGGACGCCATCGTTTCCGCGTTTTACGAGCAGGCACAGGTGGAGATGGCGCCACGGATTGCCGAAAGGCTGGACCGCGCAAAGACGCTGGAATCACGCCTGCGCAACATCATCTCGACCAAGTTCGAGTACTTCGCGCCGGATCGCAATCTGCTCGGCGCACTCTCCGCACATACCGATCCGGAACATCCGCTATCGCCCTTCAGTCGCGAGACCGAGCCCATACGTGTCGCCGACACCGTCTTCTTCGAGCGCGCCGTCCTGCAGTCCGGCGTCAAGCTGCCGCGCGACCTGCAACCGTATCTGCCGCGGCTGCTCTGGCTGTATCAGATGGGGCTCATTCTGTTCTGGGTGTACGACCGCTCGCCGGAACAGCGGCGCACGCAGGCGCTGTTTGAAGGGACGCTGAAGATGCTGGTGCTCACACTCAAGCTGGCATCCTTGCCCCTGCTGCGGCCTATGCACCGGCTCGCGGTGCAGGTGCTGCGCGCGGTGTTTGAGGACGAGGCCGCGTGAGCGCGAAGCTACATCGACGAGCCACTATACTGAAGGGACCTTCCGCAGAGGATCACCCTTGCTTTACACCATCGGCCGCAAGTTCCTTTGGATCTACGGGCTGCTTGTGCTGGTGGCCGCCCTCGGCTACGCGCGCTACGACAGCTACCAGATGGACGGCGACGGCACAGCCTTCTTGGACATCGCCGAGGATCTGAACACCCACCGCGCCGCGCTCGCCATCAACGGCTACTGGAATCCCGGCTACCCCGCGGTGCTTGCGCTGGCAGAGCGTGCCGCGCATCCCAGCCTGTGGCGCGAGTTGGTCGTTGTTCGCGTCAGCAACGTCCTGATCGTCGTGCTGGCTATGGCCGCGTGCGTGTTCTTCACGACCGGGCTTGCGCGTTTGCGCGTTGCGCGGAACGAGTTCGCCGTGACCGCGCCGGCGTTGCATCTGCTTGGCTTGGCGATGCTGCTGCTCAGCCTCGAACGGGAGCTGCCCGTGGCTGCGCCGCGCGCGGACACACTGCTGTTTGCGTTGTTGCTCTTTGCCGCTGGGTTGCTGTTGCGCCTGCTGCTTAACGGCGGGCAACTTTGGCTATACCCGGTGCTTGGTCTTACGCTCGGCCTGGCGTATCTAACAAAGTCGTTTGCGTTTCTGCCCTCGGTGGTGCTGCTCGTCGCGTTGTTGCTGTATGGCCTGCGGCGGCCAGCGACGCGCAAAGCTACGCTGGCAGGCAGCCTGCTGTCTGCGGCCGTCTTTGCCGTGGTCGCCGGGCCGTATATCGTCGCCATCTCGCGACAACTCGACCACTTCACCACGGGCGAGTCCGCACGACTGAACTACGCCTTCTTCATCGACGGCACAGCCCGTTGGCATGAGTGGTTTGACCACAATCTCGGCCACGCCAGCGGTGTGTTTCTGCATCCGGAGACGGCCCTTAGCACGCAGCCGCCTGTGTTCAGCTACGCCGTGCACCCCCACGGAACCTTTCCGCTGTGGTTCGACCCGGCGTGGTGGACGCTGGGCCTGAAGCCGCACGTCTGGCTGCGTGGGCACGTCGCGCGCCTGCTCCGCAACCTTGTCGTGTTTCTACGCTATCTGCTGGGCCGCCCGGAGCCGTTTGTGCTCCTTGCCGTGTTGCTCGCGTTTGGCGCACGATGGCCGCGGCTACGTCGGCACTTCCGCGCGCACCTGTGGCTGCTTGCTCCCGTGGTGTGGGGTTTGCTGATGCTTGCGATCTACTTCCCTGTTGACCTGCAGGATCGCTATCTCACGGCACCGCTGCTCTTGGTCGTCCTGCCGCTCTTCGCTGCGTTGCAACGACCGCAGACCGAGACAGCGACGTCGACCTCCAACGCTCTGATCGTGCTGTTTGCCGGCATTGTGCTGATGCAGAGTGCGACGTATCTCGCCGACCGTCGCCGTCATACGCCGCCTCCTGAGCAGCCTCATCCGGGCTACGATCCGCAGATGTTCACGGCGGCCGCCGCGCTCCGTCAACTCGGCGTGCAGCCCGGGGACAAGGTGGCCTGCATGGGCGATCTGGCCTGTTACACAGACTTCTACTGGGCTAGGCTGGCTGGCGCGCAGATCCTGGCCGAAGTGGAAACGCCTGGCGAGGCGAACCCGACCGCGGTCTGGAACGGCATCCCGGACAAGCGCACGGTCACGACGCCCCTCGCGCGTCTCGGACTCACCGCCATCGTGAGTCTGTTTCCCAACTCGGCCGCCAAACCGGCGGGCTGGGTGCAACTGGGCAACAGCAACTTCTTCGCGTACCCGTTGCAACGACCGTGGTCCCCGGCCGAGGCTGCGCAGATCGCCGCGTTCCGGCCCACGCCGTAGCTCGCTTTTGTGCGCGTGTCAGGAATTGTCAGGGATGTAGAATCGCCCCATGCCGCGCAACGTGAACGGGAGCCCAGCGCACAGGCTGGAGCGTCTCCTGTCCGGACTTACCGTAGCGTTTTCCGGCATCTTTATTTTGCTGTTTGTGTCGATCGCTTACCATCGCCTGCATTGCCCGTTTGAAGTGGACCGCATGGAAAGCGGCATGCTCGCCTCGGTGTGGCGGTTGCGGCACGGCTACCCGCTGTACTCGCCGCCGTCGCTCGAGTGGGCGCCCTTCCTATATGCTCCTCTGTTTTTCTACATCGCGGCCGCGTTCACGAAGGTGCTCGGCATTCAGTTCCTGGCGCTGCGTCTGGTTTCCCTGCTAGCGACGCTCGGCAGCTTTGGGCTGATCTTTGCGCTCGTCCACAGGGAGACGCGGCGCTGGCGACCGGCGCTGTTTGCCGTGGGCCTCTTTGCGGCTCTGTATCCCTATGTGCAGACCTGGTATGACGTGGGCCGTGTGGATTCGCTAGCGTTGCTATTTTTTCTAGCGGCGCTACTTGCAACCCGCCGTGGCACACCGCTGTTGGCGGCGGCGCTTTGGCTGCTGGCGTTTCTGACCAAGCAGACCTTTCTTCCGCTCGGCTTCGCGCTGTTTCTCGTTGACTGGCAACGCCCGCGGCGCATGCTCACCGGCATGGCTGCGTATGCGCTGCTGCTGGTGGCCAGCGTGGCCGTGTTGCAACGCGTTACGCACGGCTGGTTCACGTACTTCGCGTTCGGCACCGCGGGCGTGATCCATTGGTCGATGCACACGGCGGTGATGTTCCCATTTGCCGACCTCCTCGCACCGCTGCCGATCGCCTGCGGGTTGATTCTGGTTGCCGCGGTGTTCACGGGAGTTCGTTGGCGCGATGGCGAGGCAAGTTACCTCGCCATCGTCACCGGGGTGCTCACCGCGGCGATTTGGTACGTGCGCGCGCATGTGGGTGCCAACCTCAACGCCGTCATCCCGCTGTACGCCTGGATGGCCGTGCTGGCGGGCGTGGCGCTGCACCGCTGCCTGGAGTATGTGCAACGCCAACCCGCGCAGATCGAACGCCAGCCCGAAGGCGCTGCGGTGTTGCGGTCCGTGGTTTGGCTGCTCGCGCTCCTGCAACTGGCCGCGCACCTGTACCGGCCGGCGGAGATCCGCAGCGGCAACCTCGCCGCACGCACGGCGTTTCTGTCCGCGCTGCGAGCCACGCCCGGCGATGTGTGGGTGGTCGACCACCCGTACGACGCCATCCTCGCGGGCAAGCCGCTGCATGCCGACATGGACGCGCTGGATGCGGTGCTTGGCCGCCGGTACCAGCCGGCCCTCGACGGATTCCACGACCTTGTCGGAGGCGGTCGCCTCACGGCCATCGTGCTCGATCGCAGCCCCGATGCCTACGAGCCCAAGGGCCTCTTCACGTCGCCGCCGTTCAGCGAGGTGTATCGCGTACCCGCGCTGACGCCGGGCGGTGCGGTCTCTGGCGAGGTCGACCAGCCCCTGTACACCTTCCTGCCGTGCCTACTGACATCGACACCCCGCAGCCTCACGGACCTACGCGGTGCCTTGGTCGATCGCAGCGCCTGCCCCACGCCGTGAGGGAAAGCAAAAGGCCGGCAGATGCCGGCCTTTCTGCGCTGCAACGACGCCACTACGCCCCCACCGGCTCCTGCTTTGCGAGTTCGGCAACGCGCTTTGCCAGCAGCTCTTCGAGCTGCTCCAGCGCCTTCGAGAAGCCCTCAATGCCTTCCTTCAGCTTGTCATGCGCCATGCGGTTTTCGGCGTGCATCTTTTCAAAGGTCGCCTCGTCCATCGTGATCTTCTCGATGGATTCGGAGGAAGCCTTGGCCGGGTCGAGTTTGCGCTCCAGCGTGCCTTCCTTCTCGTTCAGCTCCTTCAGCAGCTTAGGCGAGATTGTCAGGAGATCGCAGCCGGCCAACTCCTCGATCTCCCCGATGTTGCGGAAGCTCGCGCCCATGATCTGCGTCTTGTATCCAAACTTCTTGTAGTAGTGGTAGATCTCCGTCACCGAGTGGACGCCGGGGTCCTCGGCTTGGGCGTAGTCCTTGCCGGTGTCCTGCTTGTACCAATCGAGGATGCGGCCCACGAACGGCGAGATCAGGGTGACCTTGGCCTCGGCGCAAGCCACGGCCTGATGCAGGCCGAAGAGCAGCGTTAGGTTGCAGTGGATGCCCTCTTCTTCAAGGTCCTTCGCGGCTTGGATGCCTTCCCAGGTGGAGGCGATCTTCACCAGCACACGGTCACGCCCAATGCCGGCCTTATCGTATTGCTGGATGATGTCGTGAGCCTGCTCTTTGGTCTTTTCGCGGTCGAAGCTCAGGCGCGCGTCCACCTCGGTGGAGACCCGCCCCGGCACGATCTCCAGGATCTTGCGCCCAAACGCCACGGCCAACGTCTTAAACGCAGCTGCCGCGACGGTCTTGTCGTCGGCCTCCGGCCCCAGCGACTCACGCGCCTGCGTCAGCACGTCGTCCACAATGGATTGGTACTCCGGCATACCCGCCGCCGTTGCGATCAGCGATGGATTGGTGGTCGAATCCGTGGGCTTGAACTGCTTGATGGAGTTGATGTCGCCCGTATCGGCGACCACCGTCGTCATCGTCTTGAGCTGCTCGAGAAGGTTGGCCATAAGAACTCCTTGAAACAAAGGGCGCCACTGCGGCGTCTAGGCTCCCCATTATAGGATGCTTGGACGGCGACACGCCGCATTCTTCGTCGCTCGCCCCCGACCGCTCATCCTGACCGCCCGTCCTGACCACCAAGCCTTCGCCACCATGCCCCGCCTGATCCTCAACGCGGACGACTTCGGCCTTACGCGCGGCATCAACCGCGCCGTGGCGGAGCTGCATGACGCCGGCGCCCTCACCTCCGCGACGCTGATGGCTGCCGGTCCGGCCTTCGACGATGCGGTGGAGCTGGCCCGTGCGCGGCCAACGCTCGGCGTCGGTTGCCACGTCGTGCTCACGGACGGAGTGCCGATCAGCCCACCGCGCACGATTCCGACCCTCGCCCCCAACGGTCGCACCCTGCGGCCCAAACTCAGCCACTTCGTCGCCGCGCTGCTTACAAACCAAATCGATCCCGCGGATATGGAGCGCGAGGCTCTCGCGCAGATCCAGCGCCTCCAGCGGGCCGGCCTCGCCGTCACGCACGTCGACACTCACAAACACACCCACATTGCGCCGCCCGTTCTGGGGGCGCTGCTGCGCGCGGCCCTGCGCACCGACGTACCGGCGGTCCGCAACCCGTTCGAGCAGCCGTGGGCCTTCCCGCTCTCGAACGGCACCGTGGCGCGCACGTCGCAGATTCGCCTGCTGCAGCCCCTTAAGTACTGGTTCGAGCGCCAGCCCGCGATCCGCAACCGCCAGATCCGTACCACCGACGGCACGGTCGGCGTCTCTGCGACCGGTCACCTGGACGAGGCCACCTTGCGCAGCCTGCTTGCCGCGCTTCCGGAAGGCACCTGGGAGCTTGTGACGCACCCCGGGTACCACGACGCCGAACTGGACGCGGTCACCACACGGCTGCGCGCCTCGCGCGACATCGAACGCGAAGCCCTGTTGGCGGTCTTCGAGAAATCGGCACGTCGGCGAGTGTCCGCCGATACGTCAGCGCAGCGTTTACAGGATGAAACTTTCCAAACCAACGCGCACCTTCCCCCGCTTCAACTCATCCATTACGGCAGCCTCTTCTGAGCCAAACGACGCCGACCCGTACCGCCAACCGCTTCCTCGCCAACACGAAGTGCCAACCGCTCCTTAGCCGCTTCAAGGCCCCATGAACATCGGCATCACCTGCTACCCCACCTACGGCGGCTCCGGCGTTGTGGCCACCGAGCTCGGCATCGAGCTCGCCGCGCGCGGCCACCAGGTCCACTTCATTACGTACTCGCAGCCGTTCCGCCTCACGGGTCGCGAGCGCGGCATCTTCTACCACGAGGTCCCGGTTTCGAACTACCCGCTTTTCGAGTACCCGCCCTACGACCTCGCCCTGGCTACCCGCATGGCCGAGGTCGCGGAGGTTTATTCGCTTGACCTGTTGCACGTCCACTACGCCATCCCGCACTCGGTCAGCGCGTTGCTGGCCCGCGACATGCTCGCCGGCCGCGGCATCCGCCTGCCCTTTATCACGACCCTGCACGGCACCGACATCACGCTGGTCGGCCTGGACCGCTCGTACCTGCCGATTACGCGCTACGGCATTGAGCGCTCGGACGGCGTCACGGCCATCTCCGCTCATCTCAAGGACCGCACCGAAGCCGCCTTCGGCATCACCCGCCCTATTGAGGTCATTCGCAATTTCGTGAACTGTGACGTCTACGAGCGCCGCCCCGACCTGGTCGCCGCGCAGCGCCCGGAGTACGCCGAGCCGGGCGAACGCCTGCTCGTTCACCTGTCCAACTTCCGCCCGGTTAAGCGCGTTCTCGACGTCGTGGAGGTGTTCGCGGAGGTGGCCAAAGCTATGCCCGCCCGCCTGCTCATGATCGGCGACGGCCCCGACCGCTCCGCCGCCGAGTACCTGGCCATGCGCCACGGCGTGCTCGACCGCACCCACTTCGTCGGCAAGCAGGACAACGTGCACGAGCTGCTCGGCCTCGCCGACCTGATGCTGATGCCGTCGGAGATGGAGAGCTTCGGCCTGGCGGCGTTGGAAGCCATGGCCTGCTGCGTCCCGTCGATCGCCACGCGCGTGGGCGGCGTCCCGGAGCTGATTCAGGACGGCCACAACGGGCTGTTGTTCCCCGTTGGCGACACCGTCGCTATGGCGGAGGCCGCCATCGCGCTGCTTGCCGACCCCGCCCGCCTCGAGTCCATGGCCCAGACTGCCCGCCGGTATGCCCAGCAGCATTTTTGCACCACGCGCATCATCCCGCTGTATGAGCGCTTCTACGAGCAGGTCCTCGGCCAGCCACCGCTGCAATGAGAGTTGCCTGAGCCTGGCTCAAACACCCGAGTTCAAGACAGCTGTCTGCGGGCATCCCAGATACGACCAAGCGCGTTATCACGACCGACGTAGCGAGTCGATCCCCGATGCAAGCCGAATAGTTTCTACTTCCCCGTGTGTCAGAAAGATGAGACTCGCCGGCAACCTTGCCAGACGATTTGGGGGAACTTAATCAACAGTTGTGCGTACCACGGTACATGCTGCGACAGCTCATCTCCGTTCTCTTTCTGTTTAGCGGGTTCTGCTCACTGGCCCAGCAACCCCAATTGCTCATACTTGGTACGCCTCACCTGGCCAATCCAAAACACGATATGTACGACAAAGATGTAGAAGACATCCTCACTCCAAAGAGGCAAGCGGAGGTTGTTGATTTTGTGAACCATCTAGCAAGCTTCCGGCCAACACACGTTGCCTTGGAGTGCGCACCCGAACAGCAATCGGAGTTCGACCGGCACTATGCGGACTACCGCAAAGGCCACTATGTTCTGACAAGCAATGAGCGCGACCAGATTGGTATGCGGCTAGCGGCGAAGTTAAATCTTCCGCATGGACGGGCCTCCTGGTCCACAGTCGAGCTACAATTTCATGTCGTTTGGTGAAGCACACAAAGAACTCAAGCCCGTGATGGATGACATGGCGGCGGCTGGCAAGCGTTCTGCCGCCCGAGAATCTAATTTAGCTCCAACCCGTCCAGTCATTGATTGGTACCGGGAAGCGAACCAACCTGCCAAACTGCCAGAAAGTAATCGGGTCTACGTACTGTACATCGCCCCGATCGGAGACGCTCAGGCGCACCCGGGCGCAAACTGGATCGGTGCATGGCACGCTCGCAACATCATCATCGTTGAGAACTTACGGAGCATCGCTAAACCAAACGACCGAGTCCTTGCACTTTTTGGGGCGGGTCACCTATACCTCTTACATGAGTTTGCAGATGAATCGGGTTCGTTCAATATCGTTGATACCGAGTCATTTCTTCACTAAGCCTGACGCTGGCACAACATGATCTTGTCTGTGGTAGATGCCTAGAGGTCGTCTTCTCGTCAGCAATAGCGCAGATAGGACCGTCACGAGCCTCGTAACACCCTCGGTTCGCACCCGCCCGCTATTCCATCGGCTCACACCCTCCACCCACAACGCCCCTATTGCTGTTACCCCGGCAGGTACCCGCCCCAAGAGTCCGCAACATAAACCCACTTCCCCGGTCTAACCTGTTACTCGCGACCCTTCTCTGAACAAGCCGCACACCCCGGGAGACCACACCCATGCAACCCAAAGCTCTTAAACCGGCGCTCCCGGCTCTTCTTCTGCCGTTTCTTGCCCTGGCCTGCCCTGCGCAGACGTACAGCGGCGTTGCGCACCCGGAACAGGGTACCAACGCTGTGCAGACCGACCACTACGTCAAGCCGTCGTCTCGCGTCGCCGCAGCTAGCCAAACGCCGCCACCGGCCTACCAGGACAGCTACCCGGCCACCGGCACCGTGCCTGCACAGCCGGTTCTGCTGCCGCGCGAGGCGATGCCGGCGCCGGCCCAGGCCCCGGCATCGATTTCGGAGGCGCATGCCGTCCCCATGTCTGCGGAGACGATCGCGTTGCCTGGGGCGGGTTCGGCCACCGATCCCGCTGACGGCGAGATCGTCCTTGAGGCTCCCAGCCGCCCGCACGAGTTGCATCGCGGCACGCTGCTGCATGCCCGTTTGCGCGAGGCCCTGAACACGAAGACCACGCCCGAAGGCGCCACGTTTACGGCTGAACTGATCGAGGATGTTGGCCACCATGGGGAGGTCATGCTCCCCGCCGGTTCGCTGATTCGCGGTCACATCAGTTCCATCCACGGCGGCAAGCGCATCAGCGGTGGCGCGGCCATGCACCTCCGCCCCGAGACCGTTTCGCTTCCGGACGGCACCCTGTACCGCCTCGACGCCCAGCTTACGGCCATCGACAGCGCGCAGGATCTCCGCGTCAATGACGAAGGCACCGTCGTCCTCCACTCCAACGCAAAGGCCGCCGTCGCCGTTATCGGCGGGGTTACCGCCACTGCCGCAGTCACCGGCGCCGTAGTTGGTGGGGGGGTGGGCGCGGCGGTCGGCGCCATCGCCGGCGCAGGCGTGGGTACGGCCGTTTACCTGAAGCGCGAGGTGCAGGAAAACCTGCCCAGAGGCGCCAATGTCATCTTCGCCCTGGACCAGCCGCTCGTCGTGACGCCGCGGTAGGCTGCCGGAGCGCCCGCGCCGGGCTTTAGCGGATTCCCTGCGCGAGCAAGTGACGCCAGTTCTTCTGGTTGCGCCGAAAGCTTTTTTTGAGGTCGTCGAGCGTGCGTTGGAAGTCGTGGTTATCGCTCATGGCGCGCCAGGCCGGGTTGATGCTGAACCACGGGTAGTTCTCGTTGCCCAGGTAGATCGCCCGGCGCAGCCAGTGGAGCGCCTCGCTCGCGTCGCCCTCCACCGCGAAGTACGTCGCCAGGCGGTACGCCATCTCGCTATCGGCCTCCGCTGCGCCCAGCACCTCTTCGCGAATAAAGCCCGCGGCCCGCTTGCGGTCGCCCAGCTGCACGTAGCACATCGCGATGGTTGGAAAGACGATGCGCACGGAAGGGTCGTCGTTGACCACGCCTTCCAAGGTGTCGATGGCCTTGGACAGCTGCCCTAACCGCATCTGCTGGTAGCCGCTCGAGATCCGGAGCAGGGGCAACCGCGGCTCCAGCGTCAGCCCTTTTTCGATCTCATCTCCCGCGATTTCCAGCTGATTCTGGTATTGGTACACCCGCGCCCGATGGTTGTAGATCAGCGCCGCATTGGTTGGATTGAGCCGCAACGACAGGTTGAACTGCTTCAGCGCTTCCTCGTACAGGCCGTCGATGCGCAAAGTCAGCCCTGCCACCAGATGCACGTTCCAGTCGTTGCCCGCGGTCTGCAGCAGGTGCTCAATGCCGTGCCGGGCGCTTTCTTTTTCGCCACGGCTCAGCAGCATGTACACGCGGTACAGGTTGGCCTCGACCGAGTTTGGGTCGCGCTCCAGGGCCTTGTCGAAGGCCCGGCGCGCCTCCAGAACGTACATTTGCCCGCCCAGCCCGTGACCCGCGTACTGCAGCTGCGTGATGCCCAGCCCGGCCC
>CAXTLD010000016.1:0-51961 GCA_964245045.1 uncultured Acidobacteriaceae bacterium | reverse complement strand
GCCCTACACCATCACCTTTCCCCACGATCTTCGCGACCATCCCAACAACCAGGCCGAGTGGTGGTACTACACCGGCAACCTCGACGGCCTGAACGGCAGGCCCTACGGCTTCGAGCTCACCTTTTTCCGCAGCTACGCACCCACCGGCCTCCCGGCGCCCGCGCCGGCAGTTGCCCCCGTCATCTTCGCCGACCTTGCCGTCAGCGACCTGGAAGGCGGCAAGTTCTCCTTTTACAAGTCGCTGTCTTTTCTCCCCAGCGCAACCGCCGGCATCACCGAAAAGCCCTGGTCCATCCACCTCGGCAACTGGCAGCTGACCGAGCCCAACGCTGTCGGCGGCGTCTTCCACCTGAAGGCGCAGCAGAACGACTTCGGCCTAGACCTGGCCCTTGTTCCGGAGCAGAAGCCCGTCCTCCACGGCGACAACGGCCTCATTGTCCTCGACGGCTCTGACAGCCAGGCCGACGAGTACTTCGAGTACTACTCCTACCCCCGCCTGTTTACCGCCGGCACCCTCACCGTCAGCGGCCAGACCCAACCGGTCGTCGGCCTGTCCTGGAACGACCACGAGTTCTTCAATCTCGCCCCCGGCCAAACCTTTCCTGGGTGGGACTGGTTCTCCATCCAGCTCGACGATCGCTCCTCCATGATGCTCTACGGCCTGCGCCTGCCCAACGGCCAGTTCGACCCCGCCTCCCGCGGCACCTACATCGCCCCGGACGGCAAAGTCACGCACCTCCAACCCGGCGACTTCACCCTCGTCCCCGGCTCCACCTGGCACAGCAACGCCAGCGGCGCCGACTACCCCATCACCTGGACCATCCTCATCCCGAGCCTGTCCGTCAAGCTCAATATGTACACGCCGTTGGCCAACCAGGAGATGCTCGCCACCCCCACCGGGGGCAGCCCCACCTACTGGGAAGGCGCGTCGCGCTTCGTGGGCGTAAAGGGCGGCAAGGTGGTCCACGGCAAGGGCTACCTCGAGATGCTCGGCTACGCCAAACACTAACGCCGCATTGAGAACCCCCTTCGCGACAGCCTTCCCGTCGCGAAGAGGGGTTCCATCAACCATCAGTTCACCAACCATCGTGTGCCCCATCTTCGCGACAGCCTTATCGTCGCGAAGGTGGGCTTCCTCAACGATCAGTCCCGAACCACCGTCGCGAAGGTGGACGTCCTATCTGCCTCGACGCCAACTGCCCTTCGCGCGAAGGGGCACGGCTTCAGCCGTGCCCTATGTTCCGCATGGGCAACGCGGCTTTAGCCGCTGGGCGAGCGCTCAGGAGCCGGATGTGCCGGGTGCCCCCATTAACGACAGCTTGACAGTCGCCAAGGCGGGCTCCATGGCCAGCCCAGCGCCAAGGGCGTCCTATACCAGCCTGGGGCGTAAGCCCCAGGTATACCGCCGGAGAGGCAGGAGAGCTGAAAGCCCGTCCTATAAACTGCCGAGGACACCACCCTCTCCCGGTGAACAAAACACAACCAGGCATGTCCACCGAAGCCCTCCAAAAGTCGCTCATCCCCGCACTCCGCGCCTGCCTCGTCGCTTACGGCGCTCTCGTCCTGCTCGCCCTTCTGCTCGTCCCGGCCTTCTTCCTCCCCGCCGAGGACGCCGCCATCCTCTTCCAGTACAGCCGCAACCTCGCCACCCACGGCGTGGTCAGCTACCTGCCCGGCGGCCCACCAGTCGAGGGCGCCACGGACTTCGCCTGGATGCTCCTCCTGGCGCTCGGCTACCTGCTACGGATTCCGCCCTTTTGGGCCGTGGCCGTCCTGAACACCGTCGTCGCCGGTGCGCTCGCCGCCATCCTCCTCCGCCTGGCGAAGCTGCCACGTTCGCCCATCAACCTGCTCGCCGCAGTCGGAACCTTCGGTCTTGTGCCGCAAGTCTTCGCCGCCCTGTCCGGCTTCGCCACGCTCGCCGACGCCGCCCTGCTCGCCGCGCTTGTCCTCTTCGCCATCCAGCGGCAGGCAGCGTTAGCGTCCCTCACCGGGCTGGTTCTTTGCTTGTTCCGCCCAGACGGCGTGCTCTTTGCCGTACCCCTGCTCGCCGCGCTCGTGTTCCGCAACGGCGCGCGTCGGCAACGAGCCAGTTGGGTCGCCCTGTGCTTCGTCCTGCCCGGGGCCGTGTACTTCGTGTGGCGGGTTCACTACTTCCACGAGTGGCTACCCCTGCCCTTTCTGGTCAAAGCGGACACCCGCCGGACGCTCGGCCTGGTCGTGCCCACCTCTGTCCGGCGGTCGATCCCTTACCTCGTCGTGACGGCAGTTCCGTTGACCATTCTCTCGTGGAGGCACCAGCTCCGCCATAAATGGCTCGTCCTTCCGCTGCTGATCGTCCCCACGCTCTTCTACTGGGCCATGCGCCTGGACCAGAACGTGGCCGGGCGTTTCTTCTTCTACATCCCGCTCGCAGCCGCCATTCTCGCGGCGGCAAACTGGCCCGAGGCGGCCCCGCGAAGGTCCGCCGTGGTAGGGACGGCGATGCTGGCTTGGATCGCCCTGCTGGCAGCTCCGCTCGCTCGAGAACTCCGCACGTTTCGCGATCTCCAGTTTCCGAACGTTCGCAGCATCGCTGTGGGGCTAAAAGCACTGCAACCGCCCGGCACGCTTCTGGTCTCGGAGGCAGGCCTGCTTCCGTTCTACTCGGACTGGCCCACCATCGACGCCTGGGGACTAAATACGCCGCATTTCTCACACCACTTCTTCCAACCAGGCGACGTCGTCGAGCTACACCCCGACCTCATCGTCCTGCACCCCGACCTGCCGGACACCTGCGTCCGCCAATCGTCCTGGCCATCCAGCTACCCCGAACGAAGCTGGACCAACCTCACCCGCAACCTGGTCCTCGGTGCCGACCCGGCGCAATACAGTCTCTGGATCCTGCCCTACGGCTCCCCGTTCTACCGCAGACGCAACGGCTTCGCTACGCCCGGACAAGGCGACCGCGAGTGCTGGTTTCTCCGCAGAAGCGCACCTGTCTACACCCAAGTCGCCCATCTGCTCGCGCGAAATGGCGCTCTCTCCCCAGACAAGGCCGTCCCGTCCGAACAGCAACGCCTCGCGCAGAAGTAATCAGCGCAGAGTTACCCTGGCCACGCATCTGTCCGGCGTCGACTTCAGACCGCCCTTTGCGGAGATACACGGTTTCAGACACAGGAGCTTGTACTTTTGTAGGGGCACGGCTTCCGACACAGGAACAACTAGCTTGGGCCGGCTTTCAGGTACAGGAAAACTCATTTTGAAGGGGCACGGCTTCAGCCGTGCCATACATTCTGCAGCATCACTGCGGCTTTAGCCGCTGGGGAAAGCCTCGGGATGCCTCGGGCACATCCTTAGGAAGGAGAGAGGGGTACACTCCCCGTTCTAGTAGTTGAAGTTCAGCTCTTCGGCTTCTTCCACACCGTAGCGGCGCAGCAGGTTGGGCAGGTTCTGCGAGAACGCCGCGCGCGGCATCACCGTGTCGCACCCGGCCTCCACCGCCTTCGCCTTCAGGTCCCCTTGAATGGTAGACAGGAAGCCGATGATGGACGCGGACCGCTTCAACTTGGTCTTCAGTTTGGGAATCAGCGTCAGCGGCTTGGCATTCGCGTTGTTGAGATCGAACACGATCAGCGCCGGCCGGTTTACCGCCTCGCCACTGGTCAACTCCGCAATGGCGTCTTTCTCATTCTTGATGAAGGCCACCTTGACGCCCAGCTTCTTGGCCGTTTCCTGCACTTTGGCCGTGATGAACAGATCATCCACAAACAGGTAAATGTGCGTTTGCGCGTCTGCGGCGATCGGCACCGGCCGCGGCGCGTTGTGGTCGATCGGTTGGTTGTCCCCGAAGTGCCCGCGTCCCCGCCGGCCCCGCAGCTGGATGGTGGAGGGCGGCGCCTCTGCGAACTCTGAACTCACCTCGCGGTAGCTGTGGTCCATGGGCCCAACGAACCCACCGCGCTCCCGGCCGCCATTGGCCTGCCCCTTGCCCTTGCGGCCCTGGTGTGAAATCAAGTTGCCGAAGTTGTCCGGTCGGCCCCCTTCGCGCCGAAACGGCCGCTCATAGCTGCGGTCGCCGTTAAACTGTCCACCGCCCGTCTGCGGGCTGTAAGCTGGACGGTCGCCGTTGGATGCACGATCGCCGCCGCCGCTCGCGCTGAACCCGTGACCGTTGCCCTGGTGATTGCTTTCCGGCCGAAACTCGCCGCCGCCGGGACCGCCCTGACCCACCCGCCGGTCACGGTCACGAAACTTCTTTTTCCAGCGCTTGCCTTGGCCCTGACCCGGCGCTCCCTGCCCCTGTCCTCCCTGCTGCGCATTGCCCTGATTGGGAGAAGGGGCACCGTTGCCGGCAAACTTCCGTTGCGTAGCCTGAGGGGGCGGCGCGGCCACAGCGGCCAGCGCCAGGCTTTCGCCCTGCATCACCACGGGCACCGGGGCGGCGAACCCGGGCTCAGAGATCCCGCTCTCGGACGTCGCGGCCTCGCCGGAAGCGGCAACCCCCGTCTTCTTCCGCTTGCGCCGGCGCCGACGACTGCTCTTACTCTGCCCCATGCCGGGGCCAGTCTGCGTTCCGCTGGCCTCCCCGTTGGCGCTTTCAAAGCTTTCCCCATCGAAGCCGCCCTCGATAACCTCATCCCCGAAGTCCGAGGAGCCTTCCATTCCGTTTTGCTCTGACATTGATCCGTTACTTTCCTTGTCCTTCACGACGGAGCAACACAGGGGGCACGCTTCCGGCCGCCGCGTCCATGTTGGCGCGAAGGCGAGCCTGCATCCAGGTATCCCGACATTGATTTGCTTTCAAAGCGTGGTGCTCGCGTACTTCACTGCGTCCAGACAGGCTGATCGTTTCCAGAGCGCCGACGATGGTTCTATGTACGCCCGTCCGCGTGATCATGCGAAGGGCACAAGGGTATAGGTGTTTACAACGAAGCACGGCTCGAACCCGTTGAGCCGTGCTTCATGCAGCGCTTGAGACTCGATGCCTCGCGCGGGCACCGGATGCTCTCGCCTCTCGCACTTCTCCCAAAAGCCGGTGCTGCAATCCTTCTGCGGCTCTTAACGGTTCCACCACCGTCAGAAACCCTACGGGAACGACACCACAAGCCGCCTCTGCGGAGGCCACACCCTAACAACGCAATCCTATGTCAAAACTCCCGGAAAGGCAAATAACACTTTCGCGTCAGTGTTCCCAAGCACCGCAGGCCATCCCCCCTCCCCGAGGAATGGCCTGCAGCCCAACGGCCATTCACTGGCCTCCTGTAACGAGCGTCAGACGCTCGGCTCGGCGATGCGGCGCTCTCTTCCGGAGCGTTCCAGCACTTCCCCGAGTTGAAGATCGCTGAACTCTTCTTTTCCTGCGATCGAACACAATATGTCTTGCAACTTGGGGTCCAAACGCAGAGAGCTGTAAGTGGGCGCAAACGTGCCCTAGCTGTACCTACCTCGGCCCGCTTGCTGGAATTTCATAGGTGCCGGAACCGCCATCTCTGAAATTCAGAAGCAAGCTCACAGGTTGCCTGCAAGCTACGGGCTCGTCCTATATAATCGCTGTTAGACAGACCATGATCCAAGCGCTCATGGCACCGCGCCGGCAGAGAATTCTGCGGGTCAGAGCGTTCCAGGCGCGACAGGTCTGACTGCTGCAGCCGAGCGGGATCCCGCAACATGCGGCATAATTCACCTCTTTTCAA
This sequence comes from uncultured Acidobacteriaceae bacterium, assembly GCA_964245045.1. GTDB lineage: Bacteria > Acidobacteriota > Terriglobia > Terriglobales > Acidobacteriaceae > Granulicella. Next base: position 46,286 of record CAXTLD010000016.1, on the reverse strand, counting down.
AGATGCTGTAAGGAGCTACACAACCCGCATGAATCGAAAGCTGTCGTTTGCTATCGCCGTGGCTTCGGCCCTGGCTTCCCCGTGCCTGCTCGCGCAGGCAATTCCTGCGGCGAGCGGTGCCGCGCCCGCCGGTGCCGCCCCTTCAGCCGTCCCACCGCAGGCAATCCCGGCCAAAGTGGCCGTGATTGACGTGCAAGCGGTTATCGTGAACAGCAACGAAGGGCAGCGCGCCTTTGCCGATGTCAACAAGAAGTTCGAGCCTCAGAAGAGCAAGATCGAAAGCGAGGGCGCGGAGGTCCAGTCCCTGCAGAAGCAGGTACAGGCCCTGCCGGCCAACACCAGCGATGAAGAACGCGCCAACCGGCTGAAGGCGATCGATACCAAGGAAAAGGCGCTCCAGCGCGACAGCGAAGATGCGCAGAACTCCTACAACCAGGACATGAACGAGGTGGCAGGCCGCCTCTATCAGAAGGTTGGACAGGCTGCGGTGAAGTACGCGCAAGACAACGGCTTCACGATGATGGTGAACGTTGGCGGCAACCAGCAGGCGCAGGCGGTGAATCCGGTCCTGTGGTGGCAGCCCACCACGGACATCACCCAGGCCGTCATCAACGCCTACAACGCCAGTTCCGGCATAGCCGCACCGCCCCCGTCGGCACCCAGCCCGACGCGTCGGACGCCACCCGCCGGAACCACACCGCGCAAATAACCTACTACACAGATTCTTTCAAAGGCGGAGGTTTAGGCCTCCGCTTTCCTTTTGGACGCTAGCGCCAGCGCTAAGCACCGGGTACGAACCGGAGCAAATCTTCGCTTGCTCCTGAGGAGTCCACACTCATTCCAGTGAGCACTCCAAAGCATCTTCCCGCGGTAACAGCAAGGTTTGACGGCGTGGACCTCGTGCGCGGGCTTTCCATCATTGCTGTCGTTCTGCTGCACACCTATCTGCGCTTCTTCTACGCCGGACTGGGCTTGCTTGACCACGCGCCCAGCTGGCTCCGGCACCTGGTGCTGTTCAACGGTGGCAACGGCGTGAAGGTATTCTTCACCGTTTCAGGCTTTCTGATCACGTTCACGTCCTTGAGGCGCTTCGGCTCGCTTGCGGCGATGCGCCCGGGGACGTTCTACCGTATACGATTTGCACGAATCGCCCCCTTGCTGCTCGCCCTGTTAGCTGTGCTGAGCCTCCTACATCTGGCCAATGTTCCCGACTTCCGCATCCGGCCCGCAGTGGGCGCGCTGCCGCGGGCACTGCTGGCCGCCCTCACCTTTCACCTGAACTGGTATGAGGCGGCGCACGGCTACTTGCCGGCGAACTGGGACGTGTTGTGGTCGCTTTCTGTGGAAGAGATGTTTTACCTTCTCTTTCCTTGGGTATGCCTTGGCCTGCTGCGCATACGGCACGGCGCTTCGCTCTTCCTGGCGTTCATGCTCACCCTTATCGCCGTGGGTCCGTTCGCCCGCACCGTGTGGACGCAGAATGAGGTTTGGCAAAACAATACGTATCTGGGCGGCACCGACGCGATCGCCATGGGGTGCCTGACGGCGTTGGTTGCAGATTTCTGGCTGAAACGACGCAGCGCTATGCCGCCCCGGCACGTCGTGTGGACTTGCGTCGGTGTGCAGGGACTCGGATCGGCGCTTTTGCTGATCTTTGCTATCTGGCCGCGGTGGCATTGGCTGCGACCCATTGGCCGGTCCGGCACGGATGACAGTCTTCTGGCGTTGGGTGCCTGTTTGTTCATGCTCGGCAGCGTCGTGCGAGGGGCCCGCGGCCGCGCCGTATCGGCTCCGCTGCGCTGGTTCGGACGCCACAGCTATGAGGTGTACATGACGCACGAGTTCGTCGTGATTGCAGGGACGGAGCTGCTCCTGCGCGTCAAGCACGGGCCACACTGGCTGTGGGCCGCGGGCGTGCTGGCCGCGACGGCACCGCTGGGGTGGATGGTCGCTCGCTGGTTCAGCGAGCCGGCAAACCGCGTGCTGCGTGGCGCTGCGCCCCCAAAGCCGATCCTGACGGCGGCGTAGGCGTTACTCCTCACCCACCTTGAGCACGGCCAGGAACGCCTCCTGCGGGATGTCGACCTTGCCGATGCGCTTCATCCGCTTCTTGCCCTCTTTTTGCTTCTCCAGCAGCTTGCGCTTACGGCTGATGTCGCCGCCGTAGCACTTGGCCAGCACGTTTTTGCGAATGGCCGTGACTGTCTCACGCGCGACGATCTTCGAGCCGATCGCCGCCTGAATGGCGACTTCGAACATCTGCCGTGGAATCAGCTCGCGCATCTTGGAGACCAGCGCTTTGCCCCGTTCGTACGCGAAGTCGCGGTGCACGATGATGCTCAGCGCGTCCACGGGCTCGCCCGAGACCAGGATGTCCATCTTCACCATGGGCGAGGACCACATGCCCGCAAGCGCGTAATCGAGCGAAGCATAGCCGCGCGAAACGCTCTTCAGGCGATCGTAGAAGTCCAGCACGATCTCGTTGAGCGGCAGTTCGTAGGTCAGCAGGACGCGCGTCTCGGAGACGTACTCGAAGTTTTGCTGGCGGCCCCGCTTGTCCTCAACCAGCTTCAGGATGCCGCCGACGTACTCCTCATTGGTCAGGATTTTGGCGGTGATGACTGGTTCTTCGATCTGCTCGATCTCTGTCGGATCCGGCCAGCGCGAGGGATTATCGACCTCCACCACCGTTCCGCCCGTGAGGGTAATCTTGTAGCGTACGCCGGGGGCTGTAGTGATGAGATCGAGGTTGTACTCGCGCTCCAGTCGCTCCTGGATGATCTCGAGATGCAGCAGGCCGAGAAAGCCGCAGCGAAACCCGAAGCCCAGCGCCACCGACGACTCCGGCTCGAAGTTGAACGAGCTGTCATTGAGCCGCAGCTTTTCGAGGGCATCGCGCAGCAGGCCATGCTCGTGTGAGTCGACCGTATACAGCCCCGCGAAGACCATGCTCTTGATGTCTTCAAAGCCGGGCAGCGCTTCGATGGCGGGGTTGTCAACATGCGTGATAGTGTCGCCTACCTTGGTGTCGGCGACGTTCTTGATTGTGGCGACGAAGAAGCCGACCTCGCCGGCAGAGAGCTCCTGCAGCTCCATCGGTTTGGGCGTCATCACGCCGAGCGAGTCCACGTCGAAGGTGCGACCGTTCGACATGATTTTGATCTTGTCGCCCTTGCGCAGACGGCCGTTGATGACGCGCGCCAGCACGATTACGCCCCGGTAAGCGTCGAACCACGAGTCGAAAATCAGCGCCTGCAGGGGCTTGCTGGCATCGCCTTTGGGCGGCGGCAGCAGATGCACCACGGCCTCAAGAATCTGCTCCACGTTCTGCCCCGTCTTCGCGCTCACCGGCACGGCGTCGTCCGCGGGCAGGCCGACAGACTTCTCGATCATCTCCTTGGTGCGCACGATGTCGGCCGAAGGCAGGTCGATCTTGTTGATGATCGGAATGATCTCAAGGCCGTTCGAGATGGCGAGGTACGCATTGGCCAGCGTCTGCGCCTCCACGCCTTGCGAGGCGTCCACCACCAGCAGCGCGCCTTCACACGAGGCCAGCGATCGCGAGACCTCATAGCTGAAGTCCACGTGGCCGGGCGTGTCGATCAGGTTCAGCTGGTAATCGTTGCCGTCCGATGCACGGTACATCATGCGCACGGTGTGGGCTTTAATGGTGATGCCCCGCTCGCGCTCCAGGTCCATCGCATCGAGCACCTGCTCCTGCATCTCGCGCGCGGTCAAGGAGCCGGTGAGTTCCAGCAAGCGGTCTGAAAGCGTCGATTTGCCGTGGTCGATGTGCGCGATGATCGCGAAGTTGCGAATGTACTTGGGGTCCATTTGTCGCCAACCCTTAGGCTACCATCGCCAGCGCGCGATCATCACGGGGAGCGCCGTTTCGTCCAGTGGCTGGGGCCCACTCGAGAAATCGGCACGACCAGCCTCCGACGCGGCTGTGCAGCCGGCGAACAACTATCCCCGGACCGGAACGAAACGTACAATAGAAAGGTTTGGGAACGCTTACAAGCAAAACGAAACGAGCAATGAACGGTGCGCGACGCCTTTGCTGCGCCCTTGCAGCTGGGACGTTGGTAGCGCTGGCAGGCGCGGGACTCCAAGCCGGCGCACAGGGCACGGTCACAGCACAACAAACAGCGCAGCAACAGTACGCCGCGCAGCAACATGCGCAAAAGACCGAGGACCTGATCACCCGCGCGCGCGCCAGCTACCAATCCGGCGTGAACAACTACAACGGCAACCATCTTGACGCCGCGCGCGCAGACTTCGACGCGGCTGTGGACCTGATGCTTTCCTCCGGCATGGATCTGAAAGACGATCCGCAGATGTCCGACGAGTTCGAACGCCTGCTGAACCAGATCAATGCGCTGGAGGTGTTGGCGCTGCGGCAAGGCAACGGCTTTAGCCCGAAGCTTGAAGAAGCCCCGCTGGAAAACGCAACTGATCTGACCTTTGCGCCCAACCCGGAACTGGTAGCGAAGCTGAGCAGTGAGCTCAGCACGGCGTCCGATCTGCCGCTGGTCATCAACGATCAGGTGGCGGGCTACATTGGCGTGTTTTCAAATTCCACCAGCTTTCGTGCGCACATGACCGCATCGATGCAGCGGCTCGGCCGTTACCGCACGATGATCCAAAACGTCCTCAAGGAGGAGGGCGTTCCGCAGGATCTGATCTATCTGGCAGTTGCGGAATCAGGTTTTCAACCGCAAGCGTTGAACTACCGCACCGGTGCGGGTGGCATGTGGCAATTTATGACCACTGCCGCGCCGGAGTATGGCCTCACGCGCAGCGGGTACTTCGACGACCGCTTTGATCCGGAGAAAAGCACGCGAGCTTACGCACGCTACATAAAAAAGCTGTATGCAATGTTTGGCGATTGGAACCTCGCCATGGCCGCGTACGATTGGGGTCCGGGGAACATCCAGCGTGTGGTGAGCCGCTCGGGATACGCCGACTTTTGGGAGCTCTACCGGCGTAACATGCTGCCCGGCGAAACGCGTGCATACGTGCCCAAAATCCTTGCCGCTGTCATCATGGCAAAGAATCCGGAACGTTACGGGCTCAACAAACTGCCGCCGAGCCCGCCGGTGATCTACGACACGGTTTCCGTGGAGAACGCGGTCAGCCTGAGCCTGGCGGCCGATCTCACCGGCTCGTCCGTTCCCGAGCTGGTGGCCTTGAATCCCGCGCTGCTGCGCCTGTCCACGCCACGCGACGTGGCGTATGACCTCCATCTGCCGCCAGGCACCAAGGACGCGTTTCAAACACGCATTAAGGACATCCCGGAAGGCGATCGCAGCAGCTGGCGTTTTCATGTGGTTAAGGCAGGCGAGACCCTCGACGGCATCGCAACCTCGTTCCACATACAGCCCGCAACCTTGGCGAGCTACAACGAGATCTCGCCCACACAACCGATGGCCGAAGGGGATGAGCTCGTGATCCCGATTGCCACGGCGTCGGGCGTCGCTCCCGGGCAGCAGCGTTACACGGTGCATCGCGGCGACTCGCTGGTCGCTGTGGCCGATCGCTTCGGTGTCACGGTGGAACAACTGCGGGATTGGAACGCAAGCGCGGGCGCACGGCTCACGCCGGGTCGCTCGATCTATGTGGCCGAGCCGGTGCATCTGGCGCCAGGGGCGCGGGGGCGGCGCACAAGCGCGGGCCCGCGCGGGAAGAAGGGCACACATGCGCGCGGCGTTGCACGGGCCTCCGGAGCGCACCATGCTGCGTCCCCGGCACGCAAACGCCGCCGGTAAACGACTCACGAAGGTGCATCGTGGGTCTGGTTGGCCGCTTGTAAACGAAACAGGCTTGCACCAAAACTGGTGCTTGCTATTTGTACGGCCTAGGGCGTACACCTGTTGGTATAGTGTGCGAAGCTTGCCCTGTTTGCTGCCTGTTTCAGCAGCTTAGGCAGGCGCCACAATCAGAACCGATCGCACAGCCAAACCTGATGCCACGCCTCATAGGAGAGCCAAACGATGTTTGACGAAGAGATCCCCAAGCTCCACGCCGCCGCTGCCGATGACGACGATATCGACCTCGACGCCGTGGACGTTGCGGAAGAGGAAGACGATGAAGATCTCGAGCCGGACCAAGAATCCGCCCCTGTAGTCGAGTCGCGCGATGAGATGACGGTAAAGGTCGGCAGCACGCACCCGGAAGACGCGCAAATGGACGCCGCGGCCAGCACACCCCTCGGCCCGTACGATCCACCCGATGCGCTTTCCCGCTTACCGCAGCGGGATGAAACGTTGCCGAGCGTGGGCAGCTCGTTGCGCCGCTCGGCCAAGGACGCCGCAAAACGGTCTGCCGAAGCTTCGGAGAACGACGTTTCAAAGGACGAGTAGCGCGAAACGGGCATCGTCGAAGCAGGCGGCACCTGGGGTCTCTACAAAGAAGTCCACGCCGAAGCAGGCCGGTAAAAAGTCGACCCTTGGCAGTGCCAAGAAGTCACCGGTGGCAAGCGGGACCCAAACAAAGAACGCCGCGAAAAGAGCCCGCTGAAGAAGCTCTCAAGCTCTGCTGTTACCTCGGCGCGGACTGGACGAGGTGGTGCGGTCTCCAAGAACGTGGCGAGTACCAAAGGCAGCTTGACCTCGAAGTCAGCCGCAACGAAAGCGCCAGCAAACAAGCTTGCCGCCAAGAAGGTAGCAGGGAAAAAGGCGCCGGCTACGAGGATGGCGGCAAAGAAAAGCGCTTCGAGGTCTGCGCGTTAAGCAGCGTTCAAAGGTTGCGTGAGGGTCGCCGGCCTACTGCCGGCTTCCCTCGCGATTCGATCTGAGACGACTTTGGGCGCTCCCTGCGGCCAAGTCGTTCTTGGCTGCGCGCACTTTGCGGCCAAGCCACGTACAACCGATGCGTGTGCACTCCAGCGCTAGCGTGAGCGCAACAAGCAACGGAACTACAACGATAGCAATTGTGGTGTCAGACATGACGGTCTCCAGGGGAACTGCGGGCCGGGGAACTCTGTGGCGCATGAGGGTTGAGGTGTAGCTCCAGCGCATTGCAAGCGGCGCCCACGGAAAACGTGCGTGCGACGTCGGTGCAGAGGCGCTTCGGCACTTCCTTGCCGGCTATCTTGGTAAGCGCGATCCTCGGAGAAAAGGTGCCACCGCGTTCCGAGGTGCATGCGCAAAGCACAATGCACTTCGGAACGCAAAAAGCCCGGGCTTTGGCCCGGGCTTTTCTGCTGCAAGGGTATTCGGCTTAAGCCTGTGCTTCCGGCTCCGCGGGGGGCTTGGCAGACGCGACGGTAAAGCTCGGGTCGCCAACCTTGAATCTGGCAAAGCGACGAACGCTGATGTTTTCGCCCAACTTGGCCACCTTCTGTGCAATCAGCTGCTGGATGCTGAGCGACTGTTCTTTGATGAAGGGTTGCTCCAGCAAGCAGACCTCCTCGTAGAACTTGCTCATCTTGCCTTCCAACATGCGTTCGATGATGTTGGCCGGCTTGCCGGAGGAGGCTACCTGGGCGCGAAATATGTCTTTTTCGCGGTCGATGTCGGCGGGCGTCACGTCGTCTTTGCCCACGTACCGCGGGTCCACTGCGGCGATGTGCATGGCGATGTCGCGCAACAGTTCCTGGAAGTCGTCCGTGCGGGCGACAAAATCGCTCTCGCAGTTCAACTCCAGCAGCACGCCAATCTTTCCACCGGCGTGGATATAGGTGCCGACCGCGCCCTCGTTGGTGGTGCGGGACGCCTTCTTGGCGGCGGAGGCCATGCCGCGCTTGCGCAGCACGACAAAGGCGTTTTCCATGTCGCCATTGGCCTCCTGCAAGGCCTTCAGGCAGTCGCCCATAGGCGCGCCCGACTTTTCGCGCAGCTCCTTCACGAGCTTCGCATCGATTTTGGGAGTTTCAGCCACAGCCATTGTTTCCCTTCAGTGTCCCTGTCTTCTGATCTTCGTTTGTGGGTAAGCGGCAAGTGCGATATCGTCGCTCAGTCCGCTCGCACGTAATCCCTGAGCTTGCGCCCAACCCAGTCCAACGCAAACATATGCCCAACCACTGCTGCCGTCATCGCGGCCGTTGCCATACCAGCTAACAGCACATTTCGCGTACTTACTCGTTCAGTCATTCGGTTCCTTTACGCTACGGCGGGGCTCAGCTCCGCACCCGCAACCAGCTCTCCCATCCATCATGCGACAGAGGATTAGAAGCCGTACATCGCGCAAAAGACGCAGACGCGGTCCGGATCGCAAGCGAAACGTCCGAATGTGACACACGTTCGGACGCTGCGCCTTCCGGCCTACGCCGAGATTACCTGCTCGAGCTCCGCCGGGGTGACCTCGTCCGTAGCCGGAGCCTTGCGAATGCCGCCGCCCAGCGCCGCGTTGAGGTCGATGGTCTCTTCCTCTGCGCCCTCGTCTTCGGAGTCCGCAGCCGCACCGGCCGAAATACGACCCTCGTGCAGATCGATGTCGCCATCCTCTGCCAACAGGTGCGCCTCCGGAGCGATCGGCTGCACATCGGCGTACTCGTTCGAGAACGCCTTGTCGGAGATCATCTGCGCACCCTCGAAGGCCGCATCGGCGATCTTGGTCGTGAACAGGCGAATGGCGCGCAGCGCGTCATCGTTGCCCGGGATGACATAGTCCACCACGGTCGGATCGCAGTTGGTGTCCACCACCGCCACGACCGGAATGCCCAGCTTGCGCGCTTCCGAGACGGCGATGGCCTCGTTGTTGGAGTCGACTACAAAGATCGCATCCGGCAGGCGCCGCATGCTCTTGATCCCGCTGAGCGAGGTGGACAGCGCCTTGCGCTCCCGCTCCAGCTTGATGACTTCCTTCTTGGTCAACAAGTCGTAGCGCCCGTCCGTCGCCATGTCGTCCAGCTCTTGCAGCCGCTTTACCGACTTCTGCACCGTGACCCAGTTGGTGAGCAAGCCGCCCAGCCAGCGCGAGTTGATGTACGGCATGCCGGCGCGGGTAGCTTCTTCGGCGACCGCGTCCTGGGCTTGCCGCTTGGTCCCGACAAACAGGACCAGCTTGCCCGTGGAGGTCAGGTCGGTGACGAACTTGGACGCTTCCTTGAACATCTTCAGCGTCTTCTGCAAATCGATGATGTAGATCCCGTTGCGCTCGCCGAAGATGTATTCCTTCATCTTTGGGTTCCAACGTTTGGTTTGGTGTCCAAAGTGAACGCCCGCTTCGAGCAACTCCTTCATGGTGATAGAGGCCATAACAAACTTCGCTTTCTCGGGGGCATCGCTGTCTGTACTTCCGGCCGGAGACCTTGGCGACAGACGATTGATCCCAATGGGTTGGGAGAGTACGTGCTTGCCCCCGGCGTGCATGCTGAGGGGTGGTACTAAGTTACCGTTCTCAGTTGTTCGTTCTCGGAGACGCAGGTCGAGCGGACAACTGAGAACGAGCAACTGACAACCGCAAGCGCTAGCGCTTGCTGAACTGGAAGCGAGCGCGCGCGCCCTTCTGGCCGTACTTCTTGCGTTCCTTGCCGCGCGAATCGCGCGTGACAAAGCCCTCGGCCTTGAGGGTCTTGCGCAGCTCGGCGTTGAACTCCATTAGTGCACGGGCGATGCCCAGCTTCACGGCATCCGCCTGGCCGTTGACGCCCCCACCCTTCACGGTGGTGTAGACGTCAAAGGTCTCGTTAATGTCGGCGATCCCGAAAGGCTGCTTCGCGGCGGCGCGCTGTGCCGGCGTCACGAAGTACTCTTCAAAGCCCTTGCCGTTTACCTTCCACTCGCCCGAGCCGGGCCGAAGGAAGACGCGAGCGATCGCGCTTTTGCGCCGCCCTGTGCCGTAGTACTGAATCAGATCTGCCATGATTGTCCCTTTTAGGAGGCCGAGGCTCAGCGCCTGGGTTGAGAAACTGTTATCGCCGGCGCACCGGCCTACACCTGTTGCCTGAGCCCCGGTTCGGGCCCCGAACCTGCCTTAACCACGCAACTCCAGCGCAACTGGTTGTTGCGCCTTGTGCGGGTGGTCGGCACCCTTGTAGACCTTGAGCTTGGTGGCCATTTGCCGGCCCAGCTTGGATTTCGGCAGCATGCCCTTGATCGCCTCCTCCAGGATCTTTTCGGGCCGGCGGGCAAGCAGCTTGATGAAGCTTTCCTCGCGCAGGCCGCCCGGGAATCCGGTGTAGCGACGATAGATCTTTTGTTCCGCGCGCATGCCGGTGACGTGGATCTTTTCGGCATTCACGACAATGACGTGGTCGCCCATGTCGATGTAGGGGGTGTAGAGCGGATTACGCTTGCCGGCCAGAACGCTGGCGGCCTCCGACGCGAGACGGCCAAGGGTCTTGCCGTCGGCATTCAGCACGAACCACTTCCGCGGAATGTCTTTGCCGCTGGGAATAACAGTCGACATCTTGATGTACTCCTTACCTCTGCCGTCTTCGTGGCCGGCTTGAAGCGCGAAGATATTGTGCCTGGGTGTGATGGCGGCAAACACGCGCAAGGCCCGATGCCGGGCGCGTGGACAACCGACGTGAATGTGGAGCGCACCGAGCCCGCAGAAGCGGCAGACTAGGGAGCGAATCTCTCAAACCCTGGATACTACGGAGTGCCTGGCAGCCCTGAACCAGGGGGGGGGCCAGAAAGAGGGACTCGCCGCGGGCCTTGTGCCGGAACGCCTCATCTCCCATCGGGAAGCCTGCGGCCGTCAAAAAGGCAGCCACGGACGCAAGGAGGTGCAGACGCAAAGCTGCGCGAGTTTTCAGTCTAGGTGAGCGTCACGCCTGCAGTCAAGCTCCCATTGCTTAGCGGCTGCGGCGGTAAACGTCAGAGACCCGCTCCGTAGCGGGTCTCTGGGGGTGAGATTGTGTCATACGACTACGTTCAGTGCGCGACGCCCTGGTACAACTCCGGCGGCACCAGCCAGCGGGGATCCAAACTGACCACCCCGACCGACTCCAGAAACGCCTTTACGCGCGACGGATCTTCCTGGTGGAGGTGATCCGTCCAGACAACTTCGCCGCGCCCCAACACTCCCCCACAGGAGGCGGAATACGACTCACCTGCCTCGATGTACGGAATGTTGTGCAACGCAACATACGAATACTTGAACGACCCGGGTTTTGCCATGCCAACCTCTGTTTTTGGTAAGCGAGCAGCTTGCGCTAAACCTCAGATGGGCTGCGGTCGCTTACAGGGATGTCTTTGTTATGCCTGTTTGTTTGCCCGTCGGAAATCCCCCATCGGTGGTAGAGCGCGACGCACATAGGACATCGGTCCATCGATTTTCAAAGCGGAGGTTCAGAGTGCGACAGAAAGGCCGCCCCTGCGGGCGGCCTCTGCACTGCCTTGTTCTGTTCGCGATGGGCTACTGGTTGCGCTTCCAGTTGAGCAGGTCGCCCAAGGTCGTTGAGGAAGAGTTGCCGGAAGACTGACCCGGCTTGCTCTTGCTCTGACCGGCGAAGCTCTCCTTGTAGGTTTCCACCTCGGCGCGGCTGGCTTCCTCGCCGATGGCCTTCAGGCTGAGACCAACCTTCTTCTCCTCTGGGCTCATCTTGACGATCTTGAAGTCGTGCTCGTCACCCACGTTGAGCGTGATGGCGCGACCGTTCTCGTCGGCCGCCTCGGAGACGTGGCACAGGCCCTCGACCCCTTCAGCGATCTCGATGAAGGCACCGAACTGTGCCGTCCGCAGCACCTTGCCGTGGACGACGTCGCCCGCGCGGTGCTGCTCGAAGAACGTGTCCCAAACGTCCGGCTGCATCTGCTTGATGCCCAGGGAAAGGCGGCGGTTCTCAGGCTCAACGCCCAGAACAATCGCTTTGACCTTTTCGCCCTTTTTCAGGACCTCAGACGGATGCTTGATGCGCTTGGTCCAGCTCAAGTTCGAGACATGCACCAAGCCGTCGATGCCGTCCTCGATCTCGATAAAGGCACCGAAGTCGGTGAGGTTGCGGACGCGACCCTCGACGATGGCACCAGTCGGATATTTATCCTCGAGCGCCTCCCAGGGGTTGTCCTGGAGCTGCTTCATGCCGAGCGAGATGCGGCGGTCGTTGGGGTTGACCTGCAGAATGATGACCTCGACTTCGTCGCCGGGCTTCACCATCTTGCTGGGGTGCTTCATGCGCTTCGACCAGGTCATTTCGGACACATGGACCAGGCCCTCGATGCCCTGCTCGAGCTCGACGAAAGCGCCGTAGTCGGTCACCGACAGCACCCGGCCGCGGACATGCGCGCCGATGGGGTACCGCTCCACGGCGTCCAGCCACGGGTCGGGCGTGAGCTGCTTGAAGCCTAGCGAGACGCGCGACTTTTCCTTGTCGAACTTCAGCACCTTGACCTGGATCTCATCGCCGACGTTGACCAGATCGCGAGGGTGCGTCAGCCGGCCCCAGCTCATGTCGGTGATGTGCAGCAAGCCGTCAAGGCCGCCCATGTCGACGAAGGCACCATAGTCGGTCAGGTTCTTCACGACGCCGGTAAAGACCGCGCCCTCTTCAAGGTTCGCGAGTGTCACTTCCTTCTTGGCGTTCTGCTCTTCTTCGAGGATCTCCTTGCGGGAGACGACCACGTTGCCGCGCTTCTTGTTCAGCTTGATCACGCGCACATCGATCGCCTGACCGATATAGGCGTCGAGATTGCGCACGGGGCGCACTTCTACCTGGGAACCGGGAAGAAACGCCTTGATGCCGATATCGACGGTGATGCCGCCCTTGACGCGCGACACGACGATGCCGGTAACCGGGGTCTTGGTGTTGGCCGCCTCTTCAAGCTTGTCCCAGACCTTGTGGCGCAGAGCCTTCTCGTGGGAGACAAGGTAGCCGCCGCCCTCCTGCTCTTCACGCTCAACCACGACGTCGATGGTGTCGCCGACTTGAAACTTGGGTGCGCCGGTATGGTCAACGACCTGCTCCAGAGGGATCAGACCTTCGGACTTGAGGCCGATGTCGACCACGGCGTGCTTGTCGGTGATCTTGACGATGGTGCCGGTCACCACCGTTTCTTCGGACGTCAGCGACTGCGCGGCGTCCTTCTCGGCAGCCTGCTCGCGATCGAAGCTCTCCAGGGCCTTGGCAAAGTCGTCAGCGTCATACTCGGGCTCGGCATCGCCGGCGCGGGCAGCCTGTGCCGGCTTACGGGTGGCGGGTGCCTGTGCGATGGACGCGGCGGGCGCTGCCGGCGCGATCACGCGGCTCTCCGGAGCCTGCGATCCTACGACGGCCTCAGGCTGGTCGACCAGGGGAGCCCCCAGGGCTTGAGGTGCCTGCTCGGGAGTCTGCGTTGCGATCTGCTCAGTTGCGAGTTGCTGGGTTGGGAGCTGGTGGCCGAGCTCGGAGGTGGTGGTTTCAGCGGTTTCGGGCGTGGTGGGTTCCAATGTTGTGTTCAGGGCTGTGCTCTCAGTGATAACGGAATGGTGGTCGAAGTCGGCCATGGGGTAAAGCTCCGGGACTCAGTGTGGCTCCGGCCTGGCTTCCGCGCGGTCTGCGGACGGCAAGGCGTCCGCCCAGATGTTGTGTCTGGCGATCTACGCGATTTTGTCAGAAGGAGTCGGGTGAAGCATGTAGGAGCGGCTGCGACTGGGTCCCGCACGCAGCGGCTATTTCTAAGTGTAACAGCGTTGAGGAAAACGGGTCAATAAAAGTCGCCGTTCCGAACCGCGCCGCCCTTCCGCCTATACTCGCGCCATGGACAGGCTATGGACGCCATGGCGTTACGACTACGTTGCCGGCAAGCACCCCCGAGACGGGCGCAAGGGCGTGCCTGAGGCGCTGGCATCCTGGCCTGGCGACCACGACTGCGTGTTTTGCAACCTGATCGGCGCGCTGGACTGGGCGCTTGCCGAGGGCATGCCCATCGATCAGGCCGAGAACGCAATTTACCTGCTCGAGCGGGGGCGCGACTGCTTTGTGGTCCTTAATGGCTTCCCCTACAACAACGGCCACCTGCTGGTGGTTCCGTATGAACACCAAGCGAGCCTGGCGGCGCTGCCCCTAACGTCTGCGGAGGAGATGATGCGCTTGGCTCGCCGCGCCGAACGCGCCCTGCGGCTGGTTTACACCCCGGACGGCCTCAACCTGGGCCTCAACCTCGGCGAAGCCGCGGGCGCCGGGGTCGCCGAGCACTTGCACCTCCATGCGCTTCCTCGCTGGAGCGGCGACACCAACTTTATGACTGTGGTTGGGGAGACGCGGGTTTTGCCAGAGATGCTCCAATCGAGCTGGGAACGTTTGCGGCAGGCACTACGGAGCCTGCCTGCGGAGGCACCCCCCCGGCCTGCCTAGGACTCCCAGCGCCGGCCGGCCCGCCGACCCGTGTTGCCTCGAAACTGGTGATCCGCCAGCCGGCACCGGGAACGCGCTGGTACACGCGGGTATACCGGTACGCGCCGCGCAAGGACGCGCCGTCCGACGTTCCGTCCAACTGGGCAAGCGAGGTCACCACGGCAAGGTTGCCGCTGATCTTCACTTTGGCCTCGGAAAGATCGATCCTCTTGATGTCGATGCGCCGGGTCCGCATCCGGTCCAGCTGCTGGAGCTTGGTGACGACTTGCCCGGCAGCCGTGACGCCCAAAAACTCGTCGGAAAGCAGCTTGTCCATGGCACCGATGTCGTCGGTAACTTGGGCTTCGCGCCAGGCTTCTTCGAGCTTCAGAATTTCGGCGCGTTCCGTGCGCTTGCGCTCATGCCTTTGTGCACAAACGGGCAGCGTTGCCATGCAAAGCAACACCGCGACAGCATAGCGAGCCCGGCCTCCGCAACGCCACATGCGCGGATGGTAGCCCAACCCTGCGCTCCCGTCAAAGGCTCTTTTCGGGTTTAGCCCTGCAACTTTCGGGGGACAGGGTTCGGCGCACAGGAGCGCCAGGGATCAAGCACCAAACAGCCGAATGCCCGCCACACCGGCGGCTCCGGCCTGAAGACAGACGTCCTGATTCGCCGATGTCACGCCGCCGAGGGCGAGAACGGGCACCGCGCCTGCCGTGGCGCAGGCTCGGTGCAGCTGCACGAGACCTTGGCCAGGCGCGACGACCGAGCCGCCCACCCGTTTCTCAAAGACGGGGCCCAGCAGAATCAGATCGGCGTCTGCGTCCCGGGCCGCGGCGACCTCGTCGATCGTGTGGCAGCTGACGCTGACGACGCACCGCGGCAGGTTGGCCGCGGCGAAGATCTGCCGCGCCTGCGCCGGCGTCAGCTCCCCCACGCGGGAAGTGAGGTGGACGCCGTCGGCGCCTGCGGCGGCAGCGATGTCGGGGCGACCGTTGACCAAAAGGCGGGGGCGGCGCGAAGGTTGCCCAAGCGCGTCCAGGGTCTCCCGTGCCAGTAGGAACAGCTCGCCCGCCCCCAAGGACTTTTCTCGAAGCTGCACAAAGTCGATCCCAGCGGCCGTCCAGCGAGCCACGTCGTAGAGCATCTGCGCTCGCCGAGCCTCGCGGGCGTCGGCCCCCACCTCGGTTGCACGCTCAGCGTGATTCGTTATGGCGTAACGCATACTTTGTCCCGGTACCACCATCTTGTCAGTCTCTCCCCCGCAGGGGGACCCGGCACGGGTTCCAATCGGGTCTATGATAAGAGCGGCACGGTCGGAAATCGTTTTCAGACGGCCTTTTTCTAGCGCGCGTGGTCTGCAAAGGCCCGTTTTAACCCGAGGAGAGTCAACCCACCTCTATGGGCACTGTGTACGACCTTATCGTCATCGGTTCCGGCCCGGCAGGGCAGCGCGCCGCCATCTACGGCGCCAAACACGGCAAACGCGTCGCGCTGGTGGAATCGCGCGAGGTGGTCGGCGGCGCGTGCATCAACACCGGCACGATCCCTTCCAAGACCATGCGCGAAGCGGTGCTGCATCTTTCCGGCTACAACTACAAATCGATCTACGGCATGAACTACCGCGTGAAGGAACGGATCACGATGGCCGATCTGGCCTTTCGCGTGCAGCACGTGATCAAAACCGAGATCGACGTCACCGACGCTCAACTTTCGCGCAACAACGTTGAAATGCTGACCGGCATCGCCAGCTTCGAGGACGCCAACCACATTCGCGTGACCAACTCGCGGGGCGCGCAGGTGTACGAGGGCAAGAACGTCATTATCGGCACGGGCACCAAACCGGCCACGTCGGCCAAGGTACCGATTAACGGGTCGACGATCATCAACTCCGACCTGGTGCTGAACCTAACCAACCTGCCCAAGACCATGATCATCGTGGGCGGCGGCGTCATCGGCGTCGAGTACTGTTGCATGTTTGCGGCGCTGGGTGTGCGCGTGACGCTGATCGAACGGCGCCCACGGCTGCTGGAGTTTGCCGACCAGGAGATTGTGGAAGCCCTGAGCTACCACCTTCGCGACGCCCGCGTGACCATGCGGCTCAACGAGGAGGTCTCCTCGGTGGAGGAGATCGAAAACGGGGGGTCGGTGGTAGCGCATCTTGAGTCCAAAAAGAAGGTGCAGGGCGACGCGCTGCTGTACGCCGTGGGGCGGCAAGGCAACGTGGACGAGCTGAACCTTGGCGCGATCGGGCTGGAGGCAGATAATCGCGGGCGCATCCCGGTAGACAAGGACTTCCGCACCAAGTGCCCCAACGTGTTCGCGGTGGGTGACGTGATCGGCTTTCCGTCGCTGGCCTCGGTCTCCATGGAGCAGGGCCGCATCGCGGCCGCGCGGTCCCTCGGTGACGACGGCATTGTCTCCAACCCCAGCTTCTACCCGTACGGCATCTGGACGATCCCCGAGATCAGCTTCCTGGGCAAGACGGAGGAGCAGCTGACCGAGGAGGACGTGCCCTATGAGGTCGGTGTGGCCTACTACCGCGAGATCGCCCGCGGTCAGATCCGTGGCGACACCACCGGCCGCCTCAAGCTCATCTTTCACCGCGAAACGCATGCCCTGCTGGGCGTACACATCATCGGCGAGGGCGCGAGCGAGCTGGTGCATATCGGCCAGGCGGTGATGGCGCTGGGCGGCCGTCTCGATTACTTTGTGGAGACGGTGTTCAACTACCCGACCTTGGCGGAGTGCTATAAGGTTGCTGCGTTCAACGGTTTAAACCGCTTAGCCAAGTTCGAGTAGGCGACACGGCCGGTGGCCGGGTTCCGTTTCGGAACAGGTCGCTAGCCGCCTCCCAATTTTCCGTTTGACGATCGTGGGGCCTTCAGGCTACCGTCTCTCCACGCTGGCCTGAAGGCACGCTGCACATGCGCGCCCGCCCAGGCTTTTCCCAAAGCGCTTCGGAGGCAGAGATGGTCGCCATGGATACACCCGTCACAGCTGTGCAACCCACCGCAGAAGGCCCGCTTACCGTGGGCGTTGTTGTTGCCGAGCGCCTCCATGCCGGCCAGGTGGTAGACGGCAAGCTCGTGAAGCCCATGCTGAGTTTTCCGGAAACGCCCGTACACGGCGACGTGGAAGACGATAACTCGCTGGTGGAGTACCACACCGACGCACTCGTGAAGGCGATCTGCGACATCACCGTGCTTGCCGCGGACGGGCAGAGCGCAATGGTGACCGGGGTAGGCGTCGCGCTGCCGGGGCTGGTGCGCAACGGCGTGGTGGAAGAGGCGCCCAACCTGCCACAGCTCAAGGGCGCGCGGATGGCCGAGCTGGTTTGCCAGGCGCTGGCGACGCGCGGTCTGAACGCGCCGGTCACCATCTCCAACGATGCCGACGCGATGGCGGCCGGTCTTGCCGCGCGGCACGGCAAGCTGGACAGCCGCATTCGCGTGTGGACCTTAGGCACCGGCATCGGCAGCGGCGTGTACCCGTTCACCGAGGGGGTTTGGGAGATCGGTCACTCAGTCGTCAGCATCGACCCGCAGGAGAATTATTGCGGGTGCGGCGGCCGTGGCCACCTGGAAGGCATCATGGGCCACCGGGCGATGCGCTTGCGTTTTCTCGACATGGAGCCCGAAGAGGTCTTTGAAGCGGCGACGCGGCGTGACAAGCCCGATGCCCGTTGCGTGCAGTTCCGCGATCTGTGGCACCGCGCCCTGGCCGCCGCCACGGCTTCCAGCATCCACACCATGGGCGCGGGCAAGTTTTACTTCACGGGCTATAACGTGCGCTTTCTTGATTTGAACCTGCTGCAGAATCACCTGCACGAGATGGTGAAGATGAGCCCCCTGCAGAGCTATCAATTGGAGATCGTGCCCGACGACCAAAGCACACGCGTGCTGGGGGCGGCCATTGAGGCCGAGCAGGCGGCCTGCCGGTAGCTCGTCAACGTTGACACTGCGGGCAATACACCGTGGTGCGGCCACCGACGACGATCTTCTTCAGCGGTGCCGCGCAGTCCCGGCAGGGCTCACCGGCGCGGCCATACACCTTGTGCTCGAGCTGAAAGAAACCACGGACGCCGGTGGCGTCCACGTAATCGGAGACTGACGAGCCGCCTAACACGATGGCACGAGCGAGTACCGCTTGCAAGGCGACGTGGAGGCGGCCGAGTTCCGCGCGTGTGAGCCGGCCGGCGGCGCGCCGGGGACGGATGCCGGCGCGAAACAACGCCTCATCCGCATAAATGTTGCCGATGCCGTGCAGGATCGTCTGGTTCAGCAGGGCTGCCTTGATGGCCAGTTTGCGACCGCGAAACAGCCCGGCAAAGGTTTCGGGGGCGATCGTGGTGGGCTCGGCACCGGGACCGGCGTAGCCCCCGGTCTGGCGAACGACGCTGAGCCGACCGAAGCGACGCGGGTCGATGAAGCGCAACTCGCGCCTATCGCTCAGGCTGAGCACAGCGTGGGTGTGCGGTGGCCAGGGCACCTCGGCCGACGAGACGAGCAGCCGTCCGGTCATGCCCAGATGCACCAAAAGTTGTGCATGTCCGTCGGAGTTGTCGCGCTCGGCAGAGCACTGCAGGTCCAGCACAACGGTTTTGCCGACCCGTCGCACCCGCTCGATGCGCGTCCCCGTCAGGGTGTCGACGATCTCGCTTTCCGGCGATTTGAAGGTCTGCGGCTTCCCGCTCGTCCACACCTCCAGCACGCGTAGACCGGCCACGCGGGCATGTACACCGTTGGCAACGGTTTCGACCTCCGGCAACTCCGGCATGGTTCATTCGATGCCCGGCAAAGCAGGGGGAAGCGGACTCGGTAACTGGCTCCGCAACAATCCCACAACAATCCGTGGCACCTTTCTCGAACCGCCCGCGCTTACCTGGATAGCGCCCTCTCGGCGCGTTCACTCTTGGAGGTTCGCCATGCAACTGCACACCATGCCTTCGGTACGACCCGCTCATCCGGTCTTCTATCCGCGGACGCAGCCCGTCTGTGCCCCTACCCAGCCACGCGAGGACCCGTCTCTGCCGCGCGACATCGCCAGCCGCTTTGGCCGGCGAGTGCGTCAGTTGCGCCACGCCCGCGCGATGACGCAGATGGAAGTTGCCGTACACTTCGGCATCGACCGGACCTTTATCTCCGACGTGGAGCGTGGCCGCAAGTCGGTGTGCCTGCCCACCATGGAGGTCTTTGCGCTGGGCTTCGGCGTCAGCCTGTCGGACCTGCTACGGAATCTGTAGCGGAGGGGGCTGATCCCGGGAAGCGGCTGCAGAGCTCATAAAAGCCGTACCCGAGGAGAACGGCACCAGCTACCGCAACGCGCGCGCGGTGGCAGCACCGAAACCCACGAGCACGAACCCACCCACCAGGCTGGCGACGACGTACAACAGGCCGATCCAATACGCGCCTCGCGTGAAGTCCGCCCAGGCCTCGAACTCAAACGTGGAGAACGTCGAGTACGCGCCGATGAAGCCGGTGGGGATGAGAAACCGCCAGGCGGGGTTTAGGGCGGTGTGCCGGTTGAGGTACTCGATCACAAGGCCGATCAGGAAGCAGGCGCTGAGGTTGATGACAAACGTGCCCACGGGGAAGCGCGGACCGAAGCGCTGCGCCGCCCAGGCGCCCACGGCGTAGCGAGCCATCGCGCCAAAGGCACCGCCCAGGGCGGTAAGAAGGTAGCGCGGCAAGGGTGGATGTGACCTCAGGGGTGGGCTGGCGACGGCGAAGGCATCGCAAGGCCGCAGTATAGAATGCTGCATGGGCGCGGGCTGGTGGCCGGCGCACTCCCTGCGTAGAAAGTCACACACCTTTGAGTCAAGCAAGCAGCAAAAGCCCCGCCAAGACCTCTGCCGTCATCCTTGGCGCCCAGTGGGGCGACGAGGGCAAAGGCAAGATCGTCGACGTGCTCAGCGAGAAGTTCGACATCGTCGCCCGGTACGCGGGCGGACACAACGCCGGGCACACGGTCATCATTGAGGGCCGGAAGTTTGTCTTGCAGCTGATCCCCTGCGGCGTGCTCCGGCCGGGTTGCAAAGGCGTTATCGGCAATGGCGTGGTGCTGGACCCGGCGGCGTTTCTGGGCGAGGTGGGGAAGCTCAAGGAAGCCGGTCTGCCGATCGAAGGCGGACCAGGAGGGCAGCTGTTTGTTTCCAACCGGGCGCAGGTGATCCTGCCCTTCCATCGCATGATTGAGTTGGCGGCGGAGACGGCGCCGGGGCGGCAAACCATCGGCACAACGCGGCGCGGCATCGGGCCGGCCTACGAGGACAAGGTTCACCGCAACGGCTTGCGTGTTGTGGATCTGCTGAACACGTCGTTGCTGCGCACGCACATCAACAACGCCTGTCACGAAAAGAACACCATCGCCCATGCGCTGTTTGGCACGGAGCCGCTCGACCCGAAGCAGATGTACGAGGAGTACGCGCGGCTGGCGGAACAGATCGCGCCGTTTGTTACGGATACGGCCGTGCTGTTGAATCAGGCGATCGACGCGGGACAGAATGTGATGTTTGAGGGCGCGCAGGGGGCGTTGCTGGACATCGACCACGGCACGTACCCGTTTGTGACGAGTTCTTCCTCAACGGCCGGCGGCGCGGTGACCGGGACCGGCGTGGGCCCGACCCGCATTGGGACGGTGATCGCCGTGACCAAGGCCTATGTGACGCGGGTGGGCGAAGGGCCGTTCCCCACGGAGGTCGGCGGGTACTCCGGCGACCTGCTGCGGGCACGAGGGCAGGAGTTTGGCGCGGTCACCGGACGTCCGCGCCGGTGCGGCTGGCTGGACCTGCCGCTGCTGCGGTACTCCAACATGATTAACGCAACCGAGTGGCTCGTCGTCACCAAGCTGGATGTGCTGGACGAGTGCGCGGAGATCCCGGTCTGCACGGGGTACAAGGTAGACGGCAAGTTCACGGACGTGATCCCCGCCGACGTGCGCGGCTTCAAGGCGATCGAGCCGGTGTATACGACGTTGCCGGGGTGGGGTACGAGCACGCTCGGCATCACCAACTTCGACGACCTGCCGGCGGCGGCGCAGACGTACCTGCACTTCATCGAGCAGGAGTCCGGGGCGCGGATCGGCATGATCTCCACCGGCCCGGACCGCGCGCAGACGATCGTGCAACCCGGCTTCGACGAGGCCCTGGCGTGATCTCGTTCACGGTACGGCTGCGGTTTCGACCGGAAGACCGCGAGGTGATTGCGGAGTGCCTGCGCCAGCTCACAGCGGCGTCGCGGTTGGAGCCCGGCTGCGTCACCTACATCCCGCACACGGTGGAGGCCGAGCCCGATACGGTGTTCCTCTACGAGCAGTACCGGGATGAGGCGGCGCGGGAGGCGCATCGGGCGTCGGCGCACTTCCAGCAGTGGGCCGTGGGCGGGCTCTACCAGCGCATGCTCGACCGTACGGTGGAGAACCTCGCGGCCCTGGCCTAGACGCGCGGGCGGGGCCGTGCGTGAGAAAATAGGAGGGTGATGGTGATTAAACCGGCCCAACTTGTAGACGAGCCTCTTCCGCTTAACCTCCACATTCCGGAAGGCGAGATCGACTATGCCCCCGACCTCCGGCAGACCGGTCCGCTGGCGATCGAAGGTCGCGCGGAGCTTCTGATCGAGCATCGCGGTCACAAAGAAACCGTCGAGGATATCCGCGTACGCGCGCATGTGCACGGGGACTTCGAGGTGCTCTGCGCCCGTTGCCTCACCGGGGTGACCACACCGGTGGACACGACCTTCGACCTGATCTTTCGTCCCGGCGGCGTGGATGCCGAGGCCGGCGAACACGCGATCTCGGAGGACGAGACCGAAATCGGGTATTATGAAAAGAGCGGCCTGCCGCTGGAGGACGTCGTGCGTGAGCAGGTGCTGCTGACCCTGCCCGGACGGACGCTCTGCCGGGAGGATTGCAAGGGTCTTTGTCCGCACTGCGGCACCGACCGCAACGTAGCGGAATGTGGCTGCGACAACACGGTGGCAGATTCTCGCTGGAGCGCCTTGGCGGGAATCGCAACAAGAGCTTAAGCGATGCAACGCATTGCAGCAGCCGATCGCGCGTGTTCCGCAGCGACGGCAATTTGAATTTGGAGAAGACCGACCATGCCGAATCCGAAACGGCGCCACAGCAAGCAGCGTACCGCCAAGCGGCGCTCCCACGACTTCCTCGTCCCCACCGGCGTTTCCGCTTGCCCAAACTGCGGCGAGCGCAAACTGCCGCACCGCGCTTGCAAGAAGTGCGGTCAGTACAAAGGCCGAGCTGTCCTTGTCGCGCAGGACGCACAGTAATCACTCCACCGTTGGTCTAACGGTTACAGGCCCTTGCGCGTTTCTTCGCTGGGGTCTTTCGCTGCGTTTGCTGAACCGAGTTTGCCGCTGCCTGCATGCCAATCGACATCGCTCTCGATGCCATGGGTTCCGATAAGGCGCCCGACCCGGAGATCCGCGGCGCGATCCTTGCCGCCCGCACGCTGGATGTCCGCGTGCACCTGGTGGGCCCGGAAGACCTGCTGCGCCCCAAGTTGCGCGAGTGCCTGAAGGCTGCGGAACGCAAGCACGGCCTTTCGCTGCCTGGGAGCAAAGCGGATAAGCTCCCTGTGTTCATCAAGCAGGCCAGCGAGTGGATCAGCATGGAGGACAAGGCCGCGCAGGCGGTGCGCTCCAAAAAAGATTCCACCATGCGTGTGGGCCTGAAGATGGTGCGCGAAGGCGCCGCCGGGGGCTTCGTGACCGCAGGCAACACCGGGGCGGCGATGGCCTCAGCGAAGATGGTGCTAGGTTCCCTGGCCGGCGTCGATCGCCCGGGCCTGGCGACGATCCTGCCCACCACGGCAGGTACACCGTGCGTTTTTCTAGACGTGGGCGCCAACGTCGATTGCGATGCGAACAATCTGCTGCAGTTCGCCGTGATGGGCCATCTTTACGCGAAGAACGTCCTGCACATGCCTGACCCGCGCGTCGGCCTACTCTCCATTGGGGAGGAAGAGTCCAAGGGCAACGCCCTCACGCGCGAAACCCTGCCGCTGCTACGGGCTTTGGCCGCGCAGCACGGGATGCAGTTCGTCGGCAACGTGGAAGGTCGCGACCTCTACAACGGCCACGTAGACGTGGTGGTCGCGGATGGCTTTGTGGGCAATGTGGCGCTAAAGACCAGTGAGGGTCTGGTTAGGCTCGTGAACACGTCGCTGCGCGAGAGTCTGAAATCTACAATCACCTCCACGGTCGGCGCGCTGCTCAGCAAGCAGGCCTTTGTGGCGTTCAAGAAGCGTCTGGACTATCGCGAGTACGGCGGTGCGCCGCTGCTGGGTGTGCGGGGCGTGTGCATCGTCGGCCACGGTTCTTCCAATGAGCGCGCCATCATGAACGGCATCCGTGTTGCCGCGGAGTTTGCCGCCAACGAGGTGAATCCAGGTATTGAGGCAGCGCTTGCCTTAGCGTCCTGATCGTAGCTGAATAGGGCCGAACGAACCTCAGCGGCTAAAGCCGCTTCCTTGGCCTGGTGCTTATGGCACAACTGAAGCCGTACCCCTTCGGCGCGAGGACAGCTCAGGCATGGCGTGGGCGGTAACAGTTGCCGATTGGGTGAGACGGCCTCCGGTGGTGGTCGCCGGTTGGGTATTGTGCGGCTGTTTGATTGGGATTCTAGGCGCTTAGGCTAGGAGCGGCTTGCCCTCGAATTGACCGGACTTGCGCCCTTCAGTCTTGAGCAGTTCAAACTCGTGATTGCTTTCAAACTCATAGGCCAGCACCAGGCCCATCAGGTGGAACATCGCAAAAAAAGTGCTCCAATCCAGCAGGTGCAACTCGGCCTTCGCTTCCGGCGGCAGTTCGCCAAAGACGAAGTCCAGTTGGGCCGGTTCCGTGTCTTTGGTCCGTGTTCCGCGCTCTATCGGATGCGCACCTCGGGTCGCCGCCCAATGGCGGATTTCATGCTCGTCGTTGGTTACCCTGCGCAAGTCCGGCCCTCCCTGAGCTCGTACTTACGGACAGACGCGAGCGCGAGGTTTCAGGTTGCGTGGCCGCCCTTGCGCGGACGGGGGCCCGCGCGCTCAACACGGCTTTGTCCTCACGCAAGCTCTCTTGCCTCGCTGTGGGCGAGGCTGGGCATCACGCCGGACGCACTTGCCATCCCAAGCCCTTGAGCGCTCGCAAGGCACGACCGGCGCCGCACAAACCAGAATTCTTGGAGAGCCATTCATGCCAGAGATCGTCGACCAATCGCAGCTCACGCCCTTTCCGGCGGGTCAAGGTAAAGGCGCCCACTTCCTGCCCTTGCCGCAGGACGTAGAAGACGGCATGGTGCGGGCGCACACGCTGCAAACCATCAATGCCGATCGCCACACCCTATACCAGATGTGGCGCAATGTGACCAACGCTCCCAAGTTTCAGGAGTATGTGGTGTCCGTGGTGCCGGTGTCGCCGACGCGCAGCACTTGGACATTCGGCGATCCTGAAGATGCCGAAAGCAAGCGCGTCAGCTACGACACGGAAATCTACGAAGATATCCCGGGCGAGAAGATTGCGTGGCGCTCGGTGGACACAACGTTTGAGGAGCACGGCGAAGTGCACTTCACCGATGCGCCCAGCGGTCGCGGCACCATCGTTACCTTGCGGGAGAACATGAAAACGCCGGGCGGTCGATTGACAATTGCCGCGGCTGCGCTGGCGCGTCGCAGCCCACGCCAGATCGTGATCGAAGATCTGCGGCACTTCAAGGAACTTGCGGAAGCCGGTGAGATCCCGACCGTGGTGGACAACCCACACGGCCCACGCGGCTTCACGGGATCCCTGAAGTTGCGGCTATATGGGGAGAACAATCCCACACCGCCGGGCACCAGCAACGAGCCCACGGCGATAGCTCCCGCCAGCACGCCGTCCTAAGCCACACGCTGTGACATTTGTTCCCACGTGGGAACTAATCTTCGCGGCTGTACATGCAGCCCCAAACGCTTCCGGAGAAACACTATGAAGGCAGTCTGCTGGATGGGCACGAGCAACGTCCAAACCCTTACCGTTCCCGATCCCAAAATCGTCAACCCGCACGACATCGTGATCAAGGTCACCAAAACCGCCATATGCGGTTCCGATCTGCACCTTTTCGACGGCTACATCCCCACGATGGTCCCGGGCGACATCCTCGGCCATGAGTTCATGGGCATCGTGGAAGAGGTAGGCCGTGAAGTGAAGAAGCTGCAGCGCGGCGACCGCGTCGTGGTGCCGTTTACCATCTCGTGCGGTAATTGCTTCTTCTGCAAGAAAGACCTTTGGAGCCTTTGCGATAACACCAACCCCAATGCGCAAGTGGCTGAGACCATGTACGGCTACTCCGGCTCCGCGTTGTTCGGCTACTCGCACATTTACGGCGGCTACGCCGGTGGGCAGGCGCAGTATGCGCGCATTCCGCACGCCGATGTAGGTTGTCTGAAGATTGAGTCCGACATCTCCGATGAGAAGGTGCTGTTTCTCACCGACATCTTCCCCACGGGCTACATGGGCGCGGAGAACGGCAACATCCAGCCGGGCGACACCGTGGCTGTTTGGGGCGCCGGACCAGTCGGCCTCTTTGCCGCCGCAAGTGCGTACATGCTCGGCGCGGAAAAGGTTATTGTGATTGACCGCATCCCCGAGCGCCTGCGTTTGGCACGCGAGTACTGCGGCGCCACGACGATCGACTACAGCGAAGACGACGTCACCGTGGTGGAGGCCCTGCGCGACCTCACCGGCGGCATCGGGCCGGATGTCTGCATTGACGCCGTGGGCATGGAGGCGCACTCGAACACGCTGGTTGGCATGTACGACAAGATGAAGCAGGCGCTGATGCTTGAGACCGATCGGCCGTTTGTGCTGCGTCAGGCGTTTCAGTCGATCCGCAAAGGCGGTACGCTGTCGATCCCAGGCGTGTACGGCGGCGTGCTGGATAAGGTGAACTTCGGGGCGGCGTTCGGCAAGGGCATCAAGATGGCGATGGGCCAGACGCACATGCACAAGTACCTGCGACCGCTGCTGCAACGGATCGAGAACAAGGAGATCGACCCCACGTTCCTTATCTCGCACCGCATCGGCATTGAGGAAGCGGGCGACATGTACAAGATCTGGCGCGATAAAAAGGACAACGTCACCAAGATCGTCATCGATCCCTGGCAAGACCGCATGGGATCGCCGCTCGTAGCTTGATGGTCTAATGCACACAAGAGAAGGGCCCGGGTGTCCGGCCCTTCTCTTGTGTTCAGACGAAAATGCGGCTTACATGACCTGCGCGACGCGTTCGAGTTCCGCCTGGATGTGCTCTGCGGTCATGCCGGAAACTTCAATGTTGGAAGCCACGTTGCGCGCCTCCTGCGACGAGATACCGTAGCCCCGCCCGCTCAGGAAGCTGCACACAATCTCGGCGGCCTGAAAGGAATCCACGCCCGACCGCAAGAGCTCGCCCCGCAGCGCCAGGAGGTCTGTAGGGGTAAAGCGTTCCACTAAGCTCTTGTCTTGTCCGTCGCTCACTGGGGTTATCTCCTCACGTTCGCCTAGCTGGCAGCGGTTGTCGGGTTAGAGCGCGTCGGCGCTGACATAGTTGCTGGACCCGATCGCGAAATCTCGGGTTGCTGAACATAACGCGCTACCTGCAGTACGCCGTCACAAAGCGGTCGGATGTTGCGTTCGGCACAACCGTTGCGCGTACAGGCTATGCTGGAAACTGATGGTGGACAGCATTCAAGCTCCCCGCGTCCTCGACGGTGTCGCGATCGCCGGCGAGATCAAGGCCGAGGTGGCCGTCACGGTGCGCGCGATGCTGGCGCAGGGGCATCGCCCGGGTTTGGCCGTGGTGCTGGTGGGGGAAAATCCGGCGTCGCAGATCTACGTACGCAGCAAGATCAAGACCTGCGATGAGCTCGGTCTGTACTCCGAGCTCATCACCCCCGCCACCACGGTGAGCACCGAGGAGTTGCTCGCCATCGTGCGTGCGTTAAATTGCCGGGACGAGATCGACGGCATCCTCGTCCAGCTACCGCTGCCCGCGCACGTCGACACCAATCGAATCCTGGAGGCCGTCGATCCACGGAAAGACGTGGACGGCTTCCACCCGATCAACGGCGGTCGCCTGCTGCACGGGGCGCCGGTGGACGAGGTGCTGGCACCCTGCACGCCGGCCGGCATCTTGCAGGTGCTGAAACGCAGCGGCATCCCGCTTGCCGGAACGCGCGCCACGGTCGTCGGCAAATCGAACATCGTCGGTAAGCCCATGAGTGTGCTCCTGATGAACGAGCAGGCCACCGTCACCGTCTGCCATTCGCTTACCCGGGACCTGCCGCGCCACACGCGCGACGCGGAGTTGCTCATCGTGGCCATCGGCCAACCCGGGTTCTTCACCGCCGACATGATCATGCCGGGTGCGACCGTTATCGATGTCGGGATCAATCGGCTTACCGGCGAGGCCGAGTTGGAGAAATATTTCCCGCCCGCCACCCCTGCCTACAGCAGTCGCATCGAGGGCTTCCGGAAACGGGGCTCGACGGTGATCGGCGATGTAGACCCGCGCGCCTTCGCCCTTACCGGCGCGTACACACCGGTTCCCGGCGGCGTGGGCGCGCTCACCATCGCCATGCTGATGGCCAACACGGTCAAAGCCGCGCGCTTCCGGCGCGGGCTGTAGCTCCCATGCTGCGCGTGGGACTGACCGGGGAGTTGGGCAGCGGCAAATCCACGGTGGCGCGCCTGCTGGCCGAACGTGGGGCGATTGTGCTCAGCTCCGACGAGATGGCCCGTGGAATGATGCAGCCCGGACAAGCCGTGTACCAGACGATTGCGGATCGCTTCGGGCCGTCCATCCTGCTGCCTGATAGCCAGTTGAATCGCCCGGAGCTGGCCCGTCTGGCATTCGACCCTGAACATCCGCGCGTCGAGGAGCTGAACGCGATCGTCCATCCGGCGGTGCTGGCCGAGCAGGAACGGGAAGTCGCGGCGATCGCCGGCACCCATCCGGAGGCGATGGTGGTGGTCGAGTCCGCCCTGCTCTTCACTACCAGGCATGCCGGCAACGAGCCCTGGCGTAAGCGCTTCGATCGCATCGTGCTGGTGACGGCGCCTGACGATGTGAAGATTGCCCGCTTTATGGAGCGCACCGCGGCAAGTCGCAAAGACGCACTTGCCCGACTCGCCGCCCAACGCATCCCTGCCTCACTTACCCAAGACTGCATCGTCATCGAAAACGCCTCAGACCTCCAAGCCTTGACCTATCGCACGGAAGAGGTATTCCAAGAGCTGCGCCGGGAGATGGATCATGTTCAGCATTGAGCGTTGAGTCATCCAGCCGCGAGGACTTCCTCGTCGCTCAACACCTCATTGCTCCTAGCTGAACATCACGACGAGGCCCCTTGAGAGACTTCCGCCAACTCGACGTCTGGCATAAAGCCCACGCCTTTACGCTTGCCACGTATCGAGCCACCGATCACTTCCCGAAGTCGGAGACGTTCGGCCTGGTCAGCACAATGCGGCGCGGCGCCACCCAGCTTACGATGAAGATCGCCGAAGGCTGCGGCCAGGACCTGCTCCCTGACTACACCCGCTGTCTCCAGCAGGCTCGTGGTCTGGGCGTGGAAGTCGAATACCAGCTTCTGCTTGCGCGCGACCTTCAGCTACTCGCAACCGAACGCCACGACGCTTTGCGCGATCAAGTGATCGAGGTCCGCAGAATGCTCTCCGGACTGATTCGTCCAGGGAAGCCCATTGCCGTTTGATACCCTTACAGGTGGTATCGGATAAGGAGCAACTCATGGCAACTGCAGTCTTGGAGCAGGTCGGGCTTGATTACAAGGTGGCGGACATCTCACTCGCGGCTTGGGGGCGCAAGGAGATCTCCATCGCCGAGCAGGAGATGCCCGGGCTGATGAGCATACGCCGCAAGTACGCTCCGGAAAGGCCGCTGCAGGGCGTTCGGATTACCGGCTCCCTCCATATGACGATCCAGACGGCCGTGCTGATTGAAACGCTGGTCGACCTGGGCGCGGTGGTGCGGTGGGCGAGCTGCAACATCTTTTCCACCCAGGACCACGCGGCTGCGGCCATCGCTGAGGCGGGCGTTCCCGTGTTTGCCTGGAAGGGCGAGTCGCTGGAAGAGTACTGGTGGTGCACGGATCAGGCGCTGCATCACGAAGGTGGCCTTGGCCCACAACTGGTCGTGGACGACGGTGGCGATGTCACCCTGCTCATCCACAAGGGCGTGGAGCTCGAGCGCGGTGAGCGCGAGTGGGTCGACGCGCACGCCGACTCGCAGGAAGAGGCCGTCATCAAGGCGCTTCTCAAGCGCATCCACGACGAAGACTCGCAGCGCTGGACCCGCGTGGCGAAGGACTGGCGCGGCGTCTCGGAGGAGACCACCACGGGCGTCCACCGGCTTTACAAAATGCTCGAACAAGGCAAGCTCCTGGTGCCCGCCATCAACGTCAACGACTCGGTGACCAAGAGCAAGTTCGACAATCTTTACGGCTGCAAGGAGTCGCTGGCAGACGGCATCAAGCGCGCGACCGATGTGATGATGGGCGGCAAGGTTGCTGTGATTTGCGGCTACGGCGACGTTGGCAAAGGCTCGGCGCATTCGCTGCGCGGGATGGGCGCTCGCGTCATCGTTACGGAGATTGACCCAATCAATGCGCTGCAGGCCGCGATGGAAGGCTACGAGGTCACCACCATCGAAGAGACCCTGGGCCGCGGCGACATCTACGTAACCTGCACCGGCAACGTCGACATCATCACCTTTGAGCACATGGGGCAGATGAAGGATCAGGCTATCGTGTGCAACATTGGCCACTTCGACAACGAGATCCAAATGGCGGAGCTGCAATCCGCCAAGGACGTAAAGCACACCAACATAAAGCCGCAGGTGGACATGTACACCTTCCCGAACGGCAATTCGATTTTCGTCCTCGCCGAAGGCCGCCTCGTGAATCTGGGGTGCGCGACAGGACATCCGAGCTTCGTGATGTCCAACAGCTTCAGCAATCAAACGCTGGCGCAGATGGATCTTTGGGCGAATCGCGATAAGTACGAGATCGGTGTTTACGTTCTCCCCAAAAAGCTGGATGAGGAAGTCGCGCGTCTCCATCTTGAGAAAATCGGCGTCAAGCTCACCACACTCTCGAAGAAGCAGGCCGACTACATCGGCGTGCCGCCAGACGGTCCGTACAAGGCCGACCACTATCGCTATTAACTCGACAGCCAGCCTCAAAGCACAAAGACCCGCCACGGTGGCGGGTCTTTGCTTGCTCGCGTACCCTTACAGACTGCGACCAGCAAAGGCAGCGCGCAATGCCATACGGCGCTGGCGGGTAGCCCACGCTAAACCGACCAAGCCGGTCCCGATAAGGGCAATGGTGGACGGTTCCGGTGCGGGCGCGATGGTGGCGGAAAAATCAAAAGCCGTGGGCCCGCCCGTGTCGTCGTTCAGCACAATGAACGTGAGGTAGTTAATGCCGTTCACGAACGCACTCGACGGCAGCGTCAACGTGCCCGGAGTCCTGTAATCGCCATAGGAGCCGACCAGAACGCTATTCAGATACACCGTCGCGCTGTTGTCCGCAAGGAGGGACAGGTCTGCCGTCGCGCCAGCGAGAGCGCCGGTATACCAGGTGGTGTACGCGGTGGTGTAATTGGAGGTTGCGTCGGTTGAGGTCGTGTAGGAGACAAACTGCGTTCCGCTGAACGGCGCGCCATAGGAAGGATTGTCGTAGCCGACAACGGCACCCGAGCCCATGGTATTCGAGTAGGAGACGCTGTTGTTGTCCAGACCGCTCGCTGAACTTCCAACGTAGCTTCCGAACGTTAACGTGCTGGCATGGGCCATGGCTGTGGCGGCGGCAAGCGCAGCAACGACCATCAAAGCGGGAGGACGCATCGCGTAGTACCTCTTTCTAGAACTCTGGAGCGTTACCGAAGTATACACGAGGGCTGCATCCTGAGACCCGCTGACCCACGACCCGGAGCCTACAAGGCATCCGCGTCGGTCAACACGAAGCCGACTACGGCGCCGTGGCCGCCGGGAAGCGCCGTGCCTCCGAAGATCACCGTGCGCACCGCGCCCGACCCAGACTTTACGGTGACACTGGCCACCGGCAGGCTGAGGCCGCCGTCCGCCACCGTGGCCGTGACTGTGTAGTCCACGCCGGCCGTTTTGAGCAGGTAGGCGCTCGCTGTGCCGGTGGCGACGGGCAGCGCCGTTTCGGGAACCGCCGTGCTGCTTCGGGTCGGCGCCACATACACGGTCAACGGACTGACGCCGCCGGTCGCGTTCACAACCCGCAGCGCCATCTGTCCCGCGGGCGCGGGCGCCTCCTGATCTTCAAAGACGCGCTCCTGCAAGCTCCCAAGTGTGTGGCTGACAACGGCAGTGTAGTGGTGTCCGCCGCTGAGCGCTGCTTGGGTAGTCAGCAACCCCCGCCCTGTGCCCGCGCGATGGATGCTCAGATCAGCCGTCCCGGGGCTCACCGGCAGGTACGACGTAAAGCTCTCGTAGCCGACACCGTAGGCCGAACCGGTCCCATTCACGTAAAAGTCCATCGCCAGCGCCCCTGGGCAGACTTCCACAAAGCGAACCTGCGCGGCTTGGAGGCTGCCGTCCGTTCCCAAACTGCCGCACCCAAATGCCGCAAGCAGCCAGCTAAGGCCGCTCACCTGCCGGGCAATGCGCCACGGGCGTCGTGGGTTCCGTTTCACCGACTTACCCAATTCAGGAGGATGGCCCACACTCACGCACGTACCCCAGACTGCGCCACCGGCCCCGCCCGCGTCCAGCGCTGCCGCCTGCAGACGAAAAATCAGCCCCGCCGGATGGACTCAGTCCACACTCGGCGAGGCTAGCTCTTGTTTGCTGCTGAAACCATAGTAACCTGTCGACGATTACTTTGCAAGTTTATTGGGTGACTTTAGTTGAAGCCGGTTCGACTTGGCGATGACCGGTGTGGGCTTCCGGCCGGTGGCTCAAATCAATGGCCTTGAGCGGTTCGGGTCTGGCGCTTGCCGGACCCAGGCTCGGTGACCCGGTTAACAGTAACAGGCTAGGCAGGTATTATGTCGGTGATCTCGGTCAGCATCGAGGACTTCTAGTCTAGCCGATAGCTTTCCAGCCGGTCCTGAAGCCCAAAGCACGATTGAGCGTGAAAGGTCCGCAGCTCTGAACACCCAAGGCGTGACACACATCGGGAACTTTGCGATTGTGTCGGGTAGCGGTGGGCTTCGAGACTTCGATGGTCACAACTGTACGGTGTGCTGCGGCGACGAGCGCATATGCGATCAGAAAGGGATCGCGACCAAGCTTGTCCACTTCGTCATCGGTCAGATCGTTTGCGTAGCCATGGGAAACAACGTGCTGCACGAGGTCTATATCGACTTCTTCCTCTAGCGATAGGCTGGCGGTGATTTCAGGATCAGAAAGCCAATCAATTAACGGGTCCTTATCTTTCCGGCCTGCCCTCACCTCTTCCATGATCTCTCGCGGCAGTTTGATGTTTCCCATCACTCCTTGATGATGCACCCAACTCCAGAACTCAGGTACTTGGTCAATGGCATAGTAGGTACTGTTCGCCGTAATCAGCACGTTCGCGTCAAGTAGATAGAGCACTATCGAGCCGCCCGCGTTCCTGCCATGTAGAGCAGCGGGTCGACGTTCCGGGGTTTTACCCCGAGCACCTGTCCCGCTTTCGTAGGCGTGATCGTTCCCTCAGCTAGTGAATTTTTAACCGTTTCCAACAGGGCGTCGCCCAAACGGTGTCGTTTCACAACGTAGTAGCTTGGACCCCCTTCACCGCGCTCTTTGTTTTGTTGGCGCTCCTGGGCAGCTGTCCATTCCTGCTCATAGTGCCGACCCAGTTCTCTCCACGTGGCAGTATCGATTACATCGACTCGCAAAAGCTTGTAGGCGACCATGGTCCTGCTGATCTTTCTGGTCCGAGCGAATTTTGCAATCGCCTCAATGGTTGAGGCCAGCGCTGCCCGGCGAAGAAAGCGCAACTCGCTTAATTCGACTTCGGGAAGCAAAATCTCGCTCGCCACGCTATTGCAGTAGCTTTCAACCTGCGTGTCGATGCTCTCTCCGCTGACTCCAGTGGCTCCCAGCCATAGATGAGTCAGTTCATGGAGGATCGTGAATGACCACGCTACTTTAGCGTCTTGATCATTAACGATGATGAACGGCGCTGCCGGATCGGCGATGGCATAGCCGCGAAAAGCCTTGCTGGGAACATTTGTGTGATAGCTCCCAAGGTTTCCGAGAAGCAAAACAAAAGCTCCCGAGGCCTCCACACGCTCTCGCAGATAGGCGAAAGCCGCTTCAACTGTGGACTGGCGCCTGAACTCAGCTAGCGAGAACGCAATCCGATCTGCTATGCGCCTTGCCAGCTCTCGAAACGGGACGGCCATAGTTACCGAGCGAACGTAGTCCACCCGGCTGTTCTCATCCTGTTCCTGAAGGTCCTTGACGATGCTCTGTCTGCCTCGAATATCTCGGATGAGTGCGTCGAGCGTCGGATCATACTGCTCCGGGTCAACCCCTGGAGCCCTACGGAAATCCTGACCACGATCTCCCGTACGGGGTGGCTCGCTCAGATAAAAGACCAGGAGCGAACGGTGGTACGCCTTCGCCATTTTCAGTAAGACACTGCGCGAAGGTTCTTCCTTGCCAGTCTCTAGAGCTTGTAGGCGTTCAGCCGCTGAACGCTCCTGAGCATTTTTGAACCCAAGCACCTGCGCGGCCTCATCGACAGACAAGCCTGCCGAGTTCCGCGCCCATGTCAAGATGTCAGGATTGAATGCCATAAGCTTGCTCCTTAGTTTCGCATCCCTCGCCCGAGCTGTGGATTTTTGGGACGAGGTACGCGTTCCAGGCTCGCC
Source organism: uncultured Acidobacteriaceae bacterium (assembly GCA_964245045.1). Taxonomy (GTDB): domain Bacteria; phylum Acidobacteriota; class Terriglobia; order Terriglobales; family Acidobacteriaceae; genus Granulicella. Next base: position 12,212 of record CAXTLD010000016.1, on the reverse strand, counting down.
CTGGCGGGCGGGCGGCAAATCCATCAGCCTTGCTAGCGCTGCCATGCTTCTTTGCCGGACGGCTGCGTCGCTGTTGGAACTAACTGGGCTGGTGCGGCCTGGATCCGCTGGTGAATTGCGACCCGCTCATCAAAGTTGCTGAGGGCTGTTCACAGGCTGGTAGCCGAACACCAAACCGATTGCCAGCTCAAGCAGTCGGGGAAGCGTTATCGCTTCACGCTGGCCGGTGTGCGACCACGGCGTCCTTGATCTTGTTGTAGGTGTTTTGCGGCACCACGCCTCGCGTTGTCAGCTGGTTTTTGGCCGTATACGGTCGGCCATCGATAATGCGTTTGGCGTAGGCATCGCCGATGCCGGGCAGGGTTTTGAGTTCGGCGGCGGTGGCCGTATTCAGGTCGAGCGGTTGGCCGTTCGGGGCAGCGGACGACGCGCTCGGCGGCGCCGGCTTGCCCTTGCCCTGTGCGACGGCGTGGGTGGGCTTGAGCCCGATACACAGCAACGCAAACAGCAACAAGCAGGGCTTTGGGGGCCTTGGGAATTTCGACATCGTGTCTTCCTCGCAGCTGGGTGGTAGAGAACCGTCTAGAGGGTAGCAGCCGCTGCGGTGCGCCCCAGACCGGCGACCATGCCCACGGTGCGCCCGTCGCGCATGGAGAGCACGCGGTCGGCGATCGTGGCCGCCTCCGGGTTGTGGGTGATCATGAGCACGGTTTGGCCGAGTTCGCGGCTGGAGGCCCGCAACATCTGGAGAACGCTTTCGGAGTTCTCCGTGTCGAGATTGCCGGTCGGCTCGTCGGCGAGGACGATGGAAGGCCGCGTGATGAGCGCGCGGGCGATGGCCACGCGTTGCTGCTCGCCGCCGGACAGCTCGTTGGGCCGGTGGTCGAGCCGTCCCGCGATGCCCAGCAGAGCGCTTAGCTTGTCGAGCAGGGTGCGATCAAAGAGCCGGCCGGTGTCCGCGATCGTGTGCGCGAGTTCGATGTTGCCGCGTGCGGAAAGCGTCGGCAACAGATTGAAGCGTTGGAAGATGAAGCCGATGTGCCCGCGCCGAAACCGGGTCAGCTCGGCGTCGCTCAGTCGCGAAAAGTCTCGGTCCGCGACGCGCAACGTGCCCGCGCTCGCGGTCGTGAGCCCGCCCAAAATGTAAAACAGTGTGGATTTGCCCGACCCAGACGGGCCCACAATCGACAGAAACTCGCCGGCTTCCACGGTAAACGTGGCATCGCGCAACGCCTGGACTTCCAGCTTGCCTGAGCGGTACACCTTGCCCAGATGACTGGCCTCGATCACAGCAGCCATAGACCGGTTCAGTGTAGCAGTGGGAGAGGGTGGCGGCGTTGCCGTTGGCGCTGCGCGTTGGCGGTACGGACCTTGCGGCGCTACTCTGGCTGGGAACGCATCCGCCAACGCAAAGCGCCAACCGCGTCAGCGGCCAACGTGCAGCGCCAACTCTCCTGAAAGGAGGCGCCGCTTGATTCTCGGTCTCGGCACCGACATCACCGAAGTTCCTCGCATCCAGGCCAGCATCGACCGCTTCGGGCGGCAGTTCCTTGAGCGCGTGTACACCTCGGGCGAGATTGCCTACTGCGAGGCGCGTCGCAAGTCCGCCGCGCAGAGTTTTGCGGCACGCTTTGCGGCCAAGGAGGCCGCGGCCAAAGCACTCGGTACCGGCATCAGTCGCGGCGTGACCTGGCGCGAGCTCGAGGTCACGCGCCACCCCGGTCAGGCACCACAGATGCTGTTGCATGGTCGCGCCGCCGAGATCGCAAGAAGCCGCGGCATCGTGCGGCTCACGCTCAGCCTCACGCATACAAGCACGGTGGCAATGGCGGTCGTGGTGGCAGAAGGCTGAAGGTAGTTGTTCGTTGTCCGTTGTTCGTTGTCCGTTGTTCGTTGTCCGTGTCGACCTGCTACTTGTCGCCTCCTGCCTGCTGCATGCTTCCTACTTCCTACTTCTTGCTCCCTGCTCCCTGCTTCCTACTTGCTGCTCCCTGCTTCCTACTTGCTGTCTTGCTACCATGGAAGGCATGCCTAGCCAGCAGGAAGTGAAGTGGTCGCAGCTAAAAGTCGGGGTGCTGGTCATTGTCTCGCTGACTCTGCTGGTGATCCTGCTCTTCTTGATGAGCAATGCGACGGGCATGGCGGCGTTTGAGAAGAAGTTGCGTGCGCGCAGCTACTTCAGCAACGCGCAGGGCATCAAGGTGGGGGCTCCGGTAAATCTGCAAGGCGTCCAGGTGGGCGAGGTGTACGCCGTTCACCTTTCCGCCGACCCCGCCCGCAAGCTCACCCCGGTCGAGATCGAGATGAAGCTGATTCCGCGCTTCCAGGACCGTATCCACACTGACACCACCGCATCGCTGGAGACCACGGGCGTCATCGGCGACACGGTGATCGAGCTCAACAGCGAGCTCGCCCAAGGCCCGGAACTGCAGTCGGGTGATGAGCTCAAGACGGTGGAAGAACCCTCCATCGCGAGCTTCGTCAAGGCCAGCCAGGGGACGCTCGATCAGCTGAACAGCACCCTGGGCAAGCTCGACAAGGTGGTTGCGGGTCTGCAAAATGGCGACGGCACGGCCGGGCAGTTGCTGAAAAATCCCGCGCTGTACAACGAGGCCACGGCCACGGTCACCCAGCTTCACCGGCTCTCTGTGAGTCTCAACAGCGGGCATGGCTCCATGGGCAAGCTGCTCTATGACGAAACGCTGTACAACCGGCTGAACGACGCTGCGGGACGCCTGGATACCCTGACCACGAACCTAAGCGCCGGCAAGGGCTCCGCGGGCAAGCTGCTCACCGACGACGCCCTGTATAACAATCTCAACACCACGTTGACCCGCACAAACTCCATCCTGGCGCAGGTGGACAGTGGGCAGGGCAGCCTTGGGATTCTGCTGAAGGATCCGCACGCGGCCCAGCGGCTCACAGACAGCCTGGACCAACTCGACACCATGCTCACCGGGATCAATCAGGGCAAGGGCACGGTAGGCCAGCTGGTCACCAACCCCGACGCGTACAACAACCTGAACGTGTTGCTGAAGAACGCGTCAGAACTGGCAACAATGCTGCGCACCGACCCGAAGAAGTACCTGACGATTCACATGAAGATCTTTTGAGGTTGCTTGCTCCGGCGACGCTCAAGAGAAGGGAAGTAGCCGCATCCTCATGCGGTGGGGCTCCACGGTGACCAGTAAATGCCCATCCCGTCGTCCGCATATCTCGCCTAGAGCAGAGAGCACAGCAGGTCCAATCACGTCTGGATCAAGGTCGTTGCACCGCACCTGGAGCACACTCGGGCCGTCATCTTGGGTCTTCGTGAGCATTGCGCCAAAATCCAAATCGTGCGTGAGAACCACGTATTCGTTGTTCTTCGCGAATGCCATGATCTCGGTGTCTGGAGCGCTTGCAACGCCAATCGCTGACCAATGAGCGACAGAATATCCGGCTTCTTCCAGCAGCGGTACCCATCTGGGAGACAGGTTCATGTCCACCAGGACTTTCATGCGCTTGCTAGCAGAACTTCCCGTTCCTCGGCTAGGTAGCCGGCATACAAGATCGCCTGGAGAATGTCTTCCCTCTCCAGATGAGGGTAGTCGTTCAGCAACTCCTCGATGGTGTGACCAACCCCGATCTGCCTCACGATCATGCTCACGGTGATACGCATACCCCGAATGCAGGCTTTACCGTTCATGACACCCGGAGTTCGCGTGATCCTCTCCAGTGTTTCCATCGCGCCCTCCCCCTCACCAGCATAGCCCGCGTTGACACTTCCTCGAAACTCTGATGCGCCCGTAACCCTTACCGCAGAGCAAGCAGCTTCACGGCGCGTTCACAAAGCCCGGTCCTCCGGGTATGCTTTCTGCAGCCATCCCTTTGTTAGCCCCCGTTCAGGAGTTCCCATGCGCCGTCTTTTGCCTGCCACACTGCTTGCCGTGTGCGCCCCGATCTGCTTTGCCCAGCAGATTGCCGTGTCCTTTGCCCCAAGCGCGGCCGATGCCGGCCCGACTGCCCCGCCCAAGCGACCGATATCGATGGACCTGACCTCGATCGACAAGACGGCCGATCCCTGCGTCGACTTCTACCAATACGCCTGCGGCAACTGGAACAAGGCCAACCCTATTCCTGCCGATCAGGCGCGTTGGGGCCGCTTCAACGAACTCGCCGAGCGCAACAACTATCTGCTCTACGTCGACTTGAAAAAGGCCGCGGAGGCGCCCAAGTCTCCACTCCAGAAAAAATACGGAGACTTCTTTGCCTCGTGCATGGCCACCGATGTGGTGGATAAAGAAGGCGCGAAGCCACTGCAGCCCCAACTCGAGGCCATTGCCGGCCTCCGGTCGCCCAAAGATCTGGCGGCGCTCAATGTCACGCTTGAGAAGCGTTTCGGCAGCGGCGAGCTGCTCGGCGTGGGCGTTCAGCAGGACCAGAAAGACTCGTCCAAACAGATCCTGGGCACCGGCCAGGGCGGCCTCACGCTACCGGATCGCGATTACTACCTCAACCCCGCGCCACGCTTTGCCAAGCTGCGCGACGGTTATCTCGCGAACCTGAAAGACACCTTTGTCCTTCTGGGCGACACGCCCGAGCAGGCTGGGACAGAGGCCGCCGCCGTAATGAAGATCGAGACGGCGCTCGCGCAGGGGACCATGGAGCGCGTCCAGATGCGCGATCCTTCCAAGCGTTATCACATCCTGACCATCGCCGAGGTGCAGGCGCTGACCCCGGACTACAACTGGAAGACCTACCTCAACGGGATCGGCGTAGCGCAGGCACCGTCGCTGAACGTGGTGTCGCCCGACTTTGAAAAAACCGTCGAAGCTCAGATCGCCGGCGATCCGCTGGATGCCTGGAAGAGCTACCTGCGCTGGCATGCCGTTCATGCGGCCGCGCCGTTGCTGAGCGCGAAGTTTGTAGACCTCAACTTCGATTTTTTCGGCAAGCAGCTAAACGGTCTGGAGGCGCAGCAGCCGCGCTGGAAGCGCTGCACCCAGCTCACCGACCGCGCGCTTGGCGAGGCCGTTGGTCAGGACTGGGTGCGGGAGAACTTCCCGCCCGCGGCCAAGGACAACATGGAAAAGCTGGTCACGGCGCTCAAGGTCGCACTCGATCAGGACATCCAGCAGCTGCCCTGGATGAGCCCCGACACCAAGACGCAGGCGGAGCTCAAGCTCAAAGCCTTTCGCGACAAGATCGGCTACCCCCAGACCTGGCGCGACTACAGTAAGCTGGAGGTGAAGCGCGATGACCTCCTGGGCAACGCCGAACGCTCGGCCATCTTTGAGGAGAGCCGCAATCTCTCCAAATACGGCAAGCCCGTGGACGAGACCGAGTGGGGCATGACGCCACCGACGGTGAACGCGTACTACAACCCGCCGCAGAACGACATCAACTTCCCCGCGGGCATCCTGCAGCCGCCGTTTTACGACTTGTCCAAGGATCCGGCGGTGAACTTTGGCGGCATCGGCGTGGTGATCGGGCACGAGATGACCCATGGTTTCGACGATCAAGGATCGAAGTATGGCCCCACCGGCAATGTGAAGTACAACGCGGACGGCTCCATGGGCAGCTGGTTCACCGCGGACGACCAGGCCAAGTTCAAGGATCGCACCGAGTGCGTGGCCAAGGAGTACGACGGCTTCCAGGTGGCGCCGGGCCAGAACCTCAACGGCCACCTCACCCTGGGCGAAAACACTGCCGACAACGGCGGTATTCGCATCGCTTACCAGGCGCTGATGAACACGTTGCAGCAGGCGGGCAAGTCACCCACGGCCGAGGTTGACGGCTACACGCCGGCGCAGCGGTTCTTTATCGCGTTTGGCCAGGTGTGGTGCCAGAACCAGCGTGAACAGGCTGCCGTAAACCAGGCCAAGACCGACCCGCATTCCTCGGGCGAGTGGCGCGTAAAGGGTACGGTGGAGAACTTCGATCAGTTCGGCAAGGCGTTCGGCTGCCATCCGGGCCAGCCCATGATGCCCGCCAACGGCGGCTGCCGCGTCTGGTAACGCACGTTGGTTCGCGTTGGGAACCCCGGAGGTCGGCTCCGGGGTTTCTTTTGTCCTATCTTGCGACACAACGCTCACCCCTGGCCTTCTTGCCCGTCCCAAACTTGGGCAAAGTGGCAGGAAGCCGCCGCAACCCCTACAATGGAATGAGTTTTGTACCACCTTGGACCAAGATAGGTTTCCCGCCTGCAGCCATGCGCAAGCATAGGTTTTCTGCGCGGGAGCGATGAAGGATACACATGAAGTGGAGTTCGTTCGGCCGTGTCGCGATGGCCCTGATATCGGCAGCAGCCCTGGGTCTGAGCATGACGGCATGTGGCGGCGGCACCATCGCCTATCTTTGGGCAGTCGGCACAACCGCCGCCAGCAGTGCGGGAACCGGCACCGGGACAACGCAAAGCGGCGTGATTGTGGGCTACCAGGTGGATGATTTCACCGGGAACCTGACCTCGATTCCCGGCCAGCCCTTTGGCTCCGGCGGCACCAATCCCGTGCAGCTCGTGGTTCGGCCCGGCGGGCGCTTCTTGTACATCATCAACCAGGGAACGGGCTTCACCAACAAGGCCAGCGGCACCAGCGAGGGGGTAGACCTGTACGCGGTGGGCGGCTCGGGAAGCTTGACGTTCGAGCAGCACTATCCCACGCAGGGCTTCGGCCACCTGTGGGCCGCCTTCGACAGCACCGGTGGGTATCTTTACGTGCTGGATCGGTACTCGCCGTCGGGCGATGGCAACGGCGCGATCACCACCTTCGCCTCGGACGGCACGACGGGCCGCTTGAATTTGGTGCAGCAGACCGCCAGCACGCAGCCCGGCCAGACGTCGCCCACCTTCCTCGAGGTCGGCCAGTCGCCCATCCGCATGTTGTCCACAGGCAGCTGCCTGTTTACAGCCAACGCCGTCGGGCAGACGATCTCGACTTACAGTATTGGGAACGGCCAGCTCAACACGGTCACCACCGGCCTTTTCCCGGTAAATTCCGTCTCCATGACGTCCATCGCGGGCAGCTCGCAAAATGTGTTCGTGACAGACAGCGACAACCTAAAAGATTCTGGCCGCATTTTCAGTTACACCGTCAACAACTGCTCGCTGGTTCCCTTCACCGCCGGCGGGGTCACACCAAACAGCGTTACGGCCAGCAACCCGATCAATGTGTTCACCAGCACATCGGGCAACTATGTCTACGTTCTGAACGCCGCGTCGACCAATACCGCGACCAACGCCGTGGGTAGCAGCGTCACCGCATACCTCATTAATGCTGGTCGACTTCAGGAGCTTCGTGGTTCACCGTTCCCGGCTGGCTCGGGCCCGCAGTGCATGGTGGAGGACCCAACCTCGAAGTTTCTGTATACGGCGGACGCTCTTAGCGGCACCATTACCGGATATTTGTACTCAGACACGACCGGGGAAATTGCAAACCTCACGCGAGGGTCGAAGTTCCAGACATCAGCGCAGAATCTGAGCTGTCTGGCCCTCAGCGGATCGATTTAAGCCGAACGCGCCCACGCGCCAAGCGACACCAGATTGCCGGCCAACCGGCGGAAAGCAAGATAGCGGTTGCCTGTTGCGGGCCGCTCCAAGGGAAGCAGATGAGGTTGAAAACAAAGGTTCGCAGCGCCATGACCGGAGGAGCCGCGCTCGCGCTGACGCTCGGGTTAACCTCCTGCAGCCGTGATTACACCGTTGGCTACGTGTACGCGACTTCCGCGGCCAGCGCCACCATTTCCGCCTATGCGATCGACTACCAGACCGGCATTCTAAACCAGATTGCCGGCTCGCCCTTTACCAGCACGGTCTCCGACCCACTGAAGATCGTCGCCAACCCAAACAACCAGGCCGTCTACATCATCGGCGGGGCCACTGGTCCCGATGGCAACTCCGTCGAGCAACTCCTAGTCGGCTCCGATGGCAAGCTCTACGGCGCGCATACCTACAACCTGACGGGAACGTACCCCACCTCCGCGGCGATCGACTCAACCGGCAGCTTTTTGTACGTAACGTTCACCTATCAGAACGGCTTTACGCCCGCTTCGCCCGGCCCGGGCGGCCTGTCCATTTTTCCCATCAGCAAGACCGACAACAGCCTCGGCACACCCATTACGGTGAACCTGGGCAACAACCCGGTGGGCGTTACGGTCGCGCCGCCGGTATGTGTGACCACTCCCATTGTGACCGGCAACCCCTCGTGCACGACCGGTACGGGCACCTCCGCCGGCGCGTTCAACAGCTATGTGTACGTGCTGGATCAGGAGACCGCGCTGGGCAGGCCAACGGTCCTCGGCTTCGCGCAGAACATGACCAGCGGCGCGCTGACCCCGCTCTCCGGCACCGCACTGAACCCTACGCTCAAGACACTTCAAGGCGTGGCCGCCGGGGTGGTGCCGAGCGCCATCGCGGTCGACGGCACCTCCAGCTTCGTCTACGTCACCGACCAGGAAGCCAACCAGATCTACGGCTACAACATCGCCCGCTCCACCACGGGCAATCTCACGCCGATGCCGTCGAGCCCTTTCGGCACAGGTGCGTTCCCGGTGGCGATAACCATCGACCCCCGCGCCCAGTACGTCTACACGGCAAACTCCAACGCGGGCAACGTAGGTGCGTACGTGATCAACCAGGCCTCCGGCAGCCTGTCCTCGGTGGTCGGCGGTAACTTCACCGCCGAAGCCGGCACGAACTGCGTCGCCATCGATCCAAACCTGGGCACCTACCTGTATGCCTCGAACTTCACCACCGGAAACATCTCCGGCGCTGAGCTGAACGGACATACCGGGGTCTTGGCGGCCATTGCCAATACGCCCTTCCCCACGGGCTCGTTGCCGTCGTGCCTGGTAGCTGTGGGGAACGGCTCCCACGCGATCTCGGTGAACTTCCCCACCACGGGCCAGTAGCGAAGCCTGCAGTACACCCGAACGCCTCGGCCACGTGCCGGGGCGTTCTGCTTTCCGGAACCTGTGTGCTCCAATAGAGCCTGTGACCCACCCTCAAGCCTTTCGCCTCGGCGACATTGCCATCGGCGGCCGGGACCTCTTCCTCATCGCCGGCCCTTGCGTTCTGGAGTCTGAGCCGCACGCTCGCCGTCTCGCCAAGGCGATCCAGCGCATAGCCGCGGACCTGCGCATTCCGTACATTTTCAAGGCCAGCTACGACAAGGCAAATCGCACCTCGGTGCAGAGCTTCCGCGGTCCGGGCCTTGAGGAAGGTTGCCGTATCCTCCGTGCCATCGCGCAAAGCCAAGGTGTGCCCGTTCTCACCGACATTCACACCCCCGAGCAGGCTCACGCTGCGTCGGACGCTCTGGGCGACATCGACGTCATGCTGCAGATACCGGCGTTTCTCTGCCGCCAGACCGATCTGCTCCTGTCCGCTGCCGAGGCGTGCGCCGGCCCGCGACGTGCAGTCAACGTGAAGAAAGGCCAGTTTGTCGCTCCCTGGGATATGCGGCATGCGGTCGAGAAGGTGACCGGCGGCGGCTGCCGGCGGATCTCCCTGACGGAGCGTGGGGCCAGCTTCGGCTACAACAGCCTCGTCGTCGACTTCCGATCCCTGCCGACCATGCAAGCCTTCGCCCCAGTGATCTTCGACGGCACGCACTCGGTGCAGGCTCCCAGCGCCGGCAATGGCGTCTCCGGCGGTCAGCCTGAGTTCATCCCCGCGTTGGCCCGAGCGGCGGTCGCGGTGGGTGTCGACGGCATCTTTCTCGAGGTCCACGACAACCCCGCTGAGGCCAAGTCAGACGGGGCCAACGCGTTGGATTTGCGGAAGCTCCGCGGCGTTCTGGAAAGCCTGCTGGCCATTCACGCCGCTACCCGTCAACATGCCCCCGTGTAAAAAAAGGGCCCTCCATTGCTGGAGGGCCAATCTGCCTTGGTACCTCTCCGTCAGGAGAGCTTTTAGGGCGAATGAAAAGGCGTACATTCACCCAATCGGCGCAATCGGTCAAAACATTAACGCTGACCCAGATCGCTACACAAGGAACGCGGCCCTGCCCCAAGTGGATTGCGCCAGATGTCGATTGTCTGTGGAAAACTTTGAGGGAGAGAGTGGATTCCGTTGCCGCTACCGCGTTGTGACCTGGACCACATGCACCTCAGGCGTTTGCTGGTTCCACTCCGGCCGGATCCCCTCAAAGGTCAGCCGGAAGTCCGCACCCGCGCCGGGGGCCAGGGGCGCCGCGCTCACGGGCTCGGTGTCCAAGTATGGCGCCCGCTTCCGGACCAAGGCGACCGGCACGGTCTCCAGTTGCGGCGCGCCATCGCTATCCGAGGCAAACAGCACCTGGACCGTGATGCCGGTCACCGTGGCCGGGCCTGCATTGGCTACATGCCCGTCCAGAAACGTCGATTTCCCGCCAGAAAAGCTGGTGGATTCGCTCATCGCCAGCGCACTCAGCTTCAGGTTCGCGGCATACGGCGACAGCGGCCTGAGCGCATCGGGTGAGCCCGCCGTATCCCCATGCCGCCGCCCCGCCAGCACCAGGACGCTAAGCAGCACCAACACCGCAACCACCGCGATGCCCACCGGGACCACAGGAAAGCTGCGCTGTGCGGATGGTGGCGCGACGAACAGGCCACTGTCGCCGGTTCGCGACGCATCCGGGGAGAAAGGCTGGTTTGGATCGGCCATACAGCGCCGATTTTACTCCGGAACCGTCTTTGGGGTGCGGCGGTTGGTCGCCGGCGCGAAGGTCGCACGCCCGGCAACGCTCTTCCGGTAGTCCGGGCCGTCCATGGCCACCACAACGCACATCTCTTCCAGGCGCGAGAGCATGCGTTCCCCAATGCGATCGCCCAACGTCTCCTGACGCAGCGCCTCCTTGAGCGAATCGCCGTTACCACGGGCGGGCGCATAGGGCAGGTTGGTGGTGAGGATGGTGGTTTTCCGGTCGTTGTACCGCATGTTCAGCACGTGCTCGACCATGTCGCTCACCCAGTCGGTTTTGCGCGCCGCACCGAGCTCGTCCAGCACGAGCACCTCGGCGTCGAGGGCCGGCCGCAACACCTGGCGCTCGGTTTGCTCATTGCTGGCCGCATAGGAGTTCTGGATCTGCTTGAGCAGTTCTTTGCAATCGAAGAAGCGGCCGGTGACGTTCCGCTCCGCAATCAGTGCATGGAGGATGCCGACAGCCAGGTGCGTCTTACCCACGCCGCAGGGCCCCAGAAAGAGCAGTCCGTTCCCAAAGGTGTCCGCCGGGTAGGCCTTCACAAAGCCCATCGCTCGTACGCGGGCCTCGGCGAGACTGCCGTTTGTGTTGCCGTGCCTTGTGGAGAAGTTTTCAAGCGTGCATTCGCGGTGGCGCTCCGGTATACGGGCCGCCGTCAGACGCCGCATTCTGCGCTCCGCAGCGCGACAGCCACAGTCCGAGACGGCGCGATCGCCGCCTGGGCGCTCCAGAACACGGACGCCAGATCCCCCGCACATAAGGCAAACATCAGACATACCAATTGGACCCAAAAACGCTGCAAGCGCCTGTTTCCCAGTATCGCAGCGACCACCGTTCCTCGCCCACTCGCCCATGTGCGAAGTGAGGAGAACGTGGTCACGGCAGGCTCAGCCCTGAATCTCGGGCGCGGGATGGTAGTCTAATCCGTAGCGCCTGAGGCCCCGTGAGTCGGGGTCCAAGCTGCAGCATGACAGGAACCTTGATGCCGTGAGCCGGCCAACTGGCCCTTGCAAGGACACGGCAAGCAAACCGTTCTGCGGCGGGAAAGCTACCGAAAGGATTTACCCATGCCCAAGGAAGGCATTCACCCCAAGTACGACACCACTACCGTGCGCTGCGCGTGCGGCAGCAGCTTCCAAACCCGCTCAACCCACAAGGGCGACATCGTGCTCGAAATCTGCTCGGCCTGCCATCCGTTCTTCACCGGCAAGCAGAAGCTCGTGGACACAGCCGGCCGTATCGAGCGCTTCCGTCGCAAGTTCGCCGCAACGGACGCCAAAAAGGCCGAAGCCGCCGCCAAGTAACGCTGTGGCGTATGCCAAGAGGCCCCTGCACATGCAGGGGCCTCTTGCCTGTATCGAGACGCTTCTGCAAGCCACTTCCCGGGCTGGCGATACTCCACCTGACCTAGTGCGGCGCGTAGTACCGTGGCCGGTACGGCACCGCGTAGCGCGCCGGGCCGTACCCATAGGGTGCCGCGTAGGTGGGCGGGGGCGGCGGGTCGCTCGGGCCCTGCTGGAGAATGACCGTCTGGGGCGGCGGTGGTGCGTT
>CAXTLD010000015.1:0-53800 GCA_964245045.1 uncultured Acidobacteriaceae bacterium | reverse complement strand
CCTCTAGCCTGTCATCTCGACCGGAGCGCGCAGCGCGTAGTGGAGAGACCCCTGTATTCAGTCGGTGGCTCCACGACACCCAACAGCAGACCGCCCGACGCGCTTCCCATCTGCGCGTACGTAGCGCGCTCCGATGCGCTGTAGCAAGCACCATATTCCTCATCCCCGCCCTCCCGCTCGCCGCCCAGGGCTGCACCCAATGCCTCGACAGCACCCGAGCCACCCCACCCCCGGTCCAGGCCGCCTATCGCCACGCCATCGAACTGCTCGGCGGTGCCGCAGCCACCCTCTTCGTGACCGGCGCGCTGCTTCTTTCGCGTACCACCCGCCAGTAACAGCTGTGGAGCTGAATATCTACAGCACCAGCACCACCTTCATCGAATCCGCCTGCGGATGGCTCGCCAGATCAATTGCCGCCGCGGCCTCCTCCACCCCAAACCGGTGCGAGATCAGCTTGGTCAAATCCAGCGCGCCCGTCCGATACCCCGCAAACACCAACTCGATCGCCTCCTGCTGAACCGCAACGGAAGCCGAGTACGACCCCATCAGCGTCTTCTCGTCCATGCACACCGCCGCCGGGTCGAACGGTGCCGTGCCATGCTGCGTGGACGCAAAGAGCATGACGCGCCCGCCTGGCCGAATCGCCTCCATGGCCTGCGCAATCAGCGCATCCGCGCCCACAGCCACCAGGGCCACGTCCACCCCGCGGCCATCGGTCGCCGCCTTGCAGGCGCCCACCACATCGCCGCGCGCATCCAGCGGGTGTTCCAAACCAAACTGGCGCGCCACCGCATGCCGCTCCGGGTACATGTCCGAGGTCAGTACTGTGGCCCCGGTCTGCCGCGCCAACGCCGCCAGCAGGATCCCAATGCTCCCCTGCCCGATCACCAGCACCGTGTCGTCCGGCTCCAGGGCGAGCAGCCGCACCGCCTTGAAACACGTGTTCACCGGCTCAATCCAGGCCGCCTGCTCAAACGGGATATCGTCCGGGATGTGAATCAGCCCAGCGGGCGTAACGCCATCGCCCACGATCCAGTCCATCACGCGGATGTACTGCGCGAACCCGCCCCCCGCCGCCGCGCCCAGCCCCGCCGTGGTCCCGACTTTCTTGTACTGTTCGCACTGCGCAAACGTCTGCTTGCGGCAGTAAAAGCAATTGCTGCACGGGATGTGATGAAACGCCATCACCCGATCCCCCACCGCAAAGCCACGCACACCCTCACCCACCTGCGCCACCGTGCCGGCCATCTCATGGCCAAACACCCGCGGGGCCGCGTGCGAGCCCGTGTGGATCTTCTTCAGATCGGTCCCGCAGATGCCGCACGTGTTGATCCGCACCAGCACCTCGCCGGGCCCAATTTCCGGCACCCCCACCGTCTCTGGGACCACCACATCCGGGGCACGGTAGACCGCCGCGCGCATGCTGCCTGGAACACCCGCATCCATCACACCTCTCAGTTTAGGCGATAGCCGTCTCGCCACCGCAATCCAGCGGCACCCACGCCGCAAGCCAACGGCCCACCTGCGAGCGAATGCGCTATCGTGTTGTGGACCTCAAACGGGTGCAAACGCTTTCTCCGAACGGGTCCGGCTGTTTGAAAGGAACCACCCCAGTGAAGTCGATCTTCTGCGCCTGCCTGTTCTTGCTCTCCTCGATGTCCTCTGCCCTCGCGCAGACCCCGACCCCGCACGCCCAGTTTAACCAGCAGACCCGCGTCTTTCGCCTTGACGGTGGCCTGTCTACCTACGCCTTCGGCATCAACGAACGCGGGGAGTTGCAAGCGCTCTACTGGGGCGGCCACCTTGCCCCCGCCGACCCGATCCCTGCGGCCAAGGCCAGCCGCGAAGCTTCGTCCAACGATCCCTCCACCACGACCACCCCCCAGGAGTACGCCGGTTGGGGCGCCGGTCTGTATACCGAACCTGCGCTGAAGATCTCGTTCCCAAACGGCAACCGCGATCTGGTGCTGCACTACGTCTCGCACACGCTTGAGCCCGATGCCCTCACCGTCACGCTTAAGGACATCGAGCAAGCCGTGTTCGTCGACCTGCGCTATGCCATCGACCCGGAAACCGGCATCCTGGCGCGATCGGCCACGGTCACCAACCGCACGCAGTTGCCGCTGCGTATCGATGTCGCCAGCGCGGCCTCCCTCACGCTGCCCGCCGATGAGCACTACACCCTGAACTACCTCACCGGACGCTGGGCCGGCGAGTTCAACCTGCAGCAGCGACCCATCGTTGCGGGCAAGACTGTCCTTGAAAGCCGTCGCGGATCGACCGGCCACCAGAACAACCCGTGGTTCGCCATCGGGCGCGACCAGGGCGCGGACGAGGAACATGGCAGCGTCTGGTTCGGTGCGCTCGCCTGGAGCGGTTCCTGGTCGATCGCCGTCGAGCAAGACCAGTTGCACCAGGTGCGCGTCACCGCCGGCTTCAACCCCTTCGACTTCGGCTACAAGCTCGCGCCCGGCACCGCGCTGCACACGCCGGTACTCTACAGCGGCTACTCCGCCGAGGGCCTCGGAGGCGCCTCGCGCACCTTGCACCGGTTCGAGCGCACGCGCATCCTGCCGGGAGCGCCCCACCCACGATCACGGCCCGTCCTGTACAACTCGTGGGAGGCCACCGAGTTCAACGTCGACGAGGCCGGGCAAGAAGCCCTCGCCGAGAAAGCCGCCAGCATCGGCGTCGAGCGCTTCGTGATGGACGATGGCTGGTTCGGCCAGCGCAAGGACGACCACGCCGGGCTCGGCGACTGGTACGTCAACCCACAGAAGTTTCCTCACGGCCTGAAGCCGCTCATCGACAAGGTACACGGGCTTGGGATGGACTTCGGCCTTTGGGTGGAGCCGGAGATGGTCAACCCCAACAGCGATTTGTACCGCAAGCATCCGGATTGGGTGCTCAACTTTCCCGACCGTCCACGCACCGAAGGGCGCAATCAACTTGTGCTCAACCTCGCTCGCAGCGATGCGCGCGCGTACGTCTTCGGCTTCCTGGACAAGCTGGTCACGGACAACGATATCGCGTTCCTCAAGTGGGATTACAACCGCAACTGGAGCGAACCGGGCTGGCCCGCCGTGGCCGCCGACGAGCAGCAAAAGGTCTACGTGGAGTACACCCGCAATCTCTACGGCATCCTGCAAGACCTGCGCGCCAAACACCCGCACCTGGAGATCGAATCCTGCGCCAGCGGCGGCGGTCGCGTAGACCTCGGCATCCTTGCCCTCACGGAAGAAGTATGGACGTCGGACAACACCGACCCGTTCGACCGCCTGACCATTCAGGACGGCTTCACCCACGCGTACACGCCCAACGTGATGATGGCCTGGGTGACGGATTCGCCAAACTGGGTGAACAATCGCACCACCTCGGTGGAGTATCGCTTTCTCAGTTCCATGCAGGGCTCGCTGGGCGTGGGCGCGAACCTGAACAAGTGGACGCCGGAAGATTTCGCCACCGCCAAGGACATGATTGCCGCCTACAAGGGCATGCGGGACACGGTGCAGGGCGGTGCGCTGTATCGGCTCATCAGCCCGCGCGACGGCGGTGAGTACCAGTCCACGGAAACAGTGTCGACCGACGGCCACCAGGCTGTGGTGTTTGCGCTGCTGCACTCCAGCCAGGAATTCAACCCATTCCCAACGCTGCATCTGCGCGGCCTGGACCCAGAGCGCATGTACACGTTGCACGCCGTGCGCAGCGCGAAAATCGCAGAAGACGTCAGCGCGGCCAGCGGTCGCTACTGGATGGAGCACGGGCTGACACCGGTGCTGCGCGGCGACTTCCAGGGTGCGGCGTTCACGCTTACCGCACCGTGAACGCCGCACACACACGGGCGCCGGCTTACACGACCTCAGGCTCCGCCGGCTTCACCGTGAAGCTAAGCTCCTGCATGCCAAGCACGGGGTGCGTTGCGCGAAAACGAACCGCCCCCGGTTGTTGTTTCGCCTTGATCCAGATGGCGCCGGTGCCGCCGATCAGCGAGAACAGATTGTCGCCGATGATCTCGGCCGGGCCTTCGATCTCGAGCCGTATGGCGTCATTTGCGAATGGGCGTACACGACCGAACTCGTCCGCCGCGCGCAACACAACGCGCGTTGCATCCGCCCCGTTCCCGATCAGTTCCTGATCATCGGGCAGCAACATAAACTTCTGATCGACGCCTTTGCCGGAGTACGTCTTCGAGATGACCTTCTTGCCCTTGATGAAACCATCAATGCGCAGGTCGCCCCAGTTCTGCAGATGGCGGCCGATCATGATGTTGAACGGCGGGTATTGCAAATGCGGAAACTGTGTGCGGTCCGGGTCGCCTTCCACCACCATCTGAAAGCCCGTTCCGTGATCGATGAACATCTGGATGTGATCGCAGTTCGAGG
This sequence comes from uncultured Acidobacteriaceae bacterium, assembly GCA_964245045.1. Lineage (GTDB taxonomy): Bacteria > Acidobacteriota > Terriglobia > Terriglobales > Acidobacteriaceae > Granulicella. The sequence continues at coordinate 49,418 of CAXTLD010000015.1, read as the reverse complement.
AGACGAGTGTGTTGGTAAGCCCGACCGATTCATCACTATGCGCCCAGTGCATACCGAGCTCCAGCACCACTTCCTCCTCGGGTGAGGTCATGGACTTGTAGAAGCCCGCGGCAGGCTTGGGCGTGCGAAACATATCCATCACGCCGTGGTAGCAGATACGGTCGCCCGAGCCGAAGTTTGCATGCGTGTTGTAGTCGAACGCGCACCAGGCGATGCCACCTGCGTACTGCGGGTTTGACGCGAGTTGGTCGTGCACGCGCGCGTGACGGACAATGTGTTCCTGCAACCGCTCTTTGCTGTCGATCGTCTTGGTTGGGTACGTGTGCCCCACAAATTCGGTGTTCAGATAGCGCGGGTGATTCGGCTGCTTGAGCGGCCAACCGAAGTCATTCATCGTAAAGACGTCCTCCAGAAACTCCGACTCCTGGAAGTAACGAATGCCGCCCGTTTGGCGCGCCGTGTCAAGCGCATGTGCTGCCGCGTTGGTGCGCGTGTAAAAGTCATGGTTGTCGCGCGACTCGTTGATGCGCACACCCCAAAGAACGATCGAAGGGTGGTTCCAGTCGCGACGAATCATGCGACCGACGTTGTCCACCGCGATGTCCTGCCAGGCATGATCACCGATGTGCTGCCAGCCTGGAATCTCCTCCAACACAAGCAGACCGATCTCATCGCAACAGTCCAGAAAATGACGCGACTGCGGGTAGTGCGAGGTGCGCACGATGTTGCAGCGAAGGTCGTGCCGCAGAATCTTCGCGTCCTGCGCCTGCACACGCGCCGGCATCGCCTGGCCCACCCACGGAAACGTCTGGTGGCGATCGAGTCCGTGCAGCTTGGTGACCTTGCCGTTCAGCGAAAAACCCTGCGGCGTAAACGTCGCTTCACGGAAGCCGATGCGGCGCTCGTCTTCGTCCAAGGCGCGGCCGTCTTCCAGCAAACGAACGCGCACCGTGTACAGATGCGGATGGTCCAGATCCCACAGATCGATGTGACCGAGATCCCGCAACGTCAACGTATACGATCCGGGCACAACAGCCACTGGCGGCAGCGCACCAAGCGCCTGATCCGCATCGGCCTCATGATGCTGCGAGATCGGCGGTGCTTGCGGAATTGCCAGCGTCCCTTTGGCGATCGGTTGCGCGGTGCCCGCTTTCATCAGTTCGGCTTGGAGAGACAAGCGTCCGCTCCGAGCTTCGGGCGCACGATCCAGAAAGCACTCCACGGCAACCGTCGGGTTGGGCCCAAGCACGTCCTGCGGGCGCGCGTAGATGTTTTCCAAAAACGTTTGCGGCACCACGCGCACCGAGACCTCACGATACATACCGCCAAACGTAAGATAGTCGATCTCGTAGCCGAACGGCGGTATGTCCGCACGTTCCGTGGAGTCGACTTCCACTGCGAGCAGGTTCGGTCCGTTGGCGTTGAGGTGCCGCGTCAACTCGAACGAGAACGGCGTGTAGCCGCCCCTGTACGAGCCGAGCATTTGTCCGTTGAGGTACACCGTACTCGCCGTCATCACGCCCTCGAAGTCGACGAAGACGCGCTTGCCGGCAGCATATGCCGGAATCTGTAAAGGCCGGCGATACACCGAAACGAACTCATACGTCGTCTCGTTGAAGCTGTGCCACGGCAGCATGATATTCGTGTGCGGAATCACCACCGCGGCGAAGCTGCTGTCATCGAAGTTCGCCGCGCGCGCGGCTTCGGTCGCTTTGGGGCTGTACCGCCAGCCGCGGTTGATCGGGTACACGTTGCGTCCGCCGGCAGAGGGCGGCGCAAGCGCGTCGGCGGAACTGGACAAGGCCGTGGCTGCCGCGGCCGCTGTGGTGGATTGCAAAAACTTTCTACGATTCATAGATTCCTCGGCATTGGTTCAGCGCTGCGCTCGCGCTGTGTTTCACTTGTCTTCTTCCAGCAAAGCGAGATCCCATCCGTTCACGGTCAGGCGCTCGCCATGGGTCGCGGCATGACCATTGAGTAGGTCGTGAGCCGCGGCGTACGTGTAGGTAAACGTGACCGGTGAACCGGCGTAGTTCAGAAAATAGTGCAGACGTTTGCCGTCGCGGTTCATCCCGTGCTTGGCCCGCAACGACGCAGGCAAGTTGACGTCCGGCGTCGCGACGTCGGCGTCGCGCAGCGTGTCGCGCACCACTGCTTCCTGCAACGCGTCACTCAACAGCGTGCCCTCATAGGTCAGACTTCCGGAACCAAACTGGTTGCGCGTGATCGCCGGCCACCGGCCAAAGAAAGGATGATCATAGAACGCAAGCGGCTTTGCGGAGGTGGGCTGGAGAAACTCGGCCCACGTGCTCGCGGAGTTCTCCGCAGCCGCGACGTGGAAGGGATTGTCTTTCAGCGGCAACGGATGTTCCAAATTCGAGAACTCCTGATATGTGAAGCCCGCCGCATCACGCAACGGCCCGGGCGCACGCTCCCAACGCACCGCAGAGTTCTCGTTGGTAAAACCGCTCTTGAACGTCATCAAGACATGCCCACCGCCATGCACGTAATCGCTGATGGCGCGCAGCAACTTGTCGTCGGCAACATACAGCGGCGGCACCACGAGCAGCTTGTACCGTGAGAGCTTTGTCTCTCCCGACGCGATCGCTTCGGGAAACACAAAGTCGCAACCGACGTTCGCCTGGTACAGCGATTTGTGCATCTGCGAGAGGACACCGTTGTAGCTCCCAGCGGCACGGCCCGGCGTCCATCCAGACTCTTGCTCATGGCGCTCGAACGGCATGAAGCTGATCCCGTTTTGGGAGTCCACGCTGTACAACATTGCCACCTGGTTGGTGATCTTCACATCCGCAATCGCAGGCCCTACCTTCTGCAGCTCATGCGCAATGCGCGACACCTCGGCATACGCGCGATTGGGTTCAAGATCATGGCCCAGCACGCCTTTCCAGTAGGTCTCTTGCCCGGCGTGAATCGAGTGCCAATGCCAGTACTCCACCATGTTGGCGCCTGAAGAGATGTCAGTGTAAACATCCAGCCGCAGCTGGCCGTCATAGGGCGGATACTGCGCTGCGGAGTCCCACCCCAGCGTCTGTGCGTTGGTCTCCGTGACCAGAAAGTTTTCGTGTTTCAGCGAGCGCGCCAGGTCGCCCTGCAGCGCCTGCCACGCGCCATCCAAGTGCTCCTGCGTGCCGTGGTACGGGTTGTTGGCCACCACGTCTAACGTCTTCGCCACCTGGTACTCGTTCACGTCCGGCCGCATGATGGAGCCGAAGTCCTGCGTGACGAACTGATCGGCGCGGCGGTTGCGACGCACCAGCGCGGCCTGGAAGGAAAGGTAATCGGTTACACGCATCTGCTGCCAACGCGACCACTCCAGCTTGTAGCTCGTGCTGGTCGCGTTGTAGCGCGTGGGCATGTCCGCCCAGTCGTTTACGTCTTCACCCCAGTAGTTCAGAAACCACGCCTTGTTCAGTGCGTCGGTCGTTTTGTACTTCCCTTTCAGGTGCTCGACGAAGCCGGCGAACACATCTGCGTTGGAAGCGCCGTTCGAGCCCGTCTCGTTGTCGATCTGCCACCCAATCACCGCCGGGTTCTCCTTGTAGTGGCGCACCAGGTTGGTGATCACACGCTCGGCATAAAAGCGGAACTTCGGATTGCCGAAGTCGATGTTCTGCCGCATGCCGTACCCGACCTCCGCCCCGCCGAGCGGACGCGCATAAAACTCCGGATGCGCCTTTGCCATCCACGTCGGCATGGAGTACGTGGGCGTGCCCATGAGGACCTTGATCCCGGCTTTGCCCATGGCATCGACCACGCGATCCATCCACGCATACTCGAAGCGGCCATCCTCCGGCTCCCACAGGCTCCAGGTCGACTCGCCCATGCGTACCACAGAGATACCTGCCGCGTGCATGAGCGCAACGTCTTTCTCCAAACGCCCCGGTTGCAGATCGGCCGGCATGTATTCGTTGTAGTAAGCCGCGCCGTAAAGAATCGTAGGCAGGTTAGCTCCGGGAGGCGGCGGCGCCTGTGCGCTCGCCAACGGCGAGAGCATGCCTACCAGCGCCACTAGGCGAACAACGAAACGAGAAACGCAAACAGGCATGGGGCCAAGCGCACCGTGGCAGCAAAGCTTTTGCAATCGCCAGCCACTATATACCCTCAGAGCGGAGCGGCGATACGCCACGGTGAGCAATCGACCTAATCTGAATATGTTCAAATTTCTAAGCCGATCTGAACACGTTCAGTTCCACGTTGATTTCAACACGTTCAGTTTACGGCAGCGCCGTTCCTGCGCGCCGGGGCCAATCAGGACTTGCCAACCAGCCAGATTCCAACGATCAACAAGACGCAACCGATCGCCCGCCCTACGGACACAGGATGTTGCTTCATGCCCAACCACCCGAACTGATCGAGCACCACAGACATCACCAACGCCGCAGTCACACTGAGGCTGGTGAAGATACCCGACCCGAGCTTTTGTACCAACAAGATCGCGGCGATCGTGGAGAAGATGCTGATGAGCCCACCTGTCCACGCCCACCAACTCACCCCATGCGCATTGCCCAGGGGCAACGCCTGACGCACTACGGCGACCGTCGCGAGCATGCCCAGCAGGCCCACGGCATAGACCACGACGCCAGCCCAGGCCCATTGCCCAAGCTGCTTGTTCAGTTGTCCGTGCGCCGCAGACTGCACGGGATTTGCGGCGCCGGAAAGAATGGCAAACAAAGCAGCAAACCAACCCAAGATCCACCTCAGCGGCGGCACGTCCCTCGCCCGTCTATAAGACGCCGCAAACGCCACTGCTGCTGTCCGCTAACTTTCGGTATCGCCGCGCCCCTTGACAAAATTGCCGGTGCGATTTGTGTACGCCAAATCCTTGTGCACCAGAAATTGCGCCAGCCTATCGGCCAACGCCGCCGAGGCCAGTTTGCTGCCCTTCGCCAGTTGGACCACGGGCCGCCAATAGCGCGGCTGCGTGGCGAGGTACGCTCCGAAGCGCGCGATCTGCAACTGCCCGTCGGCGTCCACAAAGCGGTCGATCTCCGGCAGGACCGCGTCGGCCGTATCGGAGACTGCCTTGATGCAGCATAGGGGCAACGCCCGCATGGCCGCCAAACGCGCCACCGTGGCCGCCTCCATGTCCACCAACAGCGCACCGTAGGTCGCCCGCAGACGCGCCTTCTCGGCCGAGCCGGCGGTGTGCAGCGCCGTGGCCAAATGCAGCTTCCGATCTCCGTCGGTGAGTGAAAAACGCTCCCCTGTTTGCGCATCGATCACTTCGGTCGCGCAGCTCACGTCGCCCATCTTGAGGTCTGCCCCGGTGGAACCCGCCAGGCCCACGCTCAACACGAGGTCGAGCTTGCCGCGTGTCTCCGCCGCGCTGAACGCTCGCTGTACCGCGGTCGCTCCCATGCCTGCGCAGGCCGCGACGATCTCGTCGCCTGCCGCGTCCTGATGCACCCACAGCTGCACATGCTTGCCGGCTGCCGAACGCGTCCATCCACGGACCAGCTGCTTGAGTTCGCTGGGCAGTGCGGCCAAGATGGCGATGCGTCGGCTCATAGCGCCTCCGGCGGCAGGGGCGCGTAGCCGTTGGCGACGAACCAGCGACACGCCTCGCGCAACGCGTCGTCCACGGGCAGCACCCGGAAGCCCAGCTCGCGCGCTGCCTTGGCCGAGCTCGCAAACATCAACTTGCGCCCCATGCGCACGGCCTCCACCGTCGCACGCGGCTCCTTGCCGCGGAGCTTGCCGGTGACCGTCTCGTCAAAGAACGCAAAGGCCATGGCCACTGCATGCGGCACCTTGGCTTTGGGCGACGGCAGCCCGGATATTTGGCCCAGCCGGTCGAGAATCTGCTTCAGCGTGAGGTTCTCGCCGCCCAAAATATAGCGTTCCCCTGGCCGCCCGACCTCCAGCGCCCGTAGATGCATCCGCGCAATCTCGCGCACGTCGACCAGGTTCAGCCCAGTCTCCACATAGGCCGGGAAATTGCGATTGAGGAAGTCCACGACGATGCGTCCCGTGGGCGTCGGCTTCGCGTCGAAGGCGCCGATCGGCGTCGTCGGGTTCAGGAGGATGACGTGTTGCCCGGCGCGCGCGGCGTCGATGGCCACCTGCTCGGCCATCCACTTGGAACGCTTGTAATGGCCGATCATGTCGGCCTCGCCGACCGGCGTTTCCTCGTCCACCACAGTACCGTCGGTGCGGAAACCCATGGTCGCCACGCTGGACGTGTACACGACTTTAGCGACACCGGCCTCGCGCGCCAGCCGCAGCAGTTCCCGCGTGCCCTCTACGTTGGCCTTGTACATCTCGGCTGGGTCGGGAACCCAGAGCCGGTAGTCCGCCGCTACATGGATGAGCGCATCGCAGCCCTGTAGCGCCGAGGCGAAGTCGGCAGGCGCGCGCAGCTCTCCCACGACCTGCTCCGCGCCGGCTGGCAGGAATGTTTTGTTTGAGGTGGGCCGCACCAACACGCGCAGGTCGGCACCGGCGGCCGCAGCTGCCTGCGCCACATGGGCGCCCACAAAGCCGGTCGCGCCCGTAAGAAAAAGCTTCACGCGCCCACCCACCGCAGAACCAGTAATCCATCTCTTTCAAGGCGCCGGAACTCCGAGTCTCCTGTGACCAGCGGTAAACGCAGCCGGATCGCAAGCGCCGAAGCGAAGGCATCCGCGAACGAGAACGCATACCGCGATTTCAACTCGACCGCTTCATCCACCGAGGCGTCATCCACCGTATGCAAACGGAAAGGAGCGGAGCGCAACCGTCTCAATGCATCGCCTTGATCCGCGATCTCAGGCGCCTTTCGGATGCTATACATCGCCTCGCCGTAGTTGATCCGCGACATGTGAAAGGAAACGCGATCTACCATTGCTTCCTTTACGAGAGACGCAAACTGCGTGCGAACCGGCTCGCGACCTTTGATCCACTCCAACACTGGCCAGGAATCGAGAACCAGCAGTTCAGGCTTCGGTCCACGCATCAGCTGCGTGCCCACGGGGCCTCTTCCTCCAACTCGCGCTGTTTCTCCTTTTCGAGTTCAGCGTTGGGATCGTACTCAGAGTCCGCGAGCAAGCCTTGCAACCCCATAAAAGTCTCCCAGGCTTCCGCCGAATGCTCCACGCCCGTTGCGTTCACCTCTACCGGCACCAGTTGCAAGCGTGCACCGTCTCTGAAGCGAGGGTCGTCATGCAGTTCATTAGGAATGATGATCTTGCCATGGTCGACGACGACAATAGGATGGGCAGCCATATCGAGACCTCCGCCCCTAGTCTAGCTTCTCCGGCACAATCTGAATGTTCTTCTCCCCCGCTGCCTTTCTCTCCCAATACTTCTTCACCCAGGCGTCAAACGTCTTACCCGCCGCTGTGTCGCGCCCTGAGAATTTCAGCGCCGCCACATCCGCATACGCCAGATTGACCCGCTGCACCGCCGTACCTGCCGGCGCGCCCTTGGGCGGCGTCGGGATCAGGCGAACGACGGAGTCAGCCAGTGTCGGCCCCGTGCGCCGGTCATACAGGTAGCCCTCCACCACGGAACCGTCTTTGCGCGTGATGGTCACGTCGCCACGGTAGTCGAAGGCCTTTTCGAGCGCCTCGCGAATTTCCGCGGCGCTCGCCAACGCCGGGATCCAGCCTTCGAGGTTCTCGCGCTCGCGGCCCGCCGCGTGCTCCAGCTCGTCCTGACTGGTGTGCTGCAACGGCTCGCTCTTGCTGTGCGCCTGGTCGTGCTTCTGGTCCAGAGTCGCCATGGGATCAGCCTCCGGCCACTTCGGTGTACGTCTTGTCTACGGACGTGGTCACCACGACGGGTGTCGGCTTGGTCGCGCCGTTCTGAATCTGCACCAACGGCACATGACCTTCCGGCTGCCATTCGTTCAGCAGCTTCTGCGCGCCTTCGTCCGGGTACAGCGAGGGAAACATGTACTTCTTCGCCGTGGTCATCAGCCCTCTAAATGAGCTGAAGTTGTAATCGACCGCAGAGGCTTCGTGCCCGCTATGCACCATGCAGTTGGCGCAACGCGGGTTGCCACTCTTGGCGCCGTAGTTCTCCCACGCGGTCGCGTCCAGCAGTTCCTGGAAGGTATCGGCATAGCCGTCTTGCAGGAGGTAGCACGGCTTCTGCCAACCAAAGATGGAGTAGGTCGGCATGCCCCACGGGGTGCACTCGAAGTCCTGCTTGCCCATCAGGAACTCGGCAAAGAGCGGATGGGTGTTGAACTCCCACTCCTTTTTGCGGTTCGACAGGATGGCGCGAAACATGCGCCGCGACTTGGCCTTGCCGAGGAAATGGTTCTGGTCGGGAGCCTTGTCGTAGGTATAGCCGGGCGAGACCATCATGGACTCCACGCCGGCCGCCATGAGCTGGTCAAAGTGCCGCCGCACGGAGTTCGGGTCCGCGCCGTCGAAGAGCGTAGTGTTGGTAGTCACGCGAAAGCCCGCGGCCACAGCTGCCTTCACGCCTTCCATCGCGACGTCATACCCACCCTCGCGACAGACGCTGAAGTCGTGATGCTCGCGTTCGCCGTCGACGTGTACGGAGAAGCTGAGATACTTGCTAGGCTTGAACAGGTGCAGCTTTTCTTTCAACAGCAGCGCGTTCGTACACATGTACACGTACTTCTTGCGCGCCACCAGACCAGCCACGATCTCCGGCATCTGTGGATGCAGCAGCGGCTCGCCGCCGGGAATCGACACCATCGGCGTCCCGCACTCGTCGACCGCCTTGAAGCACTGCTCCGGCGTCAACTCCGCCTTCAGGATGTGGGCCGGGTACTGGATTTTGCCGCAGCCGGCACAGGCCAGATTGCAGCGAAACAGCGGCTCCAACATAAGAACTAGCGGATAGCGTTTGCGGCCCTTCAGCTTCTGCTTCAGTACGTAGGTGGCCACGGTAAACGCTTGTGAAACGGGAACTGCCATCCGATTTACTCCTTTGGGCTGCGGCGCAGCACGCGATCTGGTCCTTCTTCGATGAGCGCCGGCCCGGTTACGCTGCAACCGCTTCCCGCTCCAGCGCCTTGCGGTACGTCGTCAGCGCCAACAGCGGAAAGTACTGCTTGTACAGATGATAGCCAAGGTAGAACACCCGCGGAAAGCCCGTCCCGGTGTAGTAACTTTCGCCGTTGCGCCCGGGCATCAGTTCGCTCCAGGAACCATCTTCTTGTTGGCGTTCGGTAAGCCAGCGGATGCCCTTGGCGACGGAGTCCGAGCGCGTGTCGTTGGCGGCCAAGAGGCCGAGCAACGCCCAGGCTGTCTGCGATGGGGTGGACGGGCCGACGCCGCGCGTGCCGGGGTCGTCATAGGTCCCACAAGTCTCGCCCCAGCCACCGTCGGCGTTCTGCACCATGCGAATCCACTCGGCCGCCTGCTGCACGGCAGGCTCCAGGTGCGAGAACTCCATGGCCTCTAACCCACGCAGCACGAGGAAGGTGCCGTACAGGTAGTTGACACCCCAGCGCCCAAACCACGAGCCGTCGGACTCTTGACCCTTGAGGATGAACTGGATCGCGCGTTCGACCGGCTTGTCGCGCCGAGTGAAGCCATAGGCGGCCAGCATCTCCAGGATGCGCCCGGTAATGTCGACCGTAGGCGGATCTATCATTGCGTTGTGATCCGCAAACGGGATCGACTCGAAGATCTTCTTCGTGTTGTCTTTGTCGAACGAGGCCCAACCGCCGTTCTTGCACTGCATGGCGAGCACCCATTGGATCGCCCTTTGCGTGACCTCGTGCTGGTAGCGCTCCCGCGGGTTGTCGACCGACTTCAACGCCAGCAGAACTTCACCGGTGTCGTCGACGTCCGGCTGATGATCGTTGTTGAAGAAAAAGCACCAGCAGCTGGCATCCACGCCCTTCACCTTGTGCGACCAGTCGCCTTTGTGGCGGATCTCCTTGGACAGCAGCCAGTCCGCGGCTTTTACCATGCGCGCATCGGTGCGTGATAGGCCCACCTCGCCGAGGGTAGAGAGCACCTGCGCGGTGTCCCAGACGGGGGAAAAGCAGGGCTGCATGCGAAAGGTCGGCGTCGGGTAGTTTGGCTCGCCGTGCGGGTTGTCGATGCCGAGGCGTTCGAACTCGTCCATCGCGCGGATTACCTGCGGGTCGTCTTGCGAGTAGCCCAGGGCGCGCAGAGCCACGATTGCGTTCAGCATCGCGGGGTAGATCGCCCCCAGGCCATCGGACCGCTCCAGATGATCCAGCATCCAGCGTTCGGCGTGCTTGAGCGCGGAACGACGCAGCGGGCGAATGTGCACCCGCTCCGCCCAGTGCGCCACACGGTCCCAGAACAGAAAGAAGTTACGCCAGGAAAACACACGGCTGTCCCAGCGGAGATGGAGGTTTGCGGCTTCGCGGCCGCCGACAAACAGCTCCGAGATGCCTTGGTCGGCGGGGAGCTTCTTGAACGGCTTCTTGGCGTAGATGATCGAGAGCGGAACGAGGATGGCGCGAGACCACGCGCTGATCTCGTAGATGTTGAAGTAAAACCAGTTCGGAAACAGAACGATCTCCGGCGGCACCGCCGGCACGGCGTCGTAGTCGTACTGCCCCAGAGCGCAAAGATAGATCTTAGTGAAGGTATTGCACTCTACGACGCCGCCGAGCGAAAGCACGTTCCCTCGCGCTTTGGCCATCAACGGGTGATCGGCTTTCCAACCCATCAACTTGAGCGCGAGGTAGCATTTTACGCCGTAGCTGACGTTCGACGGTCCGCCCGGGTACAGGCTCCATCCGCCGTCGTCGTTTTGGTGACGCAGGATCTCGTTGATGCAACGCGCCAGGCGGCCAGGGTCGCCCGTGCCGAGCAGGGTATGCACAAAGATGTAGTCGGCTTCGAGCATGGAATCTGCTTCCAACTCGCCGCACCAGTATCCCTGCTCATCCTGCTGCCGAAAAAGCCAATCGACCGATTTGCCGATGGCGCGTTTGACCTGATCCATCCCGAGATCGAGGCGGCCGAATCGCGGCTGCTTCGTCCCCTGCGGATTCAGACTGTGTGCACTCATGTACTCTCGTTTGCTCAGGTTTGACGGACGAACACAACAGCCTGAATTAGAGGGCTGATGCAAGAGGGGGAGCGGACGCGATGGCCTGCACGATCTCGGGAGGCAGCCCGAAACGCACGTTTTCGGGCATGACCTCGACCTCCTCGACCGAGGAGAAGCCTTTGCCTTGCAGGAAGTCCACCACCTGTTGCACCAGGATTTCAGGGGCCGAGGCTCCTGCCGTGATGGCCACCGTAGACACCGTTTCCAGCCACTCCGGGCGGATGTCCTCCGCCTTGTCGATCAGGTACGAGCTTGTGCCGAGGTTCATCGAGACTTCGACGAGGCGGTTCGAGTTGGAACTGTTGCGGGAGCCGACCACTAACACCAGATCCGCCCCATGCGCTACGTTTTTGACCGCCGTCTGCCGGTTCTCGGTGGCGTAGCAGATGTCCTGCGCGTGCGGCCCGGCGATGTTTGGAAAACGGCGCTTGAGCGCCTCGATCATCGTCCCTGCTTCGTCGAGCGACAGGGTCGTCTGAGTGAGATACGCGACCTTGTCCGGGTCAGGAACCTCCAGTACGGCTACCTCTTCGGGCGTGGAAACCACCTGGGTCACCGTGGGCGCCTCGCCCTGCGTACCTTCCACCTCTTCGTGATCGCGATGGCCGACCAGGATCAGCGAGTAGCCCTGCTTGGCGAATTTGATCGCCTCCACATGCACCTTGGTGACCAGCGGACAGGTCGCGTCGACGACCTTGAGCCCACGCTCTTTGGCGCGCGCGCGAACTGCCGGGGAGACGCCGTGCGCGGAGTAGATTACGCGGGCGCCTTCGGGAACTTCGTCCAGCTCATTGACGAAGATCGCACCCTTCTGCGCCAGATCGTTGACCACGTAGCTGTTGTGAACGATCTCTTTACGGACGTAGATCGGGGCGCCGAAGGCGTCCAGCGCGATGCGAACGATGTCGATCGCCCGGACGACACCGGCGCAGAAACCACGCGGCTTCAGCAGAAGAACTCGTTTCGCTTTTGCGGACACGCCATTTGAGGCGTTGCCCTGCTGCAGTTCCACGGGGTCGAGGACGGTGGTAATCACAAGTCCAAGTATACCCCCTTGGGGGCGGTGACAGGTCTTGTTTTGGGTTCCGGAGCAGGTACTTCAGTGCGCCCCCAACCCTCGTCCGAACCTAGCGGCTTCCCTCAATCATCTGCCGTGCATGCGCCCGGGAGGCTTCCGTCAGGCTGGCTCCGGACAGCATGCGGGCGATTTCCTCCACACGCTCACCGTTGCCCATGGATCGCACCCCGGTCCGGGTGCGACCTGCCTTTTTGTTCTTCTCGATCAGTAAGTGCTGGTCCGCAAAGGCCGCAATCTGCGGCAAGTGGGTGATGCAGATGACCTGCTGCGTGCGCGACAGCTCCTTCAACTTGTTGCCGACCGCCTCCGCGGCGCGACCGCCGATGCCGATGTCGATCTCGTCGAAGACCAACGTCCTGGGCAGTACCGCGCCACGCTGCCTGGCCTGAGCCGCCGCCTGCGCCTCCACGGCCGCCTTCAACGCCAGCATGACGCGCGACATCTCGCCGCCGGAGGCGATCTCGGTCAACGGCTTGAGCGGTTCTCCCGGATTAGTCGCGATGCGACACTCGACCGTGTCCCACCCGAGCGCGGACCAGCCTTCCGGTGCCTCCGACGCGGTCACCTCGATCTCGAAACGCGAGTGCATGGCGAGCTCGTTAATTTGGCGCTCGGCGGCCTTGGCCAGCTTTGCGGCTGCAGCACGCCGCACCTCGGTGAGGCTGCGCGCAGCGGCGCAGAAACGGTCTGCTGCTGCCTTTACCGCCGTCTCGAGTTCCTGCAGGCGCGCGTCTCGGTTTTCCAGGTCGGCCAGCTTCTGCGCCGCTTCCGCGCCAAAGGCGATCACCTGCTCCAGCCTCGGTCCGTACTTGCGTTTCAGGCGATCGAGCAGGGCCAGCCGGTCTTCCACCTCGGCCAGGCGATCCGGTGAAGCCGTGGCCTCGTCCGCGAAGTCCCGCAGCGTCGCCGCGACGTCCTCGATGGCGGCTTGCGCCGTGCGCAATTGCTGGGCGGCCTCATTCAAGCGCTCCTGAAAGCGCGCCAGGTCTTCCACATGGCGCAGAGCACCCCCGAGCAAACCTTCCGCCGACACCTCACCCTCGTAGAGCATCTCCAGCGCCGCATTGGCTCCGGTGAAGAGGCGTTCGGCGTTGGCCAGCAGGCGTTTTTCCGTTTCGAGCCGCTGGTCCTCCTCCGCGTCCATGATGGCGGCGGCTTCGATCTCCCGGGCCTGAAAGCTCCACAGGTCGAGCTGGCGGAGCCGGTCGCCCTCGGCGCCGCGGAGGACTTCGAGTTCGCGTTGCAGCTCGCGCCAGCGTGCATACGCCTCGGCCACCGCGTCCGTTGGAATCTGCGCGGACCGGTCCAGCAGGAGGCGCTGCTGCGCAGAGTCGAACGCGGTCAGTGTCTCGGATTGGGCATGCACCAACGCCAACTCCGGTGCCAGCTGCCGGAGGACGCCCACCGTCGCCGGTTGATTGTTGACGAAGACGCGTCCTTTGCCGCTGGCGCCGATCTCGCGCCGCAGCAGAATCTCCTCGCCCGCGATGTCGATGCCATTGTCTTCAAGGATCGTCTCGGCACCGGGCGTGGTGTCGAAGACACAGGCGACGACGGCGCGCTCGGCCCCAAACCGCACCATGTCGCTGGACGCCTTCCCGCCCAAGAGCAAAACCAGGGCGTCGATCAGGATCGATTTGCCGGCGCCGGTCTCGCCCGTCAGCAGATTCAGCCCCGGCCCGAACTCGGCCACCGTGTGGTCGATGACGGCATAGTTTTCGACGCGTAACTCCAACAGCATGGTTCTTCGGCCCTTCGCCACGGCTTCGCCTCGCCAGCGTAGCACGGCAGGGCGCCGAGACCGCACCACAAGTGGTTCTCCCCTGCCCGGCGGCTACGGCGCGATGGCTCGCGTGCTCCGGGCAAGCCGTACACTGAGAGCTGCAGACATGATGGCTCTCGTTGCACTTCTTCAGGAAACTTCCCTCCCCGACACGGTCAACGGCAGCGCTGCCGCGCTGCCTTCCGGAGCGCACGGCAGCGCGTTGGCCGAGATGTTGCACAACAGCGGACCGATGGCGCTTACGGTCCTGGCTTTGCTGCTTGTGACGAGCATATTTTCCTGGGCCGTGATGTTTTCCAAGTGGCGGACCTTTCGCGAGGCCGAGATCCAGAACCGCAAGTTTGTGCGCGCCTTCCGCAACTCCGGTCGGCTGAGTGAAGTGGCCGTTCTGGCCGAGCAATTCCGCCCCAGTCCGCTGGTGGCGGTATTTCATGAGATCTACGACGAGTACCAGCGCCAGTCTGGCGGGCGCGGCACACCGCCCAACCCGCAGGCGCTCACGCGAGCCGCACAGACCGCCGCCAGCGAGAGCCTGACCGCGATGGAGCAGCGCATGACCTGGCTGGCAACAATCGCGCAGGTTGCACCATTTATTGGGCTTTTCGGTACGGTCATGGGCATCATCGACGCCTTTCACGGCCTTGGCACCGCGGGCGCGGCCACGCTGCGCGCCGTCGCTCCCGGCATCAGCGAGGCCCTGATCACGACCGCCGCCGGCCTGGTGGTAGCCGTGCCGGCCGTGGTCGGGTACAACCAGCTCACGGCTCGCCTGCGAGACTTCGCGGCGCGCATGGACGACTTCGGCCGCGAGCTGCTGAACGCGATCGAAAACGCTGCGCTGGTCGCCCCCGCCGTGCATTCGCCCCAGCCGCCGCAGGTGCACAGCGTGGAAGAGCGCCGGAGGGTGATCTAGCGTATGGCGTTCACGACGCAGGGCCGAACGCAGACCGCGCTGGCCGACATCAATATCACGCCGCTGGTGGACGTGGTGCTGGTGCTGCTGCTGATCTTTATGGTCACCGCTCCCGTGCTCCAAAGCGGGATTGAGGTGGCCGTGCCGCAGACGCGCACGGTCAATCAGGCCGTGGAACAGCGACGGGTGCTTACGCTGGACAAGAACCAGAACGTGTTCCTGGATGACAAGCCGGTGAACGTGCACGACATCGCAACCCTGTTGTCAAAGAGCCCGAACGCCAAGCAAACGGTGTACGTACGCGCCGATCAGCGCGTGCCGTTTGGGGCCTTTGCGTCCGTGATGGATGCCGTAAAGCAGGCGGGCATCGCCAATATCAGCATTGTCACTCAGCCGTTCGATCGTTGATATCCCCTGGACGAGCTATGACGAACGTCACAGTACCTCGGCATACGGACGCGTGGCGCGACTTCGATCGCATGGGCGGCGGCGTGGCCGGGGCGATTGGGTTGCATGCCGCGCTGGCCGCGTTGCTGATCGGTGCGGCGTATTTGCATTTGAGCAAGCACGATCGCTGGGGCGAGAGCGCGGCCTCGGTGGGCGCGATTCAGGCGTCCATGGTTTCGGCGCTGCCGTTGCCGCCGCATGCGCCACCGGTGGAAAAGCAGGTCCTCGCCTCCGAGGATGAGGCGCGAGCGCCGTTGCCGCCGCCGAAGGCCGCCGCCGAGCCGCCGCCCAGGCTCACCGACGTCCTCATCAAGGCCAAGACCCGCGAGAAGCCTGCCCCGCCGGCGCCGGTCCACAGCGTCGCGCCCCCGAAGCCCACGCCCAAGGCCCCGCCGGTGGAGGCGCAGCCCGTGAAGCATCCGCAGCCTGCACCCGAGACCCCGAAAGCGCGCACCGGCGAGACCACCGCGACGCAGCTGCCCCAGGCGATCGCGCAGAGCAAGAACGGGACCGCCACGGCGACGGTGCAAGACCGGACCTTTGGTTTCCGCTACGCCTTTTACTTACAGGCGGTGAGCCGGCGCGTCTCGCAGAACTGGTTTTCGGGCGAGGTGGACCCGCGCAGTTCGCAGGGCAAGCGCGTAACGTTACTGTTCGACATCGACCGCGACGGCAAGCCGCAGGACGTGCGCGTGGAGACTCGCAGCGGCTCGCCCACGCTGGATCAGTCGGCGGTGCGTGCCGTTCAGCGATTGGAGGACGACGGCTTCGGCCCGCTGCCCGCCGGCGACCACATCACCATTGAGTTCGCCTTCGACTACAAGCAGCCCTAGCCAGGAAGTAGCGAGGGAGGGGACCAGCCCGGATACGGCCTAGCGGCGCGACTCCCCAACTGCACCTCCGGGCGTCTACAGTGGATGAGGATGAACGGCACACGCACCAAGATTTCTCGGGCCCGGAGCACCGCTCGGCATGGCAGCATGAGTTTCGCTTTTGTCCTCTGCCTGGGCTTAGCCATGGGCGCTTCAGCTCACGGGCAGGATCCATTTCACCTGGAGACAAGCACCGGCGCAGACCGGTTGCGTCTGGCGGCAGCGGACTTCAAGCCCGGGGCCGCCGACGGAAACACAACGGCGCTGACGCACACCTTTGACGAGACGCTCTACGCCGATCTGGGCAACGCGGGGGTCTTTGACCTGGTTTCGAAGACCATGGAACCGGCCAGCCGGCCCGGAACGCCGGCCGAGATGAACCTGAGCCAATGGGCGGCGGCGCCGTCCAACGCCGGCATGGTCGCTTTTGGGAACCTGGCGGTCGCGGGCGGGCGGCTGACCGTGAACGGCTTCCTGGACGACGCGCGCAATACGCAGTTCCCGCAGGTGTTCGCCAAGCGGTACGACGATACGGCGAGCCCGGAGAACGCGCGCGGGATCGCCCACAAGTTCGCGGACGAGATCATCTTCCGTCTCGGGGGCGGGATTCCGGGCATTGCGGAGTCGAAGATCTTCTACGTGCACTTTTCCGGCAACGGCAATAAAGAGATCTGGCAGATGGACTACGACGGCGCCAACCAGCACGCCGTGACCCAGCTTGGACAGATTTCCATTTCGCCGCGGGTTTCGCCTGACAATTCCCGGCTTGCGTTTAGCTCGCTGGGCCGGGACGGCTTTCAGCTGAAGATGTACTCGCTGCTGCTGGGCCGGCTGGTCAGCTTCAACTCGCTCGGCAGCACCAATATTTCGCCGGCGTGGGCGCCGGATGGTCAGCAGATCGCGTTTTCCTCGTCGCGCTCGGGCGATCCGGAGATCTGGCTGGCGGACGCCCAGGGGGCGGCTGCCCACCGGGTCACCAACTATCGTGGACCCGACGCCTCGCCCACGTTTAACCCCAAGACCGGCGCGCAACTGGCCTGGATCAGCGGGCGCACCGGTTTGCCGCAGCTGTACATCATGGACGCGGACGGCTCCGGCGTGCAGCGGATGACCGACGGTGGGTACGCCACCTCGCCCTCGTGGTCACCCAACGGCCAGTTTCTTGCTTACGCGTGGGATCGGAAGTATGGACCGGGTGCGCCGGGTGGGCAGGACATCTATGTGATGGAGATCGCCACCAAGCGGTGGATCCAGCTGACCCACGATATGGGGCGCTGCGACTTCCCGTCGTGGTCGCCCGACGGCCGTCACCTGGTTTTTGCCAACACCCCGGGTGGGCGCGCCGACCACACCCGGTTGATGACCATGCTGGCCGACGGCACGGAGAAAAAGCCCCTGACCGAAGCTGGGAACGATATGCCGAACTGGAGTTTCCGCTAAGTGCTGCTTACGTCGTCGCACGACATAACGGACGGGAGATCAGTCCCCACGTCCGCAACAGGAACATCGATTCTGAAAGAGGAACGCACATGGACCGAACCACAACCTCGAGGGGCGCCACATCGTTGCAACGACTGGCCAGCCGGACAGCCTGCGCCCTGACCTTGGCCACGCTCGCCCTGGCAGGCTGCCACAAGAAGCCGGCCGCGGTACCGGCCAATGCGCTGCCGCCGGCGGCTGTGGCCGCGCCCACGGCTACGCTCAGCGCCGATCCGTTGGCGATCGACCTTGGCCAGTCGTTGGTGCTGAATTGGCGTACGACCAACGCGACCAGCGTGACGATCGACGGGATCGGCGATGTGGCTGTGAACGGAACGCAGACAGTGTCGCCAGCCAATTCCACGAATTTTCACCTGGTTGCCAAGGGTGACGGCGGGTCGGCGGAGGCCAACGTCCGCGTGACCGTCCGCGCGCCGTCCGTCCCGAGTGGGGTGGGCGGTACAGGGCAGGTAGCCGGGGAGGGCGACATGGGTACCGACGCGGCCTTCCACGCGGCCGTGCAGGATGTGTTCTTCGGCTACGACAGCTTCGAGGTGGGGGCCGAGGGGGAGACCAGCATCGCCGGTGCCGCACGCTATCTGAACACGCATCCGGCCATCAAGGTGCTGATCGGCGGCTACTGCGATGACCGTGGGTCGGCGGAGTTCAACATCACATTGGGCGAGAACCGCGCGAATGCTGCCCGGGACGCCCTGGTGAACGCCGGCGTCGCACCGAGCCGTGTGCGGACCGTCAGCTACGGCAAAGAGCGGCAGTTCTGCACCGAAGAGGCCGAAAGTTGCTGGCAGCAGAATCGCCGCGCCCAGTTCATGCTGGACCGCTAACCCTTGCGGGACCGCGTTGCTCCCCTAACGCGGTCCCTGCTGCTGCTGATCTGATCTTTGCTGGAGCTTTGTATGCTTGTTCACACCGTTCGACGGCGTCCTCTCCCCACTCTTCTGCTGATCGCATCCGTCGCATGGACCGCGCGACCTGCTTATGCGGTCAACAAGGACATGGTTCAGCTGCAGACCCAGGTGCAGCAGCTGATCGACGCGATGGCGAGAATGCAGCAGTCCAACGACCAGCAGATGGGCGTGCTGAAGGATTTGGTGCAGCAGGATGTGGACGCGGTGAACAAGATGTCGGTAACGGTAACCGCGCTGCAGACCAAGTTGCAGGGCCAGACGGATGGCCAGGTGCAGCGGAACGAACAGATCTCAGGGCAGGTCCAGGCCTTGAACGACTCCCTGGACGAGCTGAAAGCTCGCATGCAGCGAATGGAGAAGACGCTTGGCGACCTGCAGAGCCAGGCGCAGTCGACCAACGCCATCCTGGGCAACCTGCCTGGAGCCAATGGTGCAGCCCCCGGTGCAGCGCCGACGCCGGCCTCGACCGGTGGAACGGCTAACCCAGGCACTGGGCCGGGTGTTGCCGCGGCGAACCCGAACGCATCAGCGGACGGCGGCGGCCTGGCG
The DNA here is from genome assembly GCA_964245045.1 of uncultured Acidobacteriaceae bacterium. Lineage (GTDB taxonomy): Bacteria > Acidobacteriota > Terriglobia > Terriglobales > Acidobacteriaceae > Granulicella. Next base: position 30,349 of record CAXTLD010000015.1, on the reverse strand, counting down.
ACGCGGCCCGCGCCGGTAGCTGGGCCGTCCGCCGGGGAGATGTACCGGGCCGCGTACAGCGATTATGTGGCCGGGCGCTATGCCGTGGCTGGGTCCGAGTTCGCGGACCTTGTCAAGACATATCCGGACGATAACTTGTCCGGTAACGCCCTGTTTTATGCCGGCGAGCTTGCCCGGCGCGCCAACAAACCGGCGGCCGCCATCAAGGACTACGACCAGGTGCTGGAGCGCTACCCGGACAATGCCAAGGTGCCGGCCGCGCACCTGCATAAGGGGGAGGCTCTGCTGGCGCAAAAGGATACCGAGGCGGGGACGCGCGAACTGCGAGCCCTGATTCAGCGCTTCCCCAACTCGCCGGAGGCCGCGCAGGCACGTACACGGTTGGGCGCGGCTACCGCGTCGCGGCGCTAGTTGCGAATGCTGCGGAGCGCCCGTTCCACCGCGGCTCGCGACTCGGCGGTGAGCGGCAACCGCGGCAGTCGCGGGACGCCGCCGAAGTAGCCGTTGAAGTCGCATCCGGCCTTGACAGCGGCCGGTCCCAGGGTTGCGAGCAGATCCTCCGCGGACCGGAGTCGATCCGCGCGCTCGGCGGCGAGGGGAAGGTCGCCGTCCTTCCACGCCGCGTAGGCCTCAAAGCAGGCCTGCGGCGCACATGCGGCTAGCGGCGGCACAAATCCTGACGCGCCCGCGGACAGCAGCGGCACGATCCCATGCGCCGGAGCCGCCGAGAGCACCTGAAAGCCAACGACCTTGGCGCGAGTTTTGAGCGCCGGCGGCTGCTGAATGGCAAGCGGAGGCTCTGCCGTCGCGACGCCGCCTCCCTGGCGCAGGGTGTCGAGCGTGACAAGCCCGGGTATGGGCGTTTGGGAGGAGCCCATGTCCACGACGGGCTGCAACATCCTGCGCGTTACCGCGGCAAAAACGGTTGTGACCGTCACCTCGCGCTGGACATCCGCGGTGCCGGATAGCAGCGCGGCGAGGCGGGTTTCATTAAGGTTGGCGTCCACGATGCCGAGCACGTTGCGGTGCCGCGCCAGCGAAGCCACCAGGTCGACTGGCAGTTGCAGGGCGGGCGGCTCGGCATCGCTCCACAGCGCGACGGGGAGCGGCGATTGGTCCGCCACAGCCTCGTAGAACAGGAGCAGCTCGCGGGCGTCGTCACCGCGGACGAGTCTCGCCCAGTCGGGCGGGGGCGCCAGCAGCAGCGCGTCAAAGTGCGCGGCGTGGGCAGCGGCCGCGAGTTCGAGGGCGGCACGAACGCTGGCTCGCTCCACCCCGGCCAGCAGCACCTTGTCCTTGCCCGCATGTTCGCCGACAGTTGTTAAGGAGGCGTGGGCTTCCGCGTCGGTCAGAGCACCCGATTCGCCGGCGGGCGGCAGCGCGACCAAGCCGGCCGCGGGCCCCAGGCTGTAGCGGAGGACGTTGTGCTCCAGCTTGCGAAGATAGGTCGCCCCATCACGGTAGAACGAGTTGGCCAACGGGACGAAGAGACCTTGCAGCAGCACGTGTTCAGTGTATCCGGGCTGCGGTTCTCATCCCGCAACAGGAACGGGTGTAGCTCTCGGCGTGGCCATCTCCCGCGCGGCGTGCAGCTCTTGCAAACACACCACCGAGCCCAGGCCGTGCTGCAACGATTCAATGCCCTCCACCGCGGCCCAGGCAGCTGCCAGGGTGGTGATCATGGGCACACGCGCCGCCACCGCCGCGCGCCGCAGCGCCTGCTCGTCGAACACGGCATCCAGACCCGTGGGCGTGTTGATGATGAGTTGAATGCGCTCGCTTTTGATCAGGTCGACGACGTTGGGGCGGCCTTCTTCCACCTTGAAGACCTTTTCCACTTGCAGGCCTTCGGCTTCGAGCGCCGCCGCCGTGCCATGGGTGGCAACGAGCCGGAAGCCGGCGTCAGTGAACCGCCTGGCCAGAGCTGGCGCGGTGGGCTTGTCGCGATCGTTGACGCTCATGAAGAGGGTTCCATTGGTCGGCAAGAAGAGGCCAGCGGCGGTCTGCGCCTTGGCAAAGGCCTCGCCAAAGCTGCCGCCCACGCCCATGACTTCGCCGGTGGAACGCATCTCCGGCCCCAGCACGGGGTCGACGCCCTGGAACTTTGCCCACGGAAAGACCGGCGACTTCACAAAGAAGTGGTCACCCGTGCCCAGATCCTTGCCGCTCGCCACCTGCTCGGGCAGCAGATCCCGCAGGCGCTGCCCGGTCATCAGCCGCGAGGCGACCTTTGCCAGCTGCACGCCGGTCGCCTTGGAGACATAGGGCACGGTGCGCGAGGCCCGCGGGTTGACCTCGATGACATACACCTTCCCGCGTTGCACGGCGAACTGGAGGTTCACGAGGCCGATGACGTTTAGCGCGAGGGCCAGCTTGCGGGTGTAGGTGCGGATGGTGGCGAGCACGCCCGGCGCCATGTCCACCGCGGGCAGCACGCACGACGAATCGCCCGAGTGCACGCCCGCCTCCTCGATGTGCTGCATGATGCCCGCGATCACCACGTCTTCGCCATCGCACAGCGCATCCACGTCGAGCTCCTGGGCGTCCTCCAGGAAGTGGTCGATCAGCACGGGTCGCTCCTGCGAGTACTCGATGGCAGTGGCCATGTAGCCCCGCACGGCGTCCTCGTTGTAGGCGATGACCATGGCGCGCCCGCCGAGCACATACGAAGGCCGCACCAGGACCGGGTACGTGACCTTGCGCGCCCCGGCGAGTGCTTCCTCGACGGAGGTGGCCATGGCCGCCGGCGGTTGCGGAATCTCGAGGTCCCGCAACAGCTTGCCGAAGCGTTTGCGGTCCTCGGCCAGGTCGATCGACTCCGGCGAGGTGCCGATGATGGGCACACCGGCGGCCTTGAGCGGCAGGGCAAGGTTGAGCGGCGTTTGCCCGCCGAACTGCACGATCATGCCGATCTCGGCGCCGGCCGCGGCCTCGTGGTGGTACACCGCGAGCACATCCTCAAGGGTCAACGGCTCAAAGTACAGCCGGTCGGAGGTGTCGTAGTCGGTCGAGACAGTCTCCGGGTTGCAGTTGATCATGATGGTCTCGAAGCCATCCTCACGCAGCGCGAAGGCCGCGTGACAGCAGCAATAGTCGAACTCGATACCCTGCCCGATGCGGTTGGGCCCGGAGCCGAGGATGATGACTTTTTTGCGCCCCGAGGGCGTCATCTCATCCTCCTCGTCGTAGCAGGAATAGAGATACGGCGTGAAGCTTTCGAACTCCGCCGCGCAGGTATCGACCAGCTTGAAGACGGGCTTGATCCCTGCTTGCGCGCGCATCTCGCGCACAAGGGCCACTCCCTCAGAAGAACTGTTCCCGAAACCTGCCGCAATACGTTCATCGGAAACGCCCATCCGCTTTAGAGTGCGGATATGTTCTACCGACACGCTTCCAGCGGTAGCGCCGATCCCGGGCGAAGCCTTCATTGCCCTCTCGATACGGACCGCCGGTAGCTCTGCCAACGCGTCCGCGATCAGCTTCATCTGGTGGAGGAACCAGGGGTCCATGCCGGTCCAACGCGCGGCCTCGCGTACGCTCATGCCGTGCTCAAAGGCGTAGCGCAGGTAGGTTAGGCGCTCGGGATGCGGCGTCACTAGGCGTTGCGTTTGGCGGCGTGGGTCGATGTCGCCGGCGCCGGCCTTTTTGCCTGTTTCGAGCGAGCGCACGGCCTTCATGAGCGCTTCCTTGAAGGTGCGCCCGATCGCCATGACCTCGCCCACGGACTTCATCTGCGGGCCCAGGGTCTCGTTGGCGCCGGGGAACTTCTCGAACTGCCACTTTGGAATTTTTACCACCACGTAGTCGATGGTCGGCTCGAAGCACGCCGGTGTGGCTTTGGTGATGTCGTTCTGCAGCTCGTCCAGCGTGTACCCGACGGCCAGCCGCGCCGCAATCTTCGCGATGGGAAAGCCGGTCGCCTTGGACGCGAGCGCCGAGCTGCGCGAGACGCGTGGGTTCATCTCGATGACCGTCATGCGTCCAGTGTGCGGGTCGACCGCAAACTGGACGTTGGAACCGCCGGTCTCCACGCCGATCTCGCGAATGACGGCAATCGCCGCGTCGCGCATGCGCTGATACTCGCGGTCGCTCAACGTTTGCGCCGGGGCGACGGTGATCGAGTCGCCCGTGTGCACGCCCATGGGGTCGAAGTTCTCGATGGAACAGATGATGACGACGTTGTCGTTGAGGTCACGGACGACCTCGAGTTCGTACTCCTTCCACCCCAGTACGCTTTCTTCCAGCAGGCACTCGTGCACGGGCGAAAGGTCCAGCCCGCGCGACAGGATCTCCATGAGCTCTTCGCGGTTGTAGGCGATGCCGCCGCCCGATCCGCCCAACGTGAAGCTCGGCCGGATTACGACCGGAAAGCCCAGCTTCGTGGCGTACTCCAGCCCATCACGGATGTTGTTCACCAGCATCGACCGGGGCATGTCGAGGCCGATCTTCTTCATCGCGTCTTTGAACAGCAGCCGGTCCTCGGCCTTTTTGATCGCCTCGAGCTTGGCGCCGATGAGCTCGATGCCCAGCTGGTCCAGGAGGCCTTTGTCGGCCAACGCGACGGCGAGATTGAGCGCGGTCTGGCCGCCCACCGTAGGCAGCACGGCGAAGGTGCCCGCACCGGGTTCCATGCGTTCGAGTTCTTCCTGCAGGATGACCTCAAGGTAGCTCTCGGTCAGCGGCTCGATGTAGGTGCGGTCGGCGATCTCCGGGTCCGTCATGATGGACGCCGGATTGGAGTTCACCAGCACGACCTCATAGCCCTCGGCCTTGAGGGCTTTGCAGGCCTGCGTGCCGGAGTAGTCAAACTCGGCGGACTGGCCGATGACGATCGGGCCGGAGCCGATCACTAGGATTTTTGCGATGTCATTTCTTCGCGGCATGGCGGTAGATCTCCCCGCGGTGGCCCGCCTCGAGTACAAGTACCACGAGGCGTTCCCCTTGAATGTCACAGATGGCGCGATAGTCCCCTATGCGGAACCGATGCAGCCCGCGCAGAGGTCCGGTGAGCGCATCTGCCAGCCTTTTCGGGTCCGGGTGGTGTGTAACCCGCTCACGAAAGAACTCTAAGATGCGTTGCCGAATAGGCTTGTCAAGGGAAAGGATGTCAGCTTCCGCCAGGTCCGAGTACTCAACCTGCCACATCGGCGCGGCGCTCCATCTCATCTTGAGAGATTGTGTATCGGGTGCGAGAAAGAGCGCTGATGCCTGATGCATAATCAGCACGATCCTCAAGCCAACGCTTGATGACCTCGCCGATCAGAAATCCCTCGCTGACCCGCTGCTCCTCAGCAGCGCGCCGGACCATCTGCTCCACTTCAGGCTCAAATTGCACTTGCACCATCGCCTGCGCCCTCATTTCTTCCACTCTTCCATCATCTTACGAAAGTCCCGAAACAGATAATGTGAATCATGCGGCCCGGGGCTCGCTTCTGGGTGGTATTGCACGCTGAACATCGGGTCGGTTTTGTGCTTCAAGCCGGCCAACGTGTTGTCGTTCAGGTTAACGTGCGTCACCGCCACGTCGTTGGGTAGACTCTGCGGGTCGACGTTGAAGTTGTGGTTCTGCGACGTGATCTCGACCTTGCCGGTGTCCAGGTTCTTGATTGGGTGATTGCCGCCGTGGTGCCCGAACTTCAGCTTGTAGGTCTTGCCGCCCAGCGCCAGCCCGAACAGCTGATGCCCCAGGCAGATGCCGAACATGGGCGTCTTTCCTTGCAGCTCCTGAATCGCTTCGACGGCGTAGCCCAGCGGTTCCGGATCGCCGGGGCCGTTCGAGAAGAACACCCCGTCGGGAGCCATCGCCAGCACCTCCGCGGCAGGGGTCTTTGCCGGGACGACCGTCACGCGGCAGTTCTCGCGGGTCAGCATGCGCAGGATGTTCTGCTTGATGCCGAAGTCGTACGCCACCACATGCATCGGCTCCGTTGCGGCTGTGTTGTTGCCGGGCAACAGCTTGTCGCCGGTTGCGTTCCGTTCGTCGGCGGCGGTCCACGCATACGGCCTGGGCGTGGACACCATGCTGGCCAGATCGGTGCCTTCCATGGCGCGGTGCGCCCGGGCCTTGGCGACCAGTGCGTCGACATCGCCTACATCGGTCGACAGGCAGCCGCGCATGACGCCGTTGGCCCGCAGATGCCGCACCACGGCGCGTGTGTCCACGTCCGCGATGACCGGGATGCCGTTGCGCTCCAGATACTCATCGGCCACCTGCGTGGAGCGCCAATTGGAGCTGATGGGCGAAAACTCCCGCACCACCAGACCCTCGATGTATGGCCGCGCGGACTCGGCGTCCGACGGCGAGGTGCCGTAGTTCCCGATCTGCGGGTTGGTCAACACGACGATCTGCCCTGCATAGGACGGATCGGTAAAGATCTCCTGGTATCCGGTGAGCGACGTGTTGAAGACGACCTCGCCCACGCGCTCCACCGGCGCGCCAAAGCTCCGTCCTCGGAACACACGCCCATCTTCCAGGGCAAGCAGTGCCTGCACGATCTCTCCCCTTGTTCAGCGATCACTTAAGTTTAGCAGCGCACCCAGGCACCTCGCTCCGGAAAAGGCAAAAGCCCGGCTTCACCGGGCTTCTGTTGCGGCGTTGTTACCGCTCCAGCGAGTGGTCTAGCGGTTGAAGCGGTGGTGATGACGGTGATGATGCCGATGATGACGATACTGCGCCTGTGCCGGAGCCAAGGCTCCGGATAAGATGGCCAAACCAATCAGCGAAAGCAATGCGCGCTTGATACCCATAGTGCCAAATCTCCTGTGTGAAACTAGATCGCGCCCGAGGACCGTCGGCCCCTGACACTCCTGAGAGCTTGTTGTACACCGAAAGTTTGTGTGGAGAACGCGTTTGTTTCCCTGTCCGTGCCCCGCGGGAATCAAGTCAGGTCCACGATCACCTCCCCAGCGTCCTCCCGCACCGGATAAACCTTGACCTGCGCACGCTCCGGCTCGGCGGCGACGCCGGTAGTCACGTCGAAGGCCCACGCGTGCCAGGGGCAGACCACGGCCCGTCCTTCCACCCACCCCTGTCCCAGCGGCCCTTGCCGGTGCGGGCAGAGGTTGTCCAGCGCATGCAGCGCACCCTCCACATTGGCCAGGCAAAGCGCCACGCCATTGGCTTCCACCTCGATGACCTCACCGGGTTTCGGCGCCTCGTTCGTCCCGCAAAGCCGTACCCCGTGCCCCATGCCGTTGACCCCCTGACTGGACGGTAAGATGCAAGGGAGGTTCCCCAACTTGCGCCCTGCCAAAGCAGCCCGGCCCCCTGCCAAAGCAGCCCGGCCCCGCGTCTCCTATGCCACGCCCCCGCCGGAGATCGTCGACCCGCGCTGGATCTTGAAGGCTCTCGCTGCGGTGGTAGCGCTTGGCGTGCTTTGCTCCTACCTGACGCTTTGCCTGCTATTTTACGTTGGGCAGTGGCAGTTCGTGCTCCATCCCTCGCGCGCCGTGCCGCAGACGCCTGCCTCCCTTGGGCTCGCGTTTCAGCCGGTGCGTTTCGGCGATGACGTCTCCGGCGAGCCGCAACTAACCGGTTGGTGGATTCCCGGGGACGCCCCCGCCGCAGACCCCACGGTGCTGATGCTCCACGGCGAGACCGGCTCCATGAGCGACGCCTTGCCTGCCGCAAGGGCCCTTCATGCCGCTGGGCTGAATGTGTTTCTGTTCGATTATCGCGGGTACGGCCAGAGCGCCGGCCGCCATCCCACCGAAGCCCTGATGCAACACGACGCCGCGTCGTCGCTGCAGTATGTGACGGACGCACACGGTAGCGCCAGCGGTCTACTCGTCTACGGCCAAGGCCTTGCTGCCTCACTCGCCGTGCGCTTGTGCGCGGAGCACCCGGGCGTTAACGGCCTGGTGTTGCAGGCCGCGGACGGCGACACGCTCACCCGCGTCGAGGCCGATCAGCGATCGCGCATTGTGCCGATCAGCCTGCTGTTTCATCAGCGCTTTCCGTTAGCTGACCCGCTGAGCACGCTCCGCACGCCGAAGCTGCTGATCAGCTACACGCGTGGACAGGCGCCGGTGGAGGCCCAACGAGCGGCCGCCCCCAAGATCACTGTAGAGCTAGCCCCCGAGGCCGGCGCCGATGCGATCACCGCGCCGGTGCGCCGCTTTCTGGACACGTACATGACGACACCGCCGGCTACTTTGCATTAGCGCAACTTGCGGTAGAAGGCGCGAAGGCCCCCGTTGTTCCGGGAGCCTTGGAGTGGCGCGAAAGCCGCCGCTGTTCCGGGGCCTTGCTATCAGGATGGGAGGGGTGCTGCGGATGGGGGAAGCCGGTGACCGAGGGAACTGCTGGCCCGGCAAATTCGAACTACACCTGTAAAGACGCGGAACGCAGGAAAAGGTTCTTCTGTTTTCCACAACTTCTTTGCCATGGTCTACCAATTTCAGGAGCAGCGCCATACCACAAAGGTGGGATGCGCAACACTGCACTAGGAAAAGTGCAAGAACTGTGCATGCGTGAGCTTAGCTCCGGGGAAGACGGCTTCAAGCTGCCTAGCGCCGAGGCTCGTGAAAGCGGCCTCACCTAGGACGTTACGGAAATCCGTAGTCACGGCGAGGTCGCGGCCTTCGTTCAGCTGCTCGTCGGCAAGCCCGGGCCAACGTCCGTAGACCTTGCCTCCCTGGACCGACCCGCCCAGCACAAACATCACGTTGGCGTGACCGTGATCGGTGCCGCCGGTGCCGTTCTGCCGTGCGGTCCGGCCGAACTCGGACATGGTGACCAGGGTGACCTGTTCCGCGCCGTCGCCCATGTCCTGCCAGAAGGCCCGCAGCCCGTCGGCGAACTCCTTGAGGCGATTGGCCAGCTGCCCGTTGGTCGCGCCCTGGTTCTGGTGCGTGTCCCAGCCGCCGATATCGGCAAACGCCGCCTCCACGCCCAGGTTGGCCTTTAACAGCTGCGCGATCTGCTTCATGCTGTTGCCGAACGGCGAGTTCGGGTAGAGCGCGCCCGCCGCGGGCTGATATTTGCCGGGATCGGCGGCCTTCAGCATGCGCACCGCCTCGAAGGTCTCCTGCCCGGTGCCGTGCAGCACGGCGTCAGTACTCGCGTCATACATGGCCTGGAAGGCCGAGGACACCGAGGCGGCCTCCTTGCCGCGACCGCCTATGCTGAAGTCCTGCAGGTTGGCGACGGCCACCGCCGGCACATGGCCCTGCAGCGTACGCGGGACCTGGGGGCCGAGCGCAACGGCCCGGAACGGCGACGGCTGCCCGCGCAACGCGTCGGCAGCCAGCGCCCGGTTCAGCCAGCCGTCGGTGGTCGCCTTCACCCCAGGCGTCCCCGACTCCATGTAGTCCTGCGCGTCGAAGTGCGAGCGCGTGGGGTCGGGCGAACCCACGGCGTGGATCGCGGCCAGGTGCCCCGCGTCCCAAAGCGGCTTCAAGGACGCCATTGCCGGATGCAGCCCGAACCTGCCGTCCAAGTCGAGCACCTCGCCTTGCGGAATCGCGATCGTCGGCCGCAAGGCATAGTAGTTCGGCTCGCGGTAGGGCACGACCACGTTGAGGCCGTCGCAGGCACCGCGCTGAAAGGTGACGACCAGTTTCTTGCCGCTTGCTGTCGCCGTCGCAGCCTGCGCGTAGACCGATCTTGTCAGAAACGCCGGGATGACCGAGGTACCGACCAGGGCCAGCGCGCCGTTTTTCATGAAACCGCGCCGGGAGATCCCGTTGCGCCGGGCGAGGTCGCGCCCCCGCAGGTCGCATCCCCAGTCGCTCCCGTCAGTAAAGATCGGCTTGTGTGCCATCGCTTGCTCCTGTGGTTTGCTGCCTGTTTGGACCCGGGCTGACGGTTGATGTTGTTGGCGGAGCCTAGCGGCGCTGAAAGTCAGGCGAACCCAGCAGTAATCCGGCCATGGTGGCCAGCGGCGTGTCGGGCGCGTTCCCACCAGCGGGACCGCGTGACGGCCTTTCCGGGCGCATGCCGACGGCTTGTGCGGCTGGGTTGGCGGAGCTGCCGGGTGTCGCCCGGAAACTCTGCTCGGCTTGCCCTTGTAGGCCGGTTGTGGTCGCCCCGGTCAAGGCTGCCTGGCGCGTCTGCGGGGTCGCCGGTGCGTCGAGGATGACCTGCTCGAGCCGCTCCTCCGTAGCCGCGTCCGAGCCGGTTCCAGGGCCCGGCCCAGAACTCAGCAGCGCGGGCCACTGCAGCCGCGTGCCCCCGACCCGGTTACCGCTGAGCACCAGGGCGAAGTTCATGCGCGTCAGCAGGGCGTTGCTGCTGACCCACGCGTCGGCCTGCCAGGAGTAGCCGTTGGGCGTTTGCATGCCGTAGATGGGCATCCCGAGCCGGTCCAGCGCCTGGACCAGCGGCCCGGGGTTGCTCACCTCCGCATCGGTGGCGCGCAGCGCGGACGCCACGAACTCCAGCGGTGTCTTCACCTTCGCCCGGTACACCGTTGGCGACCAGAACTCGGGCGAGTGGAACATCGCCGTCAGCACCGCCGTCATGTCGCCATCGCTCTTGAGGAACGTTGCGGCCATGCGGTTCACCAGCGCCGGCGGTGGGGCGTCGCTGACGAAGCGCTCGGCCAGCTTCTGCGACACGAAGTGGGCCGTAGCCGGGCTGGTTGCCAAGATGTGCAGCACCTGGAGGCCCTCGTTGATCCCGCCTTCCTGGATCGTGTGCCCGAGCACGAACTTGGTCCCCGGTTCGTGGCGGTTGGGGTTGAACAGGAACTCGCCGCCCAGCGCGGGCCGGTCGATCGTCCACCCGGTGAAGCACTTGGCTACTTCGACCACATCCGCCTGCGTGTAGCCGCCCTTTACGCCCAGCGTGTGCAGCTCCATGAGCTCGCGGGCGTAATTTTCGTTGATGCCCTGCGGTGTTTTGGGGGCGATCTTGGTCGGCGAGTTCTTTTGAGCCGAGGCCGCCCGCTGCGCCGCCCTGGACGCCGGGCCGACGCTTTCCCAGTTGTCCAGGTACACCAGCATCGCCGGGCTCTGGGCCGTAGCCACCAAGAGATCCTCGAAGTTGCCGAGGGCATGGGGCAGGACCGCCTCGCGCTCGTAAGCTGGGAGCAGATACGGCTCGTTTCCGTTTTTGTGCAGGTAGACGCTGAAGTGGTTCAGCCAGAAATCAGTCATCACCGCCTGCAGCTGCCGCTCTGAGTACACGTCGCGGAGCAGCCGAACATTGAGGTCCTCGGCCCCAACCACGCGCTCGGGCGACTTCATCGCCGCCGCCTGTTCCCTCTGCCACGGGGACATGCCGGCGTAGAGCCGTTCCCCGTCGGGCCCTTTCAGCGCGGCTTCCAGGCTCGCCATCTGCTCGGGGCTCATGGTCAGCAGACGCTGCATCCGCGCATCGGCGGGCAAGGCGAGCACGGCGTCCCTTTCCGCCGCGCTCATCGGGTTCGGAGCGCGTATTGGGTCCGCCAAAGCCTCCCCAGCGACCGGCACCGGGGTGTCGCCGCCCGGCCCACGCCGTACGATGGGGGCAGCGGGAGCGTCTGTCGCCATCAACGCCGCCTTGTTCCCGGCGGCCTGCTTCCTTTCGCGCTTTTCCTCGTAGCTGAGCGAGGCGTCTGCGTAGATCACCCGCTCCACTTCGTCTTCCGGCAGCGCGAGCGCACCGCGGCTGTAGCGACGCAACATTTCCGGGGTGGGAAAGTGCGCGACCAGGTTGGTTTGGTCCAGCTGCATGGCCGGAAACTGGGCTAATCGCGCACCGAGCGCGTCGTCTCCAATCAGCTCCGGGTGCAACTGCCGTTGGAACCAGGCTTCCAGCCCCATACGCTCCAACGCCGCCAGGTCTCCCGGGCGCGGTCCAAAGGTCAACCGGTTGAGCGCATGCAGATCACGCTGCTCCGCCGTGAGCTTGGCCGTTGATGAGGCGGGCTCAGCCCGCGGGTTTTCGTTCGCGAGCGCTGCCGATGCCAGCAGCCCGGCCCATACCAGCGCGCCGACCGTAGCCTGCGTCCCCTTGAGAACTCTGCTTCGGTTGCCGGCCATCGGGCGTTCCTTTGGAGGAGTACGGCAAGACGCGCCGCCAGTGTCTGAAACCCGCAAGGCTCGGCCTTAGTTGCGGCCGCGGCGAAACCGGCCCCTAGAACGCGGCCAGGTCGCCGATCGCGCCAAAGATCCGATCGGCCTGCGGCAGGATCGCGTCTTCCAGCAGCGGCTGGTAGGCCACGAACGTATCCATCCCGGCGACGCGGCGCACCGGGGCGTCCAGGTCGTGGAAGAGTTCGTCGCCAATCCGGGCCGCGATCTCGGCACCGTAGCCCCAGCTGAGCATGTCCTCATGCGCCACGAGCACCCTACTGGTTTTGCGCACGGAAGCCGCAATCGCCTCCCAGTCAAAGGGCGCAAGGCTGCGCAGATCCAACACTTCCACGCTCACGCCACGCTCGCGCTCCATGCGCTGCGCAGCCTGGAGCGCCCGCGGCACCACCGCGCCGTAGGTGACCACCGTCAAGTCTGTGCCGGGCTTGACCACCTTTGCTTTGCCGAACGGAATGGCGTAGTCCGGCCCCGGGTAGGGCGCACGCCCGAAGGTGGCGCGGTACAGGTTTTTGTGCTCCAGGAAGAGCACCGGATCATCGCAACGGATCGCCGTCCGCAGCAGCCCCACGGCGTCCAGGGTGTTCGAGGGCATGACGACCCGCACCCCAGGCGTGTGCGTGAACAGGCTTTCTCCGGACTGCGAGTGGTAGATCGATCCGCCGGTTAGGTAGCCGCCGATCGGCACCCGCATCACCAGCGGGCAGCTGAAAGCGCCATTGGAGCGCCAGCGCATCACCGCTAACTCGTTGCGCATCTGGTGCATGGCTGGCCAAATGTAATCGAAGAACTGAATCTCCACCACCGGCTTTAGACCGCGCACTGCCATGCCGATTGCCCGGCCCGTGATGTTGGCCTCCGCCAAGGGCGCGTTCCACACCCGGTCCCCGCCGAACTCCTTTTGGAGCCCCGCCGTGACCTTGAAGACGCCGCCTTTGCCCTTAAGCTTGCCGGCGCGCAGATCGCGATCGCGCGTGGCGTCCGCGACGTCTTCGCCGAAGACCACGATGCGCTCGTCCCGCCGCATCTCGTCGCGCAGGCAGGCGTTGATGCCGTCGAGCATGGTGCGGTCGGCGGCCTCTGGCGCTGGAGGTGTCGGCTCGCTTGTGAATACTGGGTCCGTCGGGCGCAGATCTTCTGAGTACACATGGCGCAGGATGCTGGGCGGCTGCGGTGGCGCTGCAGCCAGCGCTCGATCGGCTGCCCGCTGCACCTCCACCTCCACGCCCCGTTCCAGCTCGCGCAGCTCGGCGTCGTCGGCGATCCCATGGCCGATTAACCAGGCCTGCATGCGCGCGATCGGATCCCGCAGCGCATCGGCTTCGAGCTCCTCGGCTGACCGGTACTGTGTCTCGTCGTCGCTCAAGGAGTGTGAGTACGGTCGCACAACATGCCCGTGAACCAGCGCCGGCCCGTGACCCGCCCGGCAGTAGGCCACGGCCTCCACCATGGCCTCGTAGCTCGCCACAGCGTCGGTCCCGTCCACCTCGGCGATGTGGAAGTTCGGGAAGCTCGCCACCAGCCGCGAGATGCTCCCCCCGGGGGTGTTCACCTCTACCGGCGTCGAAATAGCGTAGCCGTTGTCCTCAACGACATACAGGACGGGTAGCTTGAGGTTGGAGGCCGTGCTCAGCGATTCCCAAAACTCGCCCTGGCTGGTCGACCCCTCGCCGATGGACACGTATACGACCTCGTCGGCCTCGAAGCGCACGTCCTTGAAGTGCCGGTAGTCGGGCCGGTCCGTTGCCACGGGCTTGTTCGCAGCTTCTGGATGCGCCGCGAAGTACTGCCCCGCCTCCGCGCACCCCACCGCATGCAGACATTGCGTCGCCGTGGAAGATGACGGCGACACAATATGAAGCCGCGTGCTGGTCCAGTGCGACGGCATCTGCCGGCCCCCCGAGGCCGGGTCGTCCGCCGCGCCCACGGCCTGCAAGAGTTGTTCCTCCGCCGTATTGCCCAGCGCCAGGCAAATCGCGCGATCCCGGTAGTACGGAAAAAACCAATCATAGCCCGGCTTCAACGCCATGCCGGCGGCCACCAGCAAGGCCTCGTGGCCAGCACAGGAGATCTGGAAGAAGATCTTTTGCTGCCGCTTGAGCAAGATCTCGCGATCGTCTACACGTCGCGACAGCAACATCAACCGGTAGAAGGTCAGCAGCTGCGCGTCGGTTAAGCCGCCTTTGTTTGCCGTCAACGGCGCGGTCTCTAGATCGCTGTCCATGGCCCCCGCATCCATTCGCCTCTTCGCTGCCACGCCGGCGGCTCCTTCCCCGGGCAAATCCCAGGCGCATCTCAACGGAATCCCAGACAGATTGTACGCGTCGGGGGCGCCGTAGGTGCCCAACGCCGGGCGTTCAGCTCTTCATGCGTTCCTTTACGTCGTGGGCGAGGCGTTCGATCTCGGCCGCTTTGCGTACCACGTCCAGCGACAGCTCATCTTTGGTCGCCTTGTCGAGGTCCGTCTTGAGCTCGTTGGTCAGCTCCACCAGCTTGGCGGTATCGGCCACCAGCCGCTTGTGGCGCTCGTCCTCGCGCATGTGCTCGATCTTGCGGGCGTTGACCCCGGCAAAGGGATTGGGCTCGGAGGCTTCGGCACCGAACTGCGGTCGGCCGTGCAAAGGTGTGCCCTGCGAAGCCTGCGGCACAGCCGCCCCGGTTTGGTGCGCCCCGGCCCCCCGCGTTGCAACCAGGGCCAGACCGAGGACGCAGACCAAACCGCCCCAACGCGGCGCCCACTTGCTCATACGCCTGTTATCGCTCATCTCGCCACCTCTGCGCAGGCGGTCCGTCGCACGTCCCGACCGCCGATTCGCTATCCTGAGATGCAGGACATTCCAGGACACACACACATCATGCCCCTCCCCGCCGTTGTGCCACAAGAGGAACGGTCCTTGCTGTCGGTCGAGCACGGCTGGCACCTTGATCTGCTCAACTTCGCCCAGAGCGGTTTACCGAAAATTGTTGTCGCTCTGCTGATCGCCTTTGTCGCCCAGCGGCTGGTGCTCGGCTTCACCAATCGCCTGCGCCGCCGCGCCGACACGCTCGTGGGCAACGGCCGCCGCTCGGCACAACTGCGCACCGTGGCCGGCATTCTGCGCGCCACCGCCTATGGCCTGATTGGCTTTTATGTCTTTCTGCAAACGCTGAGCGCGATCGGCGTGCCGCTGGGACCGTTTCTCGCCTCGGCGGGCGTCATCGGTCTGGGCATCAGCTTCGGCGCCCAGTCGCTGTTCAAGGACATGCTCAACGGCGTGTTCATCCTGGTCGAGGACCAGTTCAGCGTCGGCGATACGGTCAAGGTCGCCGGTCTGCAGGGCACGGTCGAAGACCTGACCCTGCGCTGCACCAAGCTCCGCGACGGCGACGGTACCCTGCACATCATCCCCAACAGCCAGATCGCGACCGTTTCCAACCAAAGCCGCGACTTTTCCGTCGGCACGCTGAGCTTGAACGTCAGCTCCCGCGAAGACCCGGATCGCGTACTCGCCGTGCTGAAGCAGGTTGCGGCCGAGGTGCGCGCCGATGACGCCTTTCGCGACATTGTCCTGGCTGATCCGGAGGTCCCCGGTGTCGACCGGATCGCCGGCCGCGAGGTCACCTACCCAATCAACCTCCGTGTCCGCGCCACGCAGCGGGACGGCGTGCTCCGCGAACTTCGCCGCCGGATCCTCCTCACCTTTGCGCGCGAACACATTGACCTGGGCACCGGCACGGCAACGCTGGTGCTGGAGCGTACCGAGCCCACGACGGCGGTACCGCAGACCGGGGGCGAGACGCTTGGGGATCGTCCGAGGTAGCCCTTTACACCTCGTTTGCTAACAGCCGCCCCAGCGCTTCCGCGGCCCGCACCGGCGGCAGGCAGACCGCCCCTTTGCATACGATGGCCAGGCTTCCCTGCCCCACCCCCGGCACGTGCGGCAGCGTCGCCGCCAGCGCCGGCGGCAAGCTGCCCATCTGCTCCGGACGCAGCCGGATCACGCTCTTGTTGAGCAGAAACCCGGCCAGCGCTGTCGCGGCCAGATCGTCGGCCAGCGCATCCGCCCCGATGACGCACACCTGGACGGGCGGCGAGATCCAGCGCCGCAGTGCCTGCCCGTAGCTCGCGCCGTATAGCCCCAAGTGCTCGGCGACGCCCGCAAATGCGGCCAGCGTCTCCCCCGCGCGCTGCCGATACAGCTCCTTGTCCGTGAGGGCATGCAGGCGAAGGAGCAGGCTTGCCGCTACCGGATTGCCGGCCGGCGTGGGCGCGTCCTGCAGCGGCTTGCGCCGCGCCTTGAGCGCGCCGGGCCGTCGCTCGTCGTCGTCTTGCGCGACGTCAAAGAAGCCACCCCCAACCACGTCGTAGAAGCGGGACAGGATCGTTTCGGCCAGCTGCTCCGCAGCCTTGAAATATTGCAGCTCGCCGGAGGCCTCCCAGGCATCCAGGGCCGCCATACCCAGAAAGACATAGTCCTCAAGTACAGCCGGGACTGCCTGGCCCGCGACGCCCGTTTCCCCATAAGCGATCACGCGGCAAAGCTCTTTGCCGGGCTGCCAAGCCGCGTGGAGCACACGGTCCAGCGACTGCAGCGCAAACGCCGTCGCCGCCGGGAGCCCCAACGCACGGCCCGCAGCCAGGTACGCCGAGATGCACAGGCCGTTCCAGCCGGCGTACACCGTCTTGTCCACATACGGCGGACGGCGGCCGAGCCGGGCTGCATGCAGTCTCGACCGCGCCGAGCCCAGCAACGATCGCGTTTCTTCCTCGCTCTTGCCAAGCCGCAGGGCGATCGAGGGGACGTCCGCGCCCACATGCAGCACGTTTCTGGCCGGGTCGTGGTGCATGTCGCCCACCGCGCGCAAGTTGAAGTAGAGCGCGGCAACCTCAAACTCCTCCGCCGTGAGCACGGCTTCCGCCTCCGCCCGCGTCCAGGTGAAGTAGTCGCCATCGTCGTCGAGCGAAACATCGGCGTCCTGCGAGGCGTAGAAGCCGCCCTGATCGCGGTCACTCAACCACGCGTCCGTCCATTCGACAGTGGCGTTCGCCACGCGCGCAAGCCGCGGGTCGGCAAAGCTTTGGAAGGCGTGCGTGTAGGTCCGAAGAAGCTCGCTGTTGTCGTAGGCCATCTTTTCGAAGTGCGGCACAATCCACCGCTCGTCGACGGAGTAACGGTGAAAGCCGCCGGCGAGCTGATCGTGGATGCCCCCAGCCGCCATCTTCGCCAGGGTCGTCGCGACGACCTCACGCGCCCGCTCGGCTAGCGGGCCTGGACGGGTGGCGGTGTCGGTCAGTAGGTCCAGCGCCGCCGGGTGCGGAAACTTGGGCTGCGCCCCGAAGCCGCCGTTGCGCCGATCGAACTGCGCCAGCATCGCTTCGAGGATGGACGTAAGCAGCCGCTCGTTGAGCTCGCCGCCCTGCCCGGAGAAGCTCTCTGTGTGCTCGATCGCGGTCACCACGCTGTCCGCGGTCTCGTTGACCTCGGTGCGCCGGTGGCGGTACGCCTCCGCCATGCTGCGCAGCACATGGGCAAAGCCGGGCCGACCGTAACGGTCCTCCGGCGGGAAGTATGTGCCGCCAGAAAAGGGGTCGCCTGCCGGGGTCAAAAACGCGGTTAGCGGCCAGCCGCCCTGCCCGCTGATGGCCGCCACGGCCGCCTGGTACCGCGCATCTACGTCCGGCCGCTCATCGCGATCCACCTTGATCGCGATGAACTGTTCGTTGATCAGCGCAGCAAGCTCGGGGTCCTCATAGCTTTCTCGATCCATGACATGGCACCAATGGCACCACACTGCGCCGATGTCCAGAAGCACCGGTTTGTCCTCGCGCAGGGCTGCGGCAAAGGCTGCCTCACCCCACTCGCGCCAGGCGACCGGCTGGTCGCGTGCCGAGCGCAGATACGCCGAGGAGGCCTCGCCGAGCCGATTTGTTTCTTGTGCCATACCCACCCTGCTGCCTGTGATGCCAGCCGCCCTTCGCTCACCTGTACCCTAACCCTAGTATGAACATCCTCTTTGTCGGCGACATCTTCGGTTCCGCTGGCCGCCACATCGCACACGAGCACCTGCCGCACCTGGTCCAGACGCACGCGGTCGACCTGCTCATCGTCAACGGCGAAAACGCCGCGGGCGGCTTCGGTATTACGCCCGCGCTGGCCGAAGATCTGTTCGACCTTGGCGCCCATGTCATCACCACCGGGAACCACATCTGGGACAAAAAGGAGCTGTTCGAGTACATGGCCGTGCCCGCGGACTCCCATGCCCGCGGCCGCCGCGTGCTGCGCCCCGCCAACTACGTCCCAGGCACGCCGGGCTTCGGTTGGTATGAGGGCTCGCTCGCCGACGGCCAGCGCTTCGCCGTACTGAACCTCCAGGGCCGCGTCTTCATGAGCCCCTGCGACGATCCGTTCCGCAAAGCCGACGAACTGCTGGCCCACATCGCCGCGAACTCGGGCGCCAAGGTGATTCTGCTGGACTTCCACGCCGAAGCGACGAGCGAAAAGGTCGCGCTCGGCTGGTATCTCGACGGTCGCGTCACGGCCGTGCTCGGCACCCACACCCACGTCCCGACTGCCGACGAACGCATCCTGCCCAACGGCACCGCCTACCAGACCGACGTCGGCATGAGCGGCCCCTATGACTCCGTGATCGGTGTCGAAACCGAACCCATTCTGATGCGCTTCCTGACCGGCATGCCCGGCAAGCTGGAAGCGGCAAAAGGCAACCCGCAGCTCTGCGCCACGCTCATCACCTGCGACGGCGCCACGGGCCGCGCCAGCGCCATTCGCCGCTTCAAGCTCGGCGAGTAGATTCCCCATCCGCATCTCACCGCACTGCCCACACAAGCCACTGAGAACTGGCAACTGACAACTGAGAACTAAACCATGACCGGCGCCCGCAAAGAAACGCTCACCCAGATCGCCAACATCCTCCTCGACGCACGTCGCGAGAGCCGTCCCATTCCTTCGCTTCCGCCGGAGCTCCTACCGTCCGACCTGGACGAGGTATACGCCATCCAGGACCAGATCGTGCAGGCCTTCGGCGAGGTGGGTGGCTGGAAGATCGGCGCGCCCACCCCCGACGCCGAGCCCATGTTCTGCCCGATGCCGAAGGCCTGGATTGCCGCCTCCGGAAGCGTGCTCGCCGGTCCGCGTTGGCAGTTTCGCGGTGTGGAGGCCGAGGTCGCGTTTCTGGTCGGCGACGACCTACCCCCGCGCCCGCAACAGCCCTACGCGCGCGAGGAGGTCCTGGGCGCCATGGCTTCCTGTCACCCGGCCATTGAGGTGCTCGAGACCGCCTTCACCGACCCCGCCCAGCAGCCACGCGAGGCCATGCTGGCCGACCTGCAGATGCACGGCGGCTTCCTGTATGGGGCGGCGGTTTCCGATTGGCGATCCCTAGATTTTTCCAAGGAGAAGGTCACGCTGATCGTGGACTCGATCGTCCGCACCGAGCGCACCGGCTCCAACACCTCCGGCGACCTGCTGAAGCTCCTCCCGTGGCTCGCCAACGAGGGAGCGGCCCGCACCGGAGGTCTCCGCAAAGGGCAATGGATCACCACGGGCTCGTGGACCGGCAACACGCTCGTGTTTCAGCACTCCGGCGTCAGCGTGCTGTTCTCCACGGTCGGCGAGGTCGACCTCCGCTTCGCCTGAACTCAGCGCGGAGGCGCCCCGGGTAACTGGAGCGGTAATAACCAATTTGTAAAATCGCTGGCTTAGATGCCATCTTTGGTCATCACGACCAGTTTTTTTCGTTCCTGGAACAAAAGGCTGTACATCCCTGCGCCGCCCCGCGCTACTCTCATTCCGCAGAATACTCGTGAGGTGCGCATGGCGGCACGACCCTACTGGAGCGGGCAGATCACGATCTCCCTGGTCTCCTTCGGTGTAAAACTTTTTGTGGCCACTGAGGCCAAGAGCCAAATCTCGTTCCATCAGATAGACCGCGCGACGGGCGAGCGAATTCGCTACCAAAAGTTCACGGCCTCCGTCGCCGAAGCCACCGCGAACGACCCCGACGAGGCGCCCGCCGCCGCGCCCGTGCAGCAGAGCCAGATCGTGAAAGGCTATGAGTACGCCAAGGGCCAGTACGTCACCATTGAGCCCGAAGAGCTGGCCCACCTGCGCGTGCCCTCCAAGCACACCATGGAGGTGACGCAGTTCGTCGACGAAGACCAGATCGACCCCATGTATTACGAGAAGCCGTACTTCGTCTTGCCAGAAAACGACGCCCAGACGGAGGCCTTCGCCACCGTCCGTCAGGCTTTGCTGGACACGAAAAAGGTCGCGCTGTCTAAGATCGCGTTTGGCGGCCGCGAGCACATCGTCGCGATCGCCCCGTACAGCGCCGAGCCTAACGGCGGCCTCATGGCCTACACCATGCGCTACGCCGCCGAGCTCCGGCCCGCAGCCGACTACTTCCGCGACATTAAGAAGGTTGAGGTCTCCGCCGACTCGCTGGAGTTGGCCAAGATGCTGATCCAGCGCCGTGCCAGCGCGTTCGAGCCCCAAACGTTCGTCGACGGCTACGAGGTCGCGGTAAAGGAACTGGTGGACGCCAAACTGCAGCACCTGCCCGTGCCCCAAGATGCCGAACCCGCCCCGGCCCGCGGCAAGGTCATCAACCTGATGGACGCCCTGCGCAAGAGCATCGGCGGCAACCAGCCGGCACAGATCGAGGCGGCCGAGCCGGAACCAGCCAAACCGCTCAAGAAGGAGCCCAAACGCGCGGTTGCGGGCGGCCTCTCGCTGGTCAAGGGCGCGAGTCCAAAGACAGCGGCCAAGTCTTCACCCAAGCGTGAAACAAAACCTGCCGCCAAGACCGCATCGAAGCGCAAGAGTGCGTAGGAACCCCGAGGATGCCCACCAAGAAGACAGCGAAGAAGGCTGCAAAGACAGCCTCCCGCAGCACCCCAAAGCTCGCCCAACCGACAGATTCCGTCACAAAGTCGGATAGCCTTTCTGCGCCTGCGGCCCCAGTGCGCGTTAAGGCGGGCGTTGCGGCCCCAAGCCCAAAGCCGCCCATCGTACCAGAGCCTAGCTCCGCCGACCTGGTCGATACGCAATTGGCCAAGTACCGCAGCATGCGCGACTTCACTATCACCGCAGAGCCGGCCGGGGCCGTGCCGGCAGCGGCACCCGCACCAGCGGCAAAGGCCGCCCCCGCCCGCACCAAAACCAACAACACCGGCCTCCCGTTCGTCATCCAGAAGCACGCGGCCAGCCACCTCCATTACGACTTTCGCCTGGGCTGGAGTGGTGTGCTGAAGAGCTGGGCCGTCGCCAAGGGTCCCAGCTACGTTGTCGCCGACCGCCGCCTCGCCGTGCAGGTCGAAGACCATCCCATGGAGTACGGCGGCTTCGAGGGCATCATCCCCGCCGGGCAGTATGGCGGCGGCACGGTCATGGTCTGGGACCAGGGCACCTGGTGGCCGCAGCCCGGCCACGAAAACGTGGAAGCGGGCCTCCGCACCGGGTCTCTCAAATTCGAGCTCCACGGCAGCAAGCTCCAGGGCAAGTGGACCCTCATCCGGATGCACACCACCAAGCCCTACGCCGGCGAAAGCGGACGTTGGCGGTCCTCCGACAAACCGCAGTGGCTGCTCATCAAGGAACACGATGAGTTTGAACGCCCTGCCACCGCCGCTCCCATCACCGAGGAAGCCCCGAACTCCGCCCTTACCGGCCGCACGATGGACGAGATTGCGCACCAAAGCGACCACGTCTGGAACAGCAAAGAAACCGCCAACACCACCGGCACGGCCTGGTTCCGGCAAGAAACCCCGGAAGCCCTAAGCCCGGGTGCCCCACCTTCGCCCAAAGCTCCATCGCCGGCTAAGCTGGGCCAGCGCACCACAGAGGCGCCCACTCTTCGCATTACTCCTCGCCCCCGATCTACCTCCAGCCCAGGACCCAAGCCTCTCGCCTCCACCCTACCCGCCGCCGTCGTCGCCACCCTGGAAGACCTGCCTCGCGAGCCCCAACCCGAGTTTCTGCAACCGCAGCTGGCCCAGGAGGCCGAAGCGCCACCTGAAGGCCCCGGCTGGCTCCATGAGCTGAAGCTCGACGGCTACCGCATGCAGGCCCGCAAGTCCGCTCGCGGTGTGCAGATGCTGACCCGCAGCGGCCTGGATTGGACCTACCGCGTGCCCGCTGTGGCCGAGGCCGTCGCCCAGCTCCTTCCCGAAGTCATTACGCTGGACGGTGAAGTCGTCGTGCTCGCCGAGGACGGCACCACCAACTTCGCCAATCTCCAGGCCTCCTTCCAGCAGGGCGCGGAGAATCCCCTCACGTTTTTCGCCTTCGACCTCCTGCACCTCGAAGGTCACAACCCCCGCCTGCTGCCCCTCCTGGAACGCAAATCCCTCCTCGCGCAGGTTTTGCCCACCGCCGATCCGACCACCAATCCTACGGTTCGCCTCTCCGAGCACCTGGAGACCAACGGCCGCGTGATGTTTGAACAGGCCTGCCGCATGCACGCCGAGGGCATCGTCTCCAAGCGCGCCGACGAGCCCTACCAAACCGGCCGCCGCGCAACCTGGCTCAAATCCAAGTGCCTTCACGAGCAGGAGTTCGTCGTCGGCGGCTTCATCCTTTCCTCGGACGGCCCCGATCGCATCGGCTCCCTGCTGCTCGGCTACTACCCCCCAGCGGAACCAGGGACGAAGACGGCTCGCACGCTCATTTACGCCGGCCGCACCGGCACCGGCTTCACCCAGAAGCAACGCCGCGACCTGCGCTCTCAGCTTGCCGCGCTTGAGACCAAAACGCATGCCTACGTCAGTCTCCCCGCCGAGGCCCGCCGCGATCACCCCCTCTGGGTTCGCCCCGAACTTGTCGCCCAGGTTCGGTTCGCCACCTGGACCGCCGAAGACTTTGTTCGCCAAGCCGCTTTTCTCGGCCTGCGCGAAGACAAACGCCCCGAAGAGGTCGTCCGGGAGTCCCCTACGACCGCGCCGTTACCCAAATCCAACAACAGCAAAGACATCCCTGACCCTGAGCCCGGAGCTGCTGTGGCGCCCTCCGCGCCAGCTTGGCGACCTTCGCGTGAGTGCTCCCAGGTCGCCAAGGACAAAGCGTCTGGCCGACCCACGCCCCAGATCCCCGCCTCCATTCGCCTTACCCACCCCAAAAAGATCCTCGACCCCGAATCCGGTCTCACCAAGCAACAACTCGCCGATTACTACTGGGCCGTCGCCCCGCGCATGCTCCCCCACATCGCCGACCGTCCCCTCTCTCTTGTCCGCTGCCCGGACGGCGCCGGCAAGCCCTGCTTCTACCAGAAGCACGTCAACTCCATGCTCCCCCCCGGCGTTGGCTCCGTCATGGTCGCCGACAAAAAAGGCGGTCCACCCGAGCCCTATATCACACTGAACACCCCTGAAGCGCTGGCTGGCCTGGCGCAGATGGGCGTGCTTGAGATCCACCCCTGGGGCTCCCACAACACGTACCTCGAGTGCCCGGATCGTCTTATCTTCGATCTCGACCCCGACGAGTCGCTTCCCTGGACCACCGTCGCCGAAGCCGCCCGTGAGGTCCGCGGTCGCCTCAAGAAGATCGGCCTCGAAAGCTTCCTCAAGACCACCGGCGGCAAGGGTTTGCACATCGTCGCCCCGATCGCCCCGCAGCACGACTTCACCATCGTTAAGGACCTCGCCCACCGCTTCGTCCTCGCCATGGAGCGCGCCAACCCCCGCCTCTACCTCACCAAGATGACCAAAGCCGCCCGCATCGGCAAGATCTACCTCGACTACCTGCGCAACGAGCGCGGTGCGACCGCTGTGGCCCCATTCTCCCCACGGGCCCGCCCCGGCATCCCGGCCTCCGTAACCCTGGATTGGAAAGAGCTCGAAAGCCCTGACCGACCTGCGTTTATAGTCGCCGACTTCCACGTCTGGCAGGATCGCCTTCGCCGTGATCCATGGAAGCGCATCGCCACGCTCAAGCAGGCCCTTGAACCCGAGCGCCTACGCTTGCTTCAGGCCTGATATCTTGTGGCCCTGGGAGCGCTTGTTCGTTTAACGACCATAACGCGAATTTTCCTCTCACGGTAAGCGCTTTCAGCTGCTCAACAGTCGTCTTAAAGAACGAAGCTGCCCCAACCTGCAAACGACCTATGCCTATCCTAGAAACTGGACACCCAGCCAACGACCTCAGCCGTGTACCTGACGACGGCAATCGGCCCTCCGTAGACCCCGAAGCCGCCGAAGAGCTTCTCTCCGATGCCCGCCTGGGACAGCGGATCAAGCGCCTGCGCCTTAAGCGCTCCATGGGTCTTGTGGAACTCGGCAAGCAGACCGGCCTTTCCGCCAGCTTTCTCTCGCAACTGGAGACCGGTCGCGTCGTCCCCACGCTCCGCAACCTGGCCCGCCTGGCGCTGGTCTTCGGCAAAGACCTGTCCTACTTCTTCGACGGCGGCGAATCGAGCATCTTCCGTGTGCAGCGCGGCAAAGACCGTGTCCGCCTCGCCATGGGCTCGCCCGAACCCGATTACTATGCCGAAAGCTTCGGCATCCTCGTCCCAGAAGGCGGCCTGCGCCCGTGCATGGCCGAGTTCCTGCCCGGCAACGAGCGCGACCCCTTCTTTCCGGAACTCTATCCCGGCATCGAGATGGCGCTCGTCCTCACCGGCCAACTTTGCCTGCAGCGCAACGGTGAACGCCACCTGCTGAAGCCCCGCGACGCCGCCTACATCTCCGGCCAAACCGAACGCAACTACCACTGCGCCGGGAACACCCCCTGCACCGCCCTCATCATCAGCTTCGACGCAGACACCGGCGAACCCCGCAAGGTCAACCGCCGGAACGGCAACGGCGCCTGATGCAACTCGTCTACCGCAGCGGAAACCAGAGCAACGACAGACCGGCTACTGTTCCGAGAGCCGCTGTCCCAAGCGCGAGGTGTACGCCTGTCTTTCTTCCCAGCTGCTTGCCCATCGCGAGCAGCGAGTAGATGCTGACTGGTCCTAGCGTACACAACAGAGCCGCGACATACGGCAGCGGTACGCCCGCATGAAACAGCACGTAGCTGAGCGCCACATCCAAGGCCATGGGTACGGGCAGCAGTGTTCCAAGCGCCGCCACCCCGATCACGCCCGCTACGGAAACCGGCAAATGCGTGCCGTATGCCGGGATCATCTCAGCGACCAGCGCTCCCAATAGCGCCGCTGCCAACATCCAGGGCAGGGTCATCCACAGCAGTCGCGCAAAGTTACGCCCATACGCAAGGGAGAATTGCCGAAGCCGCTGATTGATCGACAGCTCCAGCTCCGGCATGGTCAGGTCGAACGAAAAGGGAGAATTCTCCTGCACCAACCAAGGCAGAAGGGCCAACAGGGCCACCGGTACCCCCATTCGTAACAAAGCCAGCGGCAGCGGAAACAAGGCGAACACCATGGCAACCACTAACGGATTGAAGCTCGGCGAACTGATCATCGCCGCCAGCGTCAGCCGTGTACTCGCCCCTCCCGACAGGAGGCTCTGAGCAACCGGCGTTGCACAATTCGTACACACGCCCATCGGTGCACCCGCGACTGCTCCACACAGCACATTTGCGCCGGGCGAGGCAAACCGCTTCGGTCGCGCAGTGCTCGCCATCAACGTCATCAAGGCGGCACCGAACGGCACGGCGAAGTACATCCCGAACCGGTTTGTATACAGCCAATTCACGCTGGTCCGACCCACCCGCTCCCACGCGGGCTGCGCAGGCGTTACCTTGAGCAGCGCGTCGAACGAGATCGCCCCCGCTACTTTAATCTGATTTCCCGCATGCAGCTTCTTCAGCAGCGCCGGATACCGCTGCTGACTCCAAAATGTAAGCGCCACAGCGAGCGCAATCAGAATAGCCAAAATCGGTTCAAGCTTGCGGGTCGAACGAGTGCGCGTTACACGCAATGACGCAGCAGAAAGCGGCGATACAGGAGCGATCATCATCGATCTTGCATGCTACCTGCGGCGCTGCGACTTGGCAACCAGCTTACTCTTGCCTTGATGTACCGCCCCCTGCAAGCCCCATCGGTCGGCTAGCTATCGCTTGTCACACTCACCGTCTCCGGCACCCGTGCCACCACACATTGGTCATCCGCAAGGTGCAGCCACCGATCCAGCGTATCAATCCCTCGCACAATCTCCTCTTCCGTAATAATCAGCGGCGGCGCAAGGACAAAGTGACTTACCCAGGCCTGGATAATCACACCATCGCCTAAGGTCTTCGCCGCAATTAGATCTACAAGCAATGGCTTGCCGCTGATCTTGTCCGCGTACGTATTGAACGGCTCTTTCGTAATTCGATCTTTCACCAGATCGACCGCCCAGAACAAGCCCTTTCCTCGTACATCGCCCACGCTTGGGTGCTTGGCCTTCAACGCTTCTAGCTTCTCCTGCATAAACGGCTCCAACAACTTAGCCCGTTCCACTAGCCCCAGCCGCTGCATCTCGCGGATGGTGGCTACCGCGGGTTTCAGCGTCATTGGATGTGCTTCATACGTGTGCCCGTGCGCAAAATAGTGATCCTGAAAGTAATCGCCAATCGCTTCGCTCGTCGCGCATAGCCCAAGTGGCACATAGGCGGACGTGATTCCCTTAGCCGTAGTTAGGATATCCGGCGTAACTCCCCATAGGTCCATCGCAAACCAAGCGCCGCTGCGGCCCCACCCGCTCATTACCTCGTCGGCGATCAGCAACACGCCCGTCTCGTCGCAAATGCGCCGTAGCTTCGGCATGTACTCCTGCGGCGGCACAATCACGCCATTGGTGCCTACGATCGGCTCGACCAGCACCGCCGCCACATCGCTTTCATTGCGGATCATGTGCTCCAGGTAATCCGCGCACGCGATGTTACACCCAGGATAGGTGTGCCGGATTGGACACTTATAACAATGCACCTCCGGCCCAAAGACCACACCTTGCTGCTTGCCGCGCGGCTCCATCGGCCAGCGGCGCGGATCGGCCGTCGCCGCGATCGACCCAGCCGTCGACCCGTGGTAACTACGATACCGCGCAAGAATCTTCGTCTTACCCGTGTACATGCGCGCGATCTTAAAAGCCGCCTCGTTCGCATCCGTTCCACTGGTCGTAAAAAAGAACTTATTCAGCCCTTTTGGTAGCACCTCCAGTAGCAATTGCGATAACTCCGCTCGCGCCGTCGTCGCATACCCCGGCATGGCATACGCAAGCTCCCGCGCCTGCGCGGCGATGCTCTCGATCACCGCCGCATTCTTATGGCCCAGGTTCATGCACATCAACTGCGAACTGAAGTCCAAATACCGCTTCCCTGCCGCGTCGACGATGTAGCACCCTTCCGCGTCGACGAGGTGCATGGGCGTCCAGCCCTTCTGGAATCGCCACGTGCCGTAGTTCGTTTCGCGGGTAATCCGCACCACATCGTCGGTCGTCATTCCCGCACCATTGCTGGTCGATCCGTTCGTCGCAGTGTCCATCAGGCGGTCAGGCATGTCTTAACCTCACGCCCGAAACATTTCCTTGTCAAGGCAACTGTCTAACTTTATAGTCAGGGGGCTACTCCACTCACATTCCGGCGCATTCAGAGACCCAGGCCCGGAGCCAAGAACAGCATCGCCGTCTCACTGGAGGACCCTCGTGCGCAATTGTTCCCTCGCCCCTCTTGCAGCCTTCGCCGCCCTGCTGATCGCGGTCACGTTGCCCGCACGGGCCACAACGTTCTCCTCGGTCGTGGTCTTGGGCGACAGCCTCTCCGACAACGGCAACCTATACAAACTCTCAGGCGGCCTCGCGCCGCCCTCGCCGCCGTACTACAACGGTCGCTACTCCAACGGGCCTGTCGCCGTCGAGCAACTCGCCACCCAGCTCGGAGCCCCGCTCGCCGACTTCGCTGTCGCTGGCGCCACCACCGGCCTCGGCAACATCACCGATGGGGGTACCCAGACCAGCCTCGGCGCCTTTGGCGTGCCCGGCATGCTTGCCCAGCTCGGGGCCGTCAGCATCCCCGCCGCGCTCGCGCCCAGCTCGCTGTTCGTCGTTTGGGGTGGCGCCGATGACTTCATCTCCGGCGGCGACCCCGCCACCGCTGCCGCCGACATCGACCAGATCGTTAGTACCCTCGAACTCGACGGCGCCACCCACATCCTCGTCCCCGACCTCCCCAACCTTGCCCTGACCCCCGAGTTCTACGGCAACCCCCTCGCCGCCGCCTACAGCAGCGCCTTCGACGCTGATCTCCAAAGCACCCTTCCCGCCGGGGTCACCTACTTCGACACCAACGCCTTTCTAAACACCCTTCTGTCCAACGCGCCCGGTAACACTCTCACCCATACCCCGTGCCTCGGCAACAGCGCCGACCCAACCTGCCCCGGCTACCTGTTTGTCGACCAGATCCACCCCACCACCGCGGTCGACGGCCTCCTCGCTCAAGACTTCGCCAACGCCGTCGCCCCTACACCCGAGCCCTCTTCGCTCGTCCTCCTCGGCACCGGCCTCGCCGGCATGACCGGCCTCCTTCGCCGCCGAAGAGGGCCTGAACCGGATAATTTTTGACGACAGCCTGGCTTCGGGCGGGCCCTGTCGTCCTCACTCGGCAGGTTTTCTATAATGAAAGCCGACACCTATGCCGACCCAAGAGTTCCAAACCGAAGTCAGCCAGCTTCTCCAACTCATCATCCACTCGCTCTATTCGCACCCGGAGATCTTTCTCCGCGAGTTGATCTCCAACTCTTCCGACGCGCTCGATAAGCTGCGTCACCTCACCGTGATCGACGAAGCTTTCAAGAACACGCCGTTCGACCCCCGCATCGACCTCACGCTCAGCGACGAGGGTGCCGACGCGAAGACGCTCACCATCGCCGATACCGGCATCGGCATGAACGCCGACGACCTGGTCGCGCACCTCGGCACGATCGCGCGTTCCGGCACCAAGAACTTTCTGTCGCAGCTCTCCGGCGACGCCCGGAAAGATTCCAACCTCATCGGGCAGTTTGGCGTTGGCTTTTACTCCGCGTTTATGGTCGCCGACCGCGTCGAAGTCTTTTCCCGCAAGGCGGGCGAAGGCGCGACCTGGCGCTGGTCCTCCGACGGCAAGTCCGGTTTCGACCTCGAGCCCGTGCCGGCCGACAGCCCCGACGCCCGGGCCGTCGCGGGCACCAGTGTCACCCTACACCTGAACGACGAAGGCAAGCAGTACGCCAACAGCTGGCGCCTGCAGGAGATCGTCAAGAAGTACTCCAACCACATCGCCTTCCCCATCTTCCTCACCTACGACAAACCCGAGTGGGACGCAGAGACGAAGACCTCAACGAAAGCCCGAGCAACCGAACAGGTCAACATCGCCTCTGCCCTTTGGCGTCGCTCCAAGTCCGAGCTCACTGACGATGACTACAAGGAGCTTTACATATCCCTGTCCGGCGACCCGGAAGACCCGCTGTTCTGGTTCCACACCCGCGCCGAGGGCAACCTCGAATACACGACGCTGTTCTTTGTTCCGTCGCGCGCGCCGTTCGACCTCTACCAGGCCGACTTCAAGCCCGGCGTGAAGCTCTACGTCAAACGCGTCTTCATCACGGACGACTCCAAGGAGCTGCTGCCTACCTACCTCCGTTTTGTGCGCGGCATTATCGACTCCGAAGACCTGCCGCTCAACGTTAGCCGCGAGATCCTGCAGCAGAACCGCATTCTCACCACCATTCGCTCGGCCTCGGTCAAGAAGATCCTCTCCGAGCTGAAATCCGCCGCGGAAAAGGAACCTGCGCGATACCTCACCTTCATCGCGCAGTTCAATCGCCCACTGAAGGAAGGTCTCTACTCGGATTACGCCAACCGCGAAGCCATCCTCGACCTGATCCGCGTGAAGAGCACCAAGGTCGAGGGCCTTACCTCCTTTGCCGACGCGATATCCCGCATGCAGCCGGACCAGAAGAGCCTGTACTACATCACCGGCGGCAAGGAAGCCCTGCTCCGGACCTCACCGTTGCTTGAGATCTACCGCAAGAAGGACATCGAGGTCCTCATCCTGGACGACGACTTCGACGAGATCATCTTTGCCGGCGTGGACAAGGTCGGCGAGCTCGACCTCAAGGCCGTCAGCAAGGCCTCTACGGGTGAGGATCTAAAGCAGGAACCCGAACCCGACGCCACCGAAGCGCTCCAACCTCTGCTCGACAAGCTCAAAGCCACCCTGGGCGATCGAGTCAAAGACGTGCGCGTCTCAGCGCGCCTCGCGGACAGCCCCTCCTGCATCGTGTCCGACGAGGCCGAGCCCTCGCTGCAGATGCAACAGATCCTGCGCTCCATGGGCCAAACCGAGCTGCCCCCCCCCCCACCCCCCCCCCCGGGGCAACCCCCCCCCCCGGAACGGTAAGACGGGAAAACGGCCGGGGGCCG